>DATBIQ010000083.1:0-31315 GCA_036556865.1 Gaiella sp.
GACCTCTGGTGTATCAGTTGTCCTGCCAAGGGCACTGCTGATTAGCCACGTCTGGATGGGATAACCGCTGAAAGCATCTAAGCGGGAAGCCCACCTCGAGATGAGGTTCCCCATCACTTCGAGTGAGTAAGGGCCGTGGAAGACCACCACGTCGATAGGCGGGCGGTGCAAGCGCAGCAATGCGTTCAGCTGACCCGTACTAATTGCCCGAGGTCTTGATTTTGAACACGTTGGGTTGCTATGGAGTTTTGAGGGTGAGCGCAGCCGCGTCAGGCGCGCCCCTTGACACTTCGGCGGTCATAGCGACGGGGAAATACCTCTTCCCATTCCGAACAGAGAAGTCAAGCCCGCTCGCGCCGATGGTACTTGGGGCGCAAGCCCCCGGGAGAGTAGGATGCCGCCGGTTTTTCTCGGTGGGGGACCAAATGGTTCCCCCACCGACTCTTCCTTTCCGCGGTCCGAGGCCGTCTTGCCGGCAACCGGCCCCGCCCGCACCGTTCGACTCACCCCTTCGGGGACACGCCGTCGGCCAGCGCGCGCAGCCGGGACACCCGCTCTGCGAGCGGCGGGTGCGTCACGAACATACGCGCGACGCGCTCCGTGTGGTCGAACGGGCTCACGGTGTAGAGCGGATCCGTCGTCGGCGACGACGTGAAGTCGACGAGCTCCGCCGCACGGTCGAGGCGGATCAGCGCGTCGGCGAGGTCGTGCGGATCGACGACTCGCGCCGCGGCCGCGTCCGCCGCGAGCTCACGCTTGGGCGAGAGCAGCACGTGCGTGAACGCCGCCCCGACGGGCGCGAGCACCGCGACGAGGAACCGCGACAGGAAGCCTCCGATCCGCGTCAGCTCGAGGAGCGTCGTCGACAGGAGCACCGCGTACGTCTGAGGGAGAACGTCCCGCGAGCGGACGTGCGCCAGCTCGTGCGCGAGGACGGCTTCGACCTCGGCGGGCGGGAGCCCGGAGAGGAGGCCGGCGCTGACCGCGATGGTGGCCCCACGCGGCCCGCGGCCGACGGCGAATGCCCGCGGGAAGGTGTCGTCGATCAGGTGAAGCTTCGGCGCCTCGACGCCGACCTGCGCCGCGAGCCTGTCGACCGTCGAGCGCAGCAGTGGATCCTCCGCGAACGCGAACGGGCGTGCGCCGAGCATCCCGAGCAATGCACGATCCCCGACGGCATACGCACCGGTTGCGGCGAGGAGCGAGCAGAAGGCGAAGAGGAGCGCGCCGCGAGTGTCCGCGAGGAGCCAGCCGACGCCCGCGAAGATCGCCGCGAGCACGACGACGAGGAGCCACGCCTTGAGGATGTTGCGTGCTGCCGCCCCGCGCACCGCGGAGGAATCAGGCCTCGTCGTCCTCGTCGTCCGGACGGTCGTCGCGGTCGAGCTCCTCGAGCCCGCGCGGCGGCCAGTCGGGCTCGGGAGCGTCGCAGCGGCTCGAGCAGTGGAGGCTCGCGACGTTCTGGAGCGGCACGAGGATGTGCCCGTTCAGCTCGACGTGGGGGACGTCCTCGATCGAGCAGTACGCGGTGAGCGTCCCTTCCTGGTACTCACCGCCGAACAGCGCGAGCTCGACCTGCTCGCCCTTGTACTTGTTCGTGTAGTCCTCCACGGCGCGCAGCGTAGCCGTTCCCGTCATTTCAAGCGGTTGCCAACTTCGTATACGTCGTCACGTGTGCGGTGCTCGCGTGGTCCCGGTGTGGTCTCGAAACCGTTGTCTGTCCAGGACACGGCCGCAGCAGCCATCAGACGCCTGCGGCAGCCGCTGGCACCCGGGTGAGTCCATCGGCGCGAGTCGCGCTCGCGACCTTCGAATCGCTCACCCCGCGCTCTTGTATCGAACTTCACTAACTGTCATATTCCGCGCACTACGCGGCCCGACGGGCTTGGGCGGGGGGAGCTCAGGGTCAAGCCCGTCGGGCCGCGGAAGACTCCGTGCCGCCCACCCACTCCCCCCCGCTGGGCGGCACGGGGTTACGGCGTCCCGCTCATGGGAGGTCGGCCGCCGGCGATGCTCTCGTCGTCGGCCCCGCACGCAGAGATCGATCGACCTTCCGACCCTGTCGCCGAAACATTCACGGCGGCGAACGGCGACGCCCTGACCGCCACTGTGCTTGGACAGGCGACCCGGACAGGTCCCACGACGCTCTCGATCGTCGACGCCTACACCATCACGGGCGGGACAGGACGCTTCGCCGACGCAACCGGCAGCTTCACGCTGCACAGCACGGTGGATGGGACAACGGGGCGTCAGAGCGGCGCGTTCAGCGGAGCGATCGACCACACATGGCCCAGGCCGACGCGCCGGGCTCAGAAGGACGCACTCGGGCAGTTCGGCGCATCAGCGTCGCGCGAGTCGCCGCGCCAGTGATGCTCGAGGGACCGCAGCCACGCGCGCCGAGTACACGGCCGCACCTCGAGTCACATCTCCGTTGGGGGGCGGTCATACGACCCGCACACGGAGCACCCCGTCAACGAGCTCGAGCGTGCTCATGCCGCAGTTCTCGATCGGATCACCCGGATCGCCGGCCGCATGCCGGCGGAGCGCACGGATGGCGCCTCCGTGCGTGACGACGAGAATCGTGCCCTCGGGGTGTGCGGCGGCGATCCGCTCGACCGCCCCGACGACCCGCAGGGTCAGCTCCTCGCGTGTCTCTCCGTCATGCCCGATCTCGCCCCCGAGCCAGCGGGCGTACCCCTCGGGGAACCGCTGCTCCACCTGCGCCCGTGTGAGCCCCGACCACGAGCCGACGTCGATCTCGCGCAGGCCTCGATCCTCGACGACGTCGAGGCCGAGCCGGTCGGCCACGACCCGTGCGGTCTGGCTGGCACGCGTCAGGTCGCTCGAGTAGATCGCCGCGATCCCGTCGCCGGCGAGCCGCTCCGCGAGCTCCGCCGCCTGGGCCTGGCCGGCGTCGTTGAGCGGGGGGTCGGCGTGCCCCTGCCAGCGTCCGAGGCGATTCCAGTCGGTCTGGCCGTGGCGTGCGAGGAGGATGCGCGTCACGCGACTAGGCTAGCCGCGTGGATCTCGGGCTCACGGGCAAGGTCGCGCTCGTCACCGGCTCGAGCCGGGGGATCGGCCGGGGCGTCGCCACCCGCCTCGTCGAGGAAGGCGCGGACGTCCTCTTCTGCGCGCGTGGAGAGGATGCGCTCGAGGAGGCCGTCGGGGCCGTCCAGGGCCCCGGCCGCGCGCACGCTACAGTCGCCGACGTCACGACCGCCGAGGGCGCCGTGCATGTCGTCGAGGCCGCCGTCGCGGCGTTCGGCGGGCTCGACATCGTGGTCAACAACGTCGGCGGCTCGGGCGCACGGACGATCGACGAGCTCGATCTCCAGGACCTGGACGACGTTCTCGGACGGAATCTCGTGCCGGCGCTCGCGGTCTCGCGAGCCGCGCTGCCGATTCTCCGCGCCCGCGGCGGCGGCGTGATCGCCCTGATCGCGTCGATCTGGGGGCGAGAGGGCGGGGGACGCCCGAGCTACAACGTCGCCAAGGCGGCGGAGATCAGCCTTGCGAAGGCAATGGCAGGAGACCTCGCGGAGGACCGGATCAGGGTCTTGAGCATCGCTCCCGGCTCGACGCTCTTCCCGGGCGGCAGCTGGGATCGTCGCGTACGCGACGATCCCGACGGCATGGCCGCGTTCGTCGAGCGCGAGCTGCCCTGGGGCCGGTTCGGGACGGTCGAGGAGATCGCCGACGTCGTCACGTTCCTCGTCTCCCCGCGCGCGTCGTGGGTCGTCGGCACGTGCGTGGTCGTCGACGGAGGCCAGTCGCGCTCGTTCTGAGCCCGCCGCGTACGCAAATCGCGCCGGGGCGGCGACTACCCTGGCGACATGGAGGTGGCGGGACGGATCGCGGGCGCATTCGCGGAGCGGATACGGGCCGTCGAGAGGGTGACGCTCTCCCCGCTCGCCGTGCGTTCCTACGAGACGCGCGGCCGGGAGCGCGAGGAAGCGCCGTGCACGGTCAGGACCCCGTTCCAGCGTGACCGCGACCGGCTGATCCATTCGAAGCCCTTTCGCCGGCTGAAGGGAAAGACGCAGGTCTTCATCGACCCGCAGGGTGACCACTTCCGGACTCGGATGACGCACACCCTCGAGACGACCGCGATCTCGCGCGTCGTCGCCCGGGCGCTGCGCCTGAACGAGGACCTCGTCGAGGCGATCGGGCTCGGGCACGACACGGGGCACACGCCCTTCGGCCACGCCGGAGAGAACGCGCTCGACGAGGCGCTGCTGGAGCGGTTCGGCGGCAGGTTCAGGCACAACGAGCAGTCGTTTCGCATCGCGCGCCAGCTGAACCTCACCTACGAGGTCTGCGACGGCATCCTCACGCACACCGGTGAGCGCGAGCCGGCGACGCACGAGGGCAGGATCGTCCGGATCGTCGACCGCATCGCGTACGTCAACCACGACATCGACGACGCGCTCCGGTACGGCCTGCTGACGGAGGACGAGCTGCCTGCCGAGGAGATCGCGCTTCTCGGCGCGACGGGGTCTCGGCGGATCGACACGCTCGTCCACGATCTCGTGGAGTCGTCGGAGGCCGCCGGCGACATCGTCCAGGGCCGGGAGGTGGGGGAGGCGATGCACGCGCTGCGCGCGTTCATGTTCGAGCGCGTGTATCTCGGCCCGCAGGTGATGCCCGAGCACGAGCGCGCACGACGTGTGGTGAAGGCGATCTTCGCCTGGCTCGTCGACGAGCCGGAGCGCCTGCCGGCCGGCGACGGCCCGCTCCCGGATCGCGTCACCGACTACCTCGGGGGCATGACCGACCGCTTCGCGCTCGCGTACGCCGCGTCGCTCGGGGCGGAGTAGGGTCGCCGCCGTGGCGCGGATCAAGGACACGAGCGTCGCGGAGGTCAAGGCGGCGGCGGACATCGTCGACGTCGTCTCGGCACGGACGTCGCTTCGCCGAGCGTCGAGCTCGCGCTTCACGGGCCGCTGCCCCTTCCACGAGGAGCGGACGCCGAGCTTCTCGGTCGACCCCCTCGACAAGCTCTACTACTGCTTCGGCTGCGGAAAGGGCGGTGACGTCGTCCGCTTCGTCCAGGAGACCGAGAACCTCGACTTCGCCGGCGCGGTCGAGTGGCTCGCGGAGCGGTTCCGGATCCGGCTCGAGTACGAGGAGACGTCGCCTCAGGCCGACGCGGCACGCCGGCGCCGTGACCGGCTGACGGCCCTCCTCGAACAGGCGACGACATACTTCGAGCGCGTGCTCTGGGACACCGAGGCGGGCGCGCCCGTGCGCGAGTACCTCGCTGGCCGCGGCCTCGGCGAGGAGATCTCCCGGGAGTTCCGCCTCGGCCTCTCCCGCGGCTCCGGCCTCGTCGCGAAGGCGCGCGAGAGCGGCTTCACGATCGACGAGATCCGCTCTGCGGGTCTCGCGAACCAGCGGGGGCACGATTACTTCCCCTTCCGCCTGATGTTCCCGCTCGCCGATGCGCGCGGGCGGGTGATCGGCTTCCAGGCGCGGCGGTTGCGAGACGACGACCCGTTGCGCGGCAAGTACGTCAACACGCCCGAGAGCGAGCTGTTCAAGAAGGGGAACGTCCTCTACGGCCTTCACCTCGCGCGACCGGCGATCGCGAAGCAGGACCGCGCGATCGTCGTCGAGGGCAACACCGACGTGATCGCGCTTCGCCAAGCGGGCGTCGAGGCCGTGGTGGCGTCGATGGGAACCGCGCTCACCGACGCGCAGCTACGGGAGCTCGGCCGCCTCACGAAGCGGCTCTTCCTCTGCTTCGACGCGGATGCGGCAGGACAGGAGGCGACGCTGCGCGGGATGGAGCTCGCGGTGAGGCAAGGCTTCGACGTCCGGGTGGTGGCGCTGCCGAAGGGCGAGGATCCCGCCGACGCGCCAGACTCGTTCGCGGCGCGGGTCGGCTCGGCCGAGAGCTACCTCCACTATCGGGTTCGGATCACGCTCGAGCGGACGGCAGACCGGCAGGAGGCGTTCGTGCGGGCTCGCGAGATCCTCGCGTCCGTCGAGGACTCGCCCGAGCGGCAGGAGGCGCTGCGGCTGCTCGCCGACCGACTCGATCTGCCGCGCGAGACGCTCGGCGCGCTCGCGCCGTCGCACGTCGTTCGTGCCGCAGCGGCGCCTGCGCCTGCGACCCCGCGCCTGCTCGACGCCGGTCTCCAGCGCGAGCGCGATCTCCTTGCGGCGGTCGTCCGCAACCCGTCGCTCGTCCCGGAGCTCGCCGCGCTGACACCCGATCACTTCGACGATCCGCTCCACCGGCGTTTTCGGGAGTTGCTGGTCGACGGCGCCCCGGAGGACGAGGAGCTCGTAGCGTTGCGCGCGGAGCTGGGCGCGAGAGCCGACCGGGACGAGCTCGACGAGCGGACGGGCAAGGAGCTGCTCCTCCGGCTGCACGAACGGCGGCTGCGACGCGAGCTCCAGGGGGCGGATCTCGTGCGCGCCACGGAGCTACAGGCGCATCTCGCAAAGGTGCACTCGGCGCTCGCCGAGCTGGTGTGAATCCCTATGCAGCCGCCGTGCGTCGGCTCGGCCGGTATCGCGCCGCCGTATGGGCGCTGTCGCGCATCGTTCCGCCGGTCGATGGGCTTCTCGTCGGGCGCCGCCGATCGCTTACGAGCCTCGGCACCGGGTTCCCGCTCTGCTACCTGACCACGACCGGGCGGCGGACCGGCCTGTCGCGCAGCGTGCCGCTCCTCCATGTCGCGGACGGCGAGCGCGTGGTGCTGATCGCGTCCAACTGGGGTCGCCGCCGTGGGCCTGCATGGGCCCTCAACCTCGAGGCGGATCCGGCGGCGCGCGTCTCGGTGGAGGGAGTCGAGCGCGGCTATACCGCGAGGGCGGCGACGTCCGAGGAGCGGTCACGGTACTGGGCGGAGGCGGTGCGCGTGTGGCCCGGGTACGAGGACTATCGCGCGCGCAGCGGTCGCGAGCTTCGCGTCTTCGTGCTCGAGCCGGAGGCTGAGCCGAGCGGCTGAGGCCTCCGGTGGGAGTGCGCGCGGCTCACAGTTGGTCCCATCCCTAACCCCCACCCACCCACGGGGAGACGGATGTTGACCGCGAACGTGTCACGTGTCAGTGCCAGCTTCGTGCCAATGGCGTGTCGGCGTCGTCCCAACTGGTCGTCTTCGTGCCGACTGCGTCTCGGCACCGATCTCGCATCCGACCTTCCGTGCGGATGCGACGGGAGCGGGTGTGAGGCGGACGGCCTGCGCTCGGGCCCGAGAGGAATCCGGCCGGAGAGCACCACCGCCTGTGGCGTACGCTTGGTGCTCCATCACCGCAAGGGAGGCGGGTGACAAATGTACGCACGCGTTGCGACGTTCGAGAGCGATCCGTCGAAGGTGGACGACGCGATCGCGTTGGTTCGCGGCCAGGTCGACTCGGGCGAGACGCCGCAGGGGCTCGAGGGCGCGAAGATGCTCATGCTCGTCAACCGCGAGTCCGGGAAGGGGGTCGGCGTGACGCTCTTCGAGACCGAGGAGGCGATGCGTCGCGGCGACGAGGCGCTCAACGCGATGAACCCGGGCGGCACGGAACGGCGGGTGTCGGTCGAGTTCTACGAGGTGCCCGTTCACACCGTGACCTGAGGTCGTCCCCGCGGGCAGCCGGCGCGCGGAAGCCACGTCCTGCGCGGCGTCAGCTGTCGAGCCGCGACGCCTCGAGGTCGAGGTCTCGCTCGACGAGCCGCATCACGTCGTCGCTGATCTCACCGGCGTTGCGAAGCTCGATCACGGCGTGGCGCTCGGCGTCGAGCAGCTCGCGCCGGAGCTTCTGGTACTTGAGGGACTGCCTCTCGATCTTGCCGTCGCCGTCGGCGTCGAACCGGGCCGTGAAGCGGTCGATTCGGAACTGGTAGGCGCCGCGGAGACGCTCGGCGGTGTCCTCGCGGACCCACGACTCGCTCACCAGCTCGTCGAGCCGTACGATCGCCGCCTCCGCGGCGCGGATCCGAGCATGCGCCTCCTCCGCTTCCGCGGTGCTCTCGTCCGCTTCGAGTCCGAGCCCACGGATCACCGCCGGCAATGTGAGCCCCTGGATCACGAGCGTGCCGAGGACGACGGCGAACGCGAAGAACACGATCGAGTCACGCCCGTCGAACGCCGCGCCGGCATCCGTTCGGAGGGGAATCGAGAGGGCGGCAGCGATCGTCACGGCGCCGCGCATGCCGTTCCACGAGACGAAGGCGGTGTGTGTCCAGGGCTGCGCCGAGGCGCGCGTCTGCCACGAGACGAGGCGCGGGGCGTACGTCACCGTGAACACCCACGCGATCCGCAGAGTCAGGACGGCGAGCACGATGAAGGCTGCGTCGCCGACGAGCGACGACCCGCTCGTCCCCGAGAGCGCATCCAGGATCGGGCGGAGCTGGAGACCGACGAGGCCGAAGAGGACTGCGTTGAGCAGGAACGTGAGGATCTCCCAGAACGCCCGACCGGTGAGCCGCGTCTGGACTGTCGTCAGCTCCGGCGTGTACCAGCCCATGTAGACGCCCGCGGTGACGACGGCGAGAACGCCCGAGACACCGAGCGCGGCGGCCGGCAAGAAGGCGAAGTACCCCGTGAGGAACGCGATCGTGACCTCGAGCGGCGGGTTGTCGAGCACGCGCCGGAAGCGCCGGACGGCATAGCCCACGACGAGACCGACGGCGACGCCTCCGGCGATGCTGACCACGAGCTCCCATCCGGCATGCCAGATCGAGAACGTCCCGGTGACCGACGCTGCGATCGCCGTTCGGAGCAGGACGAGAGCCGTACCGTCGTTGACGAGGCTCTCGCCCTCTACGACGTCGATCAGGCGGCGTGGAACGCCGAGCCTTTGGCCGATGGCGGTCGCCGCGATCGGGTCCGTCGGCGAGACGACCGCGCCGAGGACGAACGCCTGCGGCCACGGCAGGTCCGCCACCTCGTGCGCGACCACCGCGACGCCGGCCGTCGTCATGACGACGAGCCCGACCGCGAGCAGCGAGATCTGCGTCAGATTCTGGCGCAACTCCCGGAGACCGGTGGAGTACGCCGAGACGTAGAGCAGCGGTGGCAGGAAGCCGACCAGGACCACCTCGGGCGGGAGCGACACCTCCGGCACGCCCGGCCCGAAGCCGAGCAGGAGCCCCCCCAGGACGAGCAGGATCGGATACGGGATTCGCAACGGCCCGGCGAGGATCAGGAGAGCCGCGGCAGAGGCGAGCAGCGCGAGGAGCTGCAGGTCGTCGCTCGCGGTGAACTCGAGGATCACGCCCACGCCGCTCTCGATCCCCCGGCGGGACACTGCAGGACGGGGCGCGGGCGCACGGGCGCACACTATGGGCCGTGACAAGGGCTGCGCACCAGGTGCGCGCCCATCCGTCGCCTCGTTAGGCGAAGGCCGCGCGAGGGTATGCCCGAACTCGAAATGCCGGGGACAACAACGGACCGGAGGTGCGTGTGAGTCTTCTCTTGATCTTGCTCATCGTCTTGCTCGTCCTGGCGGCGGCCGGCGGCGGCATCTTCGTCAGCAACCTGCTCTGGCTGCTGCTCGTGATCGCCCTCGTCGTGCTCCTCGTCGGCCTCTTCAGCGGAAGGCGCGCGGTCTGACGCCATGAGAGAGCGCAACTCTCGCCCGCCGCGGTCGAAGGGTTGAGTCTTGTCGGAGGCGCGCTCCCCGGAGGAAGAGACGATCGAGACGCCCGACGAATCCGATTCGCCGTCGTCCGGCGAGGATGGCTACAACGGCCCCGATCCCGAGACGGATCGCAAGGGCGACCGTGCAGACGAGGATCAGGGCACGTAGGAGACTCCGCTCTCGATGAGTGCCGGATCGGTACGGAGGAGGGCGCCTCGGGCGGCGCCCTCCTCGTATCGGTGCTCGTCTAGGCTCGGCGCATGAAGTTCAAGCCCAAGCGGACGGATCGGCTCTCGCCGCAAGAGCGTGAAATCGTCGATCGGTTCGAGCGTGGCGTGATCGACGCGTCCGAAGCGGGGCGACTGCTGATCGACTCGGTCGAGTCCGTCCGCGCCGAGCCTTCGGCGTCGGCGGACGAGCGCGGGCGTGAGCCCGTGGGAACCGACGCTGCACCGGACGAGACGCCCGAGGAGGCGAGGGCGAGGGCACTCGTCGAGCGCATCGCGCAAGACGTGTACGACGATCCGGCCTGAGACCCGATCGCCGGCCGCGTCGATCGGGAGGTCGTCCCCGACGTGCTCGCGCGCCGGCGGTCGTCGGCGCACCTCGGTCTCAGGAGCCGAGAAGGGCGCCCGCATGAGGCGCCCTTCGGACTCGGCCTCTTTGCAGGCTCTTTGCAGCTCCCCGGGTTGGACTCGAACCAACAACCCTCCGGTTAACAGCCGGATGCTCTGCCAATTGAGCTACCGGGGAAGGCAGCGAGCGGGAAGTGTAGCCGTGCCGCCGGAGACGAGCCCAGCCCCGCGCAGGAGACGACGGACGGGCGCCGAAGACCTGGAGTTCCGTGCGGAAAACGATCGCCATCGTCGTCGCCGCGGCCGCAGCCCTGGCGACGGCCGCGCCGTGCGCGGCCGCGGGGAGCGCGAAGGTCGCGGCGCTCCAGGTCGCCCTGCGCTCGCACGGCCTCTACGCGGGGGCCGTCGACGGGCTCTCCGGGCCGATGACGCGCGACGCGCTGGTCCGCTTTCAGCGTCAGAACGGGATCAGAGCCACGGGCAAGGTCGGCATGGCGACCCGGTGCAAGCTCGGCAAGCTCGGCGGCCCGCTCCTCGGCCAGCGACAGCTCTCGCGTGGGCGCGTCGGCTGGGACGTCGCCTCGCTCGAGTTCAGGCTTCGTCCGTTCGGGCTCTCGGCGACGCGGGTCGACGGCCGCTTCGACGCCGCGACGGCGGCGGCACTGCGGCGGTTCCAGCGGGCGCGTGGTCTCACCCCCGACGGCGTCGCCGGCGCGAAGACGTTTCAGGCGCTCGCGCGACCCGGGAAGCGCGGGGCGGAGAGGCCGAAGACCCGCCCCGCGAGGCGCCCAGTGGTCCACGTCGTCAGGCCGGGCGAGGGCTTCGCGGTCATCGCACGGCGGTATCACGTCGGCGCGGCCGCGCTCGCGCGCGCGAACGGGCTCGGGCTGACGAGCGTGATCACGCCCGGGCAGCGGCTTCGCGTGCCGGGCGTCACCAGGGCTCGAGCGAAGGCGGCGCCCACGCACACGGCGCCGACGGTCGTGCACGTCGTCCAGGCGGGCGAGGGATTCATCGCGATCGCCCAGCGGTACGGTGTCCCCGCCGTGAAGCTGGCGCGGGCGAACGGGCTCGTGCTGACGAGCGTGTTGACGCCCGGCCAGCGCCTCAGGGTGCCCGGTCGAGTCGTCGCGACACGGACCGCACGCAGCGCCGCACCTCGCCTCCGTCACACCGTCGCGGCCGGCGAGAGCTTCTTCTCGATCGCGCAGCGCTACCACGTGAGCCCCTGGCGGCTGGCGCGGGCGAACGCCCTCTCGCTGATGTCCACGATCGTCCCCGGGCAGCGGCTCCTCCTGCCGCGCGGTGCCCATCTCGGCGGGTCGGGGACGCCGGTCGACCGGGCGACCGTCGCTGCTGCGATCGACCGGTGGTCGGCGACCTATGGCGTCGACGCGAGGCTCGCGCGGGCCGTCGCCTGGATGGAGTCCGGGTTCCAGGAGGACGTCGTCTCGAGCGCCGGCGCCGTCGGCGTCATGCAGCTCCTGCCCGAGACCTGGGAGTGGGTCGACACGATGCTGCTCGGCGAGGTGACGCCACGGACCTACGACGGGAACGTCCGTGCCGGCGTGCGCTACCTGCGCTGGCAGCTCGACGAGTTCGGCGGCGACGTCCGTCTGGCGCTCGCCGGCTACTACCAGGGCGCGCGGGCCGTGCGCGAGCGCGGCCTCTTCGACGACACGAAGCAGTACGTCTCGGTGATCCTCCAGCTCTACGGCGCCGTCTGAGACCCGGCGAGCGCCGCGCTGGCTCGGGCGAGGAACGGTCGCGCCTCCTCGTCGCGCCCGAGCGCGAGGAGGCACTCGGCGACCTCCTGCAGGACGTAGCCGTCCGTCTCGCCGAGCGCGTCGAGCTCCGCCAGGAGCTCCGTCTGCGCGGCGAGCGCCTCGACGACCTTGCCGTGCGAGCGCAGGCACCGGGCGATCGACCAGCGCGCCACACGGGCACGATCGACACGCCCATCCGCGAGGAACGCATCCCTGGACTGCTCGAAGAGCGAGATTGCCCCGTCGAGGTCCCCGGCGTCGTGGCACGCCCAGCCCATGTTGTTGGCGAGCGAGCCGACCCAACGGCGAGCGGCAGGGTCGGCCGATGCGCGGGCCAGCTCCATGGCACGATCGTTCCATGCCCGTGCGGGCTCCGGCGATTCGACGATGCCGAGCATATGGGCCGCGTCGACGGCGAGGGCGTCCTCGTTCGCGTCGCGGGCGAGATCCCATGCCCTGCGGAACCGGCGTGCGCCGCGTCCCGGCCGTCCGGCCGTGTTGGCGACGCGACCTCGCTCGAGCTCGATCCGGATCCGACCGCGGCGGTCGTCCGGGCGCAGCGCAGCCTCCGCCTCGTCGAGGGCGTGGTCGGCGTCCGCGAAACGGCGCTGGAGGCCCTCTGCGCGCGCGAGCTGCGTCCATGCCTCGGCCACGATCGGGTCGCCCGTTGCCCGGGCGCGCTCGACGGCCGCGCGAAACCGCTCCTCGCTCCCGGCGGGGTCGTCGAAGTCCCAGAGCGTGTCGAGCTCTGCGTCGGGCAACGCTCTACAGCGCCGCGGCGCTCCCGTATGCCTGCAGCGCGGCCTCGTTCACGGGGAGCGCCCAGAAGGCGTCGGGCGTGGAGAAGACCTCGACGTCGAGGGTGCCCTCCCACCCGGCCGCTAGGAGCGCGGCGACGAGCTCGGCGGAGCGCCCGCCGGCCGAGGGAAGCGCGCGGACGCCGGGAACCGGCTCGGGAAGCTCGTCTGCGACGTGGAGGCCCGTGAACCGGTCGCGGGCGGCGACGACGTCCTGCGTCGCCTCATTGGCGAGGTTGTACGTGTCCGCCATGATCCCGACGTCGTCGAGCCCCGCCTCGTCGAGCAGCGCGAGCGCGTCGGCGAGCGAGCAGACGAACCCCGCGGTGTCGCGTTGCGCCGGGTGGATGGGCTCGAAGCCGAGCACAACTCCAGACTCCCGCGCGGCCGCCGCCGCCCGTCGGACGCCCTCGATCACGATCGCGCGGCCCTCCTCTTCCGAGCGGCCGCCGAGAGGCCCGCTGAGGCAGAGCACGCACGCAGGCTCGTAGCGCGAGAGGCGCCGGACCGAGTCGCAGATCGCCTCGATCCGCTCCTCCGGGTCCGCCGGGCCCTCCATCCCCGGGATCGCGAGCGGCAGGAACGACGGCACGGTCGGGACGCAGTTCGACACCGTGAGCCGCCGTGCGCGGAGCAGCTCGACGTTCGCCGCGTCGTCGGCGGGCAGCTTGAACTCCCAGAGGCCGATCGCGTCGAACCCTGCGGCGGCGTAGGCGTCGACGTCCTCGGCGAAGGACGCGTTGATCGTCGAGATCGTCGAGAGCGACGCTTTCACGAGCGTCCTGGAAGTTTCGCAACCAGTCGCCGCGCCAGCGGCGGCTTCGTCAGCTCCTTCGCGACGAGGTAGCCCGAGCCGGCTCCGAGCCCCGGTCCAGGGTGCGTGCTTGCGCCGACGTGCCACAGGCCCTCGACCGTCGTCCGGTGCCCCGGGGAGGCGGCGAACGGTCGCCAGAGGAGGTTCTGGTCGAGCGCGCAGCTGCCCGCGTAGATGTCCCCGTCGACGAGATTCGGGTTCATGGCCTCCAGGTCGACGGGGGAGAGGACGACGCGCGCGAGTGTGGCCGACCCGAGGTTCTCGATCGACTCGCCGAGCCGCCCGACGATCCGGTCGGCGTACGCCTCGCGGAGCTCCTCCGTCCAGGTGCCGTCGCGGACGTCGAGCTCGCCCGCCGCGTCGCCCTTGACCCTTCCGGCGGGCAGCTCCTGGAGCTGGATCCAGACGATCCACTTGCCCTCCGGCGCGCGGGATGGATCGACGGCGCACGGCTGGCCGGCGACGATCGTGGCCTCGGCGGGGAGGAGGCCGCGCTCGGCCTCGTTCACCGCCCGCGAGACGCCGTCGAGGCCGGGTGTCACGTGGACGATCGCCGTGCGCGCGAGCCGCTCCGCCTCGGGCCCCTTCCAGCGCGGCGGCTCGTCCAGCGCGAGGTGAATCTGCATCCCGGCGCGCCCGTAGCGGTACCTGGACGCTGCGGCGGACACCTCGGCGGGGACATCGCGCTCTCGCAACAGCGAGCCGTAGAGCTGCGTCGGCGTCACGCCTGCGATGACGGCGCGGGTCGCCGCGATCGTCTCGCCGCCCTCGAGCACGATCCCCGTCGCGCGCCCGTCGGACACGACGATCCGCTCGACCCTGGCGTCGGTCCGGAGCTCGCCGCCGGCGTCGCGGACGATGCCTGCGAGCGCGTCGACCAGCTTCACGCCGCCGCCGGCCGGCACGGGCATCCCGCCGAGCTGCACCGCGCAGGCGATGACCTGCGTCATGAACCCCGACACGGCGTTCTCGGGCCCGAGGCCCGTGTGGAGCACCCACGGCGCAAGAAGGCCGTGCGCCTGCTCGGAGCGGAACGTCGCTGTCGTCCAGTCGCGGCACGAGGCGAGCGCGCCCCCCGCGAAGTCGAGCAGCCCGCGCCTGCCGAGCCGCCGGAGGAGCCGTCGCCCGAGGCCGAGGCCGGCGGGCGACCAGAGCTCCGTGCCGAGCACGCCGAACGAGAGGTCGGCGTTGGCCATGAACTCCTCGAACTGCCGCTGCCAGGCGGCGCCGTCGCCGTCGGCGAAGCGGTCGAACTCGGTGACGTTCGCCTCGAGCGAGGTCTGGAGGAACATCGCGGCGCCGTCGGGGAACGCCGTCGCCGTGGGGAGGTCGGTGTTGAGGTACTCGAGACCGCGGCGATGAAGCTCGTCGCCCAGCTCCGCATACGCCGCGGAGCCCTGGAAGAGCGGATGCCACGAGCTCAGCACCTCGTGCGTGAACCCCGGCAGCGTGTAGTCGCTCTCCGTCCGGATCGCGCCGCCGAGGCGGTCCGACTGCTCGAGGACGCACACCGCCCAGCCGTCCCGCGCGAGCAGCGCGGCCGCCGTGAGCGTGTTGATCCCCGATCCGACGAGGACGGCGTCGAACCCGGCCACGCGGCGAGGCTACCACGGTGGCGGTTGCTTGACATGTCACCGACTGCCGTGTGACAGAATCGACCTCATGCTGCTGCGAGAGGTCTCGTACGCGCGTCCGGCCAGCATCGAGGAGGCGGTCGCGCTCCTCTCGGAGCACGAGGGCGCACGCGCGCTCGCGGGCGGCCAGACGCTCGTCAACGTCATGAAGCAACGAGCCGCGTCGCCCGACGTGCTCGTCGATCTCGGAAAGCTCGACGAGCTGCGCACGATCAGCGTCTCGGGCACGACGCTCCAGATCGGCGCAATGGCGACGCTCGCCTCGATCATGCGCTCGTCCGAGGTCGAGGTCAGCCGGCCGATTCTCGCGGAGGTCGCCGCGACGATCGCGGACGTGCAGGTCCGGAACCGCGGCACGCTCGGCGGGAACATCTGCGTGAACGACCCGACGAATCACTTCCCGCCGCTCCTCGTGGCGCTCGGAGCGTCGATGACGGTGCTCGGCACGGGCGGCGAGCGCACGCTGACCGCCGACGAGTTCTTCGTCGGCGTGTTCGAGACCGCGGTCGGCGAGGGCGAGCTCCTGACGCGGATCGACGTCCCCGCCGGCGGCAAGGGAGCCGGCGACGGCATGGCCGGCGTGACCCTCGGCGCCCATGGGACCTACGTCGCGAACGCGGCGGCGTCCGTCGCCGACGGCACGTGGCGGATCGCGCTCGGCTGCGTCGGCGCCGTGCCCGTGCGCGCGACCGCGGTCGAGGAGAAGCTCGCGGGGGCCGACGTCGACGAGGCGGTTGCGCGGACGGCGGTCGAAGGCCTCGGCGCGACGCTGGACCCGCCGTCGGACGTCCACGCCTCCGCCGACTACCGGCGCAGCCTCGCCGAGACCTCGGCCGTGAGGGCGATCCTGCAGGCTGCCGAGAAAGCGAGGGGATGAGAGTGGCCGCGACACCCACCTCGAGCCAGATCGTGACGGTGACCGTGAACGGCACGGCGTACGAGCGAGAGGTGCCGGCGCGACGCCTGCTCGTCCACTTCCTGCGCGACGACCTCGATCTCACCGGCACGCACATCGGGTGCGACACCGGCAGCTGCGGCGCGTGCACGGTCCACCTCGACGGCGTCGCCGTGAAGAGCTGCGCCGTCCTCGCCGTGCAGGCCGACGGTGCGCAGGTGACCACGGTCGAGGGCCTCGGCGACGACGAGCTGACCCCGCTCCAGCAATCGTTCTCCGACCACCACGCTCTGCAGTGCGGCTACTGCACGCCGGGAATGCTGATGAGCGCGAGCGCTCTCCTCGCCGAGAACGCGAGCCCGACCGAGGAGGAGGTCAAGGTCGGCCTCCAGGGCAACATCTGCCGCTGCACCGGCTACTGGAACATCGTGGAAGCGGTCGTTGCGGCCGGGAAGGGATCGGCATGACGACCGTCGAGACCGAAGGGACGACCACCCTCCAGAAGGGCTTCGTCGGGCAGAACGTGCCGCGCCGCGAGGACCGCCGGCTCGTCCAGGGTGAGGGCGTCTACTTCGACGACGTCAAGCGGCACGGGATGGGCTACGTCCACTTCCTGCGCTCCCCGTATGCCCACGCGCGGATCACGTCGATCGACGTGAGCGCCGCGCTCGAGCTGCCCGGCGTCTACGGGACGCTCACCGGCGACGAGGTCGCGATCCTGACGGATCCGTTCTTCCAGATCGCCGCGGAGCCCGGTGCGAGCGTGAAGGACTTCGCGCTCGCCGTGGGGAAGGTGCGCTACGTCGGGGAGCCCGTCGTGGCAGTGGTCGCCGAGACGCGGGAGCTCGCGCGTGACGCATCGGAGCTCGTGATGGTCGACTACGACCCGCTCGACGTGGTCGTCGACGCGCGGAAGGCGCTGGAAGACGGCGCCCCGGTGCTCCACGAGGACTGCGGCGGGAACATGTCCTACACCGGCGTCTGGGAGTGGGGCGACGTCGACGCGGCGTTCGCCGAGGCCGACCATGTCGTCTCGATCTCGGAGCTCCACTTCGACCGCTTCAACTCGACGCCGCTCGAGCTCGACGGTGCCCTCGTCGAGTACAACCGCGGCACGGGCCAGTGGACGATCACCACGAACAATCAGTTCCCCGGGTTCGCGGTGATCATGATGGCGCCGGCCATGCGGGTCGGCACCGACAAGCTCCGCATGGTCACGCAGGACATCGGCGGCGGCTTCGGCAACAAGATCACGTCGCACCCGCAGCTCGTCGCGCTCTGCCTGCTCGCGCGGAAGCTCAACCGGCCGGTCCAGTGGACCGAGTGGCGCACGGACTTCCACCAGTCGATGTCGCACGGCAACGAGCGCTGGTTCCTGGACACCGAGGTCGCGGTGAAGGCCGACGGGACGATGACGGCGTTCCGCACGAAGGCGATCGACGACGCGGGTGCGTACCTCCGCTACGAGCCGCTCGGTGGCGTGATCTGGTCTCAGGTCGCCGCCGGGATGTACGGCTGGCGGAATATCCGCCTCGAGTTCACGCAGGCGATGACGAACAAGGCGCCCGTCTCGCCGAACCGCGGGTACTCGCGGATGCAGCACCTGTGGTTCACCGAGCGGATCATCGACATCGTCGCCCACGAGCTGGGCTTCGACCGTGTCGAGCTGCGCAAGAAGAACTACGTCCAGCCCGGGCAGATGCCGTACGAGACGCCGAACGGCTGCGTCTACGACTCGGGTGACTACCCCCGCGCGCTCGACCTGGTGCTCGACCTGATCGGCTACGACACGATCGAGCAGCGTCGCGAGGAGGCCGCGTCGCGCGGGAAGCTGCTCGGCTTCGGGATCGGCTCGACGCTCGATTCCGGCACGAACAACTTCGGCCAGTCGCAGCTCCTGAACCCCGAGCTGCAGTTCTCGGGGAACAACGAGGTGGCGACGGTCAAGCTCGACATCTTCGGCGAGGTCGTGGTCACGCTGGGGACGACGCCGCAGGGCCAGAGCCACGAGACGACGGCGGCGCAGGTCGTCGCCGACATCCTCGGCTGCGACGTCGACCTCGTGCACGTCCGGGCCGGGCATGACAGCTACTGGAACTCGCACGCAGGCTTCTCCGGGACGTACGCGAGCCAGTTCGCGGTCACCGGGCTCGGCGCCGTGAAGGGCGCGACGGAGGAGCTCGCGCGGCAGATGAAGACGCTCGCGTCGATGGTCTTCCAGTGCTCGGTCGACGACATCGAGCTGGCCGACGGCTTTGCGCGGATGAAGGAGAACGCCGAGGCGGCACTGCCGTTCATGGCGCTGGGAGCGATCCCGAACGCGAACAACGCCGGCTTCCCCGTCGACCCCCCGCCGATGAACGCACGCTTCGTCTACCGGCCGCCGTTCGAGGTGCCCGACAAGGAGCGGAAGTTCGGCAACCTGACGCTCACGTACTCGATGCAGATCCACGCGTGCGTGGTCGAGGTCGACCCCGAGACCGGCGTCTACGAGCTCGTCGACTATGCCGCGGTCGACGACTGCGGCGTACGGGTCAACCCGAAGATCGTCGAGGGCCAGGTGATGGGCGCGACCGCCCACGCGATCGGCGCGGCGATGTTCGAGGTCTTCGCCTACGACGACGAGGGCAACCTGCTGACGCCGAACTTCTACGACTACCACGTCCCGCACACGCTCGACATGCCGCCGCTCAAGACGGCTGCGATCGAGTCGCCGTCGCCGTTCACGCCCCTCGGCACCAAGGGCATGGGCGAGGGCGGGGGCGGGGGGATCCACTGCATCGGCGCCGCGCTCCAGGATGCCCTGCGCTCCTCGGGCGGCGCCGTCGTCACGTCGAGCCACAACCCGTACCACCGCGTCTGGGAGATGCTCCGCCACCCGGAGCGGTCGCGCGAGAAGGTGGAGGTCAAGGGATGAAGATCGAGGGCACGAAGGAGTTCGACGCCTCGCGCGAGGTCGTCTGGAGCGTGATCAACGACCCCGCGAAGATGGCGAAGACGATGCCCGGCGTCGAGAGCTTCGAGATCGCCGACGACAAGCACTGGAGCGCCAAGGTCAAGGTGCCGCTCGGGCTCGGCGGGCTGAAGATGTCGATGAACTTCACGAAGCTCGAGGAGCGGCCGCTCGAGTTCGCATCGCTCAACGCGAAGGGCCAGGGCGTCGGCGCGCTGATGAACATGACGACGTCGTTCACGCTCTCCGGCGAGGGGGAGCAGACGTCGATGGCGTGGGAGGCCGACGTGAAGATCGCCGGCCCGGTGGGCTCGATGGGCCAGCGCGTCCTGCAGCCGATCATCAACCAGCAGGTCGGGAACGTCCTCTCGGCGCTCGACAACGAGGTGCAGGCCGCGAAGAGCGGCGCCTGATCCTTGCGAGAGGTGTCAGACGGCCGGCTCGAGCTCCCGGAGCCGCCGTCGGACACGGGCGGCCGAGACGACGTTGCCCTTCCCCTCGTAGCGCTGAAGCGCCTGTTCGAGCGCCTCGCGCGCCTCGGTGGGCCTCCCCCCGAGCTCCAGCACCTCGGCAAGGTCGGCGTACACGTCGCCCTGTCCATTCGGATCGTCGGTCGTCTCGGCGATGGCGACTGCCTCGCGAGCGAGCCGCTCCGCGTCCTGCCGGTCGCCTCGCCGTGCGAGAACCTTCGCCTTCACGGGACGCCAGTTCATCTGGTTGAACACGTCATCGCTCGCCCCCAGGTCGGCTGCGCGCGAGGCCCAGGAATCCGCCTCGTCGAGCCGGTCGAGTCGGTAGAGGGCCTGTGCGAGCCACGACGCCGCGCTCGAGAGAAAGGCCTCGTCACCCAGCAGCTCGAGAATCCTGCACCCCTCGGCTCCGAACTCCGCGGCGGCGTCGGCGTCGCCGGCCAGCTGCTCCACCATGTTCGACTCGATGGCGGTCACCCCGCCGAGGAGAATGCTGGCGCCACGGTCCGCGAGCTCCGCACGGGTCCCGGACAGCAGCGTGCGTGCGTCGTCGAACCGGCCTTGCCACGCGAGGGCCATCGCCCGCGAGGTGCGGTGCCAGTGGTCATGGCCGGCTCGTGACTCGGTGTCGTCGAGCCACGCCAGGAGCTCGGGGATGGGAGTCGTCCCGTAGAGCCGGCAGATCGACCGCCAGCCCAGGTGCTCGTCCACGAGGCTGGCGGGTCGTGCGTAGCGGGCCGCCAGGTCGTACGCGTCGCGCGCCGAGTCCGTCCGGCCACGGAGGAACGCGACCCATCCGCGCGCCTGGTACACGCTGTGCAGCGCGAGGTCGTTCCCTGCCTCGAGCAACTCGGGCAGCGCATCGCCGGCGAGGGCCTCCAACTGCTCCGTGGCGCCTTCTGGCGCGATGTACGTGAGGATGATCCCGTGCTGCAGCTGCCCACAGAGCTCGCCGACCCGGTCACCTCTTTCCGCGGCGCGCGCGGCGAGCGACTCCGCTTGCCGGAGTGCCTCCCCGCCTCGGCCCGCGTTCATGAGAGCTTCCGTCAGATGGAGCTCGAGCGGAAGGTCGATCTCCGTCGACGGTAGTAGTGCGACAGCACGGCCGAGCAGGCGGGCGGCTGCACCGAAATCCTGGCGCGAGAGTGCGCGCGAGCCGGCTGCCGTCAGGCGTCCCCTTGCCGCAGCCGCCAGCGAGGCGTCGTCGGGTAGCCCGACCTCGACGCGATACGTGTGCGCCTGCTCGAGGTGGTAGCCGAGGAGCTCGTCCAGCTCCACCATCGAGCCGCCGTGCTGCTCGAGCCACGCTGCGTAGTCCGCGTGGAGCGTGGCCCGCACGGACTTCGGCAGCCCGTCGTAGGCGGCGTCGCGGATCAGGAGATGGCGGAAGCGGAACCCGTCCTCGCCGGCCAGCTGCGGCCGGTCAGGAATGATCAACTGCTTGCGGACGAGCGCTGCGAGATGAGGTGTGACCTCGCCCTCCTCGGGCGAGAGAGCGCGGACTGCGCTGCGGTGGAAGGTCTCGCCCTCGACCGCTGCTCGCTCGAGGACATGGCGTTCGGCGGGGTCGAGCTGGTCGAGCCGCGCGGCGAGCAGGGCCTGTAGCGTGGGCGGGACGGCGATGTCGCCGTCGCGCTCGCGCGACACGGCCACCATCTCCTCGACGAAGAGCGGGTTGCCGCCCGCGGCGCGCATGATCCGGTCGCGCATCGTCTCCGGAACGCGATCTGCGAGGAGCGCCTCGACCTCGCCTTCGACGAGCGGCTCGAGGCGAAGCGTCACGGGCCACGTCGGGCGGTGCTCGACCAGCTCGCGCCGTGCCATGCAGATGAGCAGGATCGCTGACCCCGTGGACAGGAGGCTGACGTGCTCGATCAGGTTGTGAAGCGTCTCGTCACCCCATTGGATGTCGTCGAGGACGGCGATCAGTGGATGCTCGGCCGCGGCCTGCTCGAGCGTCTTGCGGAAGGCCCAGGCGATCTCCTCGGGCGACGTCGCGGCCTCGCTGTCGCCGAGCAGCGACCGGATCGCAGCCGCTGCCAGCTCGTCGGAGGGCACGAGATCGAGTTGCTTGAGCATTTCGACGATCGCCCAGTACGTGATGCCCTCGCCGTAGGGCAGGCAGCGGCCACGGAGGACGGTCTCGCCGACCGAGGAGAGGAGCTCCGCGACGAGGCGTGACTTGCCGACACCGGCCTCGCCGACGATCGTCACGAGCTCGCAGCGCCGCTCGAGCTGTGCCCGCTCCCATGCCTCCCTGAGCAGCGCCAGCTCGCGCTCCCGACCGACGAATCGCGCGGCGTGCGGTCGCTCGAGCGCCTCTCTCACGGTGACCAGTCGGTAGGCGGAGATCTGCTCGGACTTGCCCTTCAGGCTCAGCGGCTCGACCGGATCGACGTCGACGGCGTCGCGGACGAGCCGCAGCGTCGGCTCGCCGATCAGCACCTCGCCGGATGCCGCAGCCTGTTCGAGCCGCGCGGCCACGTTGACGGCGTCGCCGGTCGCGAGCCGCTCCTCCGTGCCCGTGACGACCTCTCCGGTCGTGACGCCGATCCGGCCCTCGAGCCCCAGGCCCGGGAGCGCGTCGCGCATCTCGGCCGCTGCTCGCACTGCGCGGAGCGCGTCGTCCTCGTGCACCGACGGCACTCCGAACACGGCCATCACCGCGTCGCCGATGAACTTCTCGACGGTGCCGCCGTGGCGCTCGACGATCGTCTTCATGCACTCGAAGTAGGCGGCGAGGATCGTCCGGAGCCGCTCGGGGTCGACGGACTCGCCGAGGGCGGTCGAGCCGGCGAGGTCGCAGAACAGCACGGTCACCGTCTTGCGGCGCTCGTCCTGGGTCGTCACCGGCCCAGTCTAGGACCGCACCCGGGGGATGCCAAGACGACTGCCGAGCAGTGGTAGTGTCCGCTGACATGTCAGACATGCCCTTCCGCATCGGCGTCATGCAGCTGACGATGGAGCCGCTCGACGAGATGCTGGCGTCGGCGCGCGTGATGGACGAGGCCGGGATGGACACGGTCTGGCTCGCGGAGGCCTATCCCTGGTGGCGCAAGCACCAGATGGAGGCGCGCTCGTCGACCGTCGTCTCGGCGCTCATGGCGCGCGAGACGAGGCAGCTGACGATCGGCTGGGGGATCATCTCGCCATGGACGCGCCATCCGGTGCAGGTCGCGATGGACGCCCGCGTCGTCCAGGAGGCGGCCGGGCCCGGCCGGTTCCTGCTCGGATTCGGGACGTCGAAGATCTTCCTCAACAACAACAAGGGCCAGACGAGGAAGACCCTCGGGCCGATGCGCGACGCGGTCGAGATCGTGCGCGGCGTGCTCTCGGGTGAGGCGTTCTCGTACGACGGCGACACGTGGAGCGCGGACGTCCCCGCGCTTTCCCCGGAGGCGCACACGCCGCGCGGCGTCCCGCCCGTCTACGTCGCGGCCACCGCGCCGAAGATGCAGGCGCTCGCCGGCGAGATCGCGGACGGGTGTCTCACACCCTCGATCACGACGCCGGCCTTCGTGCGTTACACGCGTGACAACGTCGCCGCTGACATCGACATCGGCTGCACGGTCGTCGCCTCGATCCACCCCGACGACCGCGACCGCGGGCGCGACGGCGCGCGCGAGATCGCGGGGATGTACCTCGCGAACAAGGTGCAGAACATCGCCGGCGCGGCGGACACGCTGCTCGACCTCGCGGGGATCGAGATGGACGAGATCCGCCCGGTCGCGGAGGCGATGGAGCAGGGGGGACGGCTGGCCGCCAAGGCGAAGGTGACCGACGCGCTGCTCGACAAGTGCAGGCCGATCGCGGGCACGCCGGCCGACTGCATAGCGGCGATCGAGGAGTACCGCGACGCCGGCTGCACGCACGTGATGCTCGAGCTCTGGGGCGACGACCGGCACGAGCAGATCCGCCTCTTCGGGCGGGACGTGCTGCCACACTTCCGCGGCTGATGGCGACGATCACCGTCCGCGGGACCGGCACGGTTCATGCGACGCCCGACGAGGCGACGATCGACCTCGGCGTCGTAGCGGTACGCCCCACTGCGGCAGAGGCCCTGTCGGACGTCGCAGGCCGCACGAGCTCTCTCGTGACACTGTGTCACGAGCTCGGTCTCGGCGACCGTGACATCACGACCACGGGAGTGAGCGTCGCCGAGCACGGCGACCACGACCAGGGTGGCCGCTGGCAGCATCGGGGGTACCGGGCCACGAGCCGGGTGTCGGCCCGCATTCGGGACGTGGACGCGGTCGGCAGGCTGATGAGCGCCGCCGTGGATCGCGCGAATGCAACCGTCGACGGTCCGACGTGGCGGGTCGTCCCCGAGCACCCGGCGCATGGGGAGGCTCCTCGGCTCGCGGCGCACGACGCGCGCACGCGCGCGGAGGCACTCGCCGGGGCGCTCGGCGGCCGGCTCGGCACCGTCGTATCGGCGCGCGACGCGCGCATCCCTCCGCCCGAGCCGAAGCCGATGATGCGCTTCGCCGCGGCCGCCGCCGAGCCCGTGCCCATCGAGGCGGGTGAGCTCGCGGTCGTGGCCGTCGTCGACGTCGAGTTCAACTTCGAGCAGGGATGACGGACGTCGTGATCGACCGCGAGCGGCTCGTGGAGACGGCGAGCCGCATGGTCGGCGTGCACAGCTTCACCGGTGACGAGCAGGGCATGGCGGAGCTGATGCGTGACCTCTACGAGGACATGGGCCTGCGCTGCCAGTGGCAGCAGGTCGAGGACGGCCGCGCAAACGCCCTCGGGATCCGTGAGGGAGCGGGCGGCGGCAAGAGCCTCATGTTCAACGGCCACATGGACACCTCGTACTCGGGCCGCGAGCCGTGGCTCCGTGGCGTGCCCGGCTTCCAGCCGGAGGCGTTCGTCCGCGACGGGCGGCTCTACGGGCTCGGGATCTCGAACATGAAGGGCGCGCTGGCCTGCTACGTCGAGGCGGTGCGCGCGCTGCAGGACGCCGGGGTGCGCCTTCGCGGTGACGTGCTGATCGCGGCGGTCTGCGGGGAGATCGAGAAGACGCAGCAGGGAGACGCGATCGGCGCCCAGTACCGCGGGTACGCCGCGGGCACCCGCTATCTCGTCACCCACGGCGGCGTGGCGGACATGTGCCTCCTCGGCGAGCCGACCGAGGGCAAGGTCGTCCTCGGCCATTACGGCGCGCTCTGGCTCCGGATCAGGGTCCACGGGGACTTCATCCACACCGCCTTCAGCGAGGGACGGCGCGACCGGAACGCGATCCTGCGCCTGCACGAGGTGCTCGCCGCGGTGCAGGAGTGGATCCCGACGTGGGAGGACGACCCGGCGAACGGCTATCGCGGCGCGAAGGCGATCGTCAACGTCGGTGCGGTCGAGGGCGGCTTCGGCTGGCGCGTCTCCCGCACGCCGCACCACGCCGACCTCTTCCTCGACGTCCGCGTCCCCCCGACGAAGCCGATGGCCGTCGCCCGCCGTGAGGTGCTCGAGATGGTGCGCGGGCTCGCGGAGCGCTTTCCCGGCTTCGGCGTCGAAGGCGAGGTGTACGTCACTGCACCCGGTGCGGAGATCGACGAGGGCCACGAGCTCGTCGCCGCGATCGACGCCGCGCACGAGGAGGTCTTCGGCGAGCGTCCTGCGCGCGACGTGACGCGCTGGTTCTCGGACGCGTCGGCGCTGACGCGGTACGGGATCCCGACGGTGAACTACGGGACGTCGACGGGGCTGATGGACGTCGAGCTCGGCGAGAACCTCGAGATCGACGGCCTCGTGAAGACGGCCGACGTGTACGCCAACGTCGCGATGCGCGTCTGCGAGGTCGTCTGATGCGGCAAGTGACACTTTGTCACTTGCCACCGGCGGGCGCCGGCGGTGCGGGCGCGCGTCGCGAATACAGGGGCGCGGCCGGCGTCGCGCCCGAGTCGAGGGGAGGGCGCGGATGAGGCTGGTCACGTTCGGGGAGGGGCAAGGGAAGGTCGGGGTCCTCGACGGCGAGGAGATCGCCGTCCTCGACGTGCCGACGATGCGCGAGTGGTTCGAGCGCGGCGGCGCCGACGAGACGGGCGAGCGGGTTCCCCTCACGGAGACGCGGCTCCGGGCGCCGATCGTGCCGAAGAAGTTCTTCCACACCGCGGGAAACTTCCGGGAGCACGAGGAGGAGTCGAAGAACGTCGACTGGTCGCATGCGATCGCGCCCTGGATCAACTTCTTCCAGAACGTCGACGCGATCGTCGGCCCGGACGAGCCGGTCGTCTACCCAGAGCACCTCACGGAGGAGCTCGACTACGAGCTCGAGCTCGCCGTCGTCCTCCGCAAGGCGGGGAAGTGGTTCTCGCCCGAGGAGGCGATGGACTACGTCGGCGGCTACCTGATCTTCAACGACATCACCGCGCGGGACATCCAACGCGGCGAGATGAAGTCGGGCGTCTTCAGCTTCTGCAAGGCGATCGACACCTTCTGCCCGCTCGGGCCGTGGATCGTGACGCCCGACGAGATCGCCGATCCGCACGATCTCGCGATGGAGCTCCGCGTGAACGGCGAGGTGCGCCAGGAGTCCCACTCGAGCCGGATGTCGGTGACGATCCCCGAGATCCTCTCGAACTTCTCGGCGCTCACGTACTCCGCGGGGGACGTGCTCTCGACGGGGACGGTTTCGGGGGTCGCCGGGTTCCAGTCGCCCGAGGAACGCGCCCGCCTCTACCTCAGGCCCGGCGACGTGATCGAGGCCGAGATCGAGGGGATCGGCGTGCTGCGGAACCCCGTTGTGTCGTGGCAGGACGGCCACGGAGCGCCTGCGCCCGCGCGCATCCGCCCCTGGGGCGACGCCTGACGCGACGCGTGAGGGCCGCGCCCTCGAACGGCGGGAGGCGCGGTATGCTCGTGCGAGCCGACGCGACGCGGGAGGTCACCCAGTGACGAGCGTGCTGCCCACCGACCTGACCGCACAGGCGCTCGACGCCGCCCTCGACGGCTTTCGCGCCGCCGTGGGCGCCGAGCACGTGCTCACCGATGAGGACGACCTCCGGGCGTTTCGCGACCCCTACTGGTTCGCCGCGTGGGACGACTACGAGGCCTCGGCCGTGGTGCAGCCGGCGTCGGTCGAGGAGGTCCAGGCGGTCGTGCGCATCGCGAACGACCACGGCGTCCCGCTCTGGGTGAGCTCGCAGGGCAGGAACAACGGCTACGGGGGCTCGTCGCCGCGCGTGCGCGGGGCAGTGGTCGTGAACCTCCGCCGCATGAACCGCGTGCTCGAGATCGACGAGGATGCCGCGTACGCGGTCGTCGAGCCGGGTGTCAGCTTCTTCGACCTCTACGAGGCGGTGCGCGCCTCGGGGCACAGGCTCTGGATCTCCGTGCCCGACCTCGGCTGGGGAAGCGTGATCGGCAACACGCTCGAGTACGGGGTCGGCTATACGCCGTACGGCGAGCACGCCAACAACGTCTGCGGCCTCGAGGTGGTGCTCCCGGACGGCGGCCTCGTGCGGACCGGCCCCGGCGCGATCTCGAACGGCCGCGCCTGGCACGTCTACAAGCGCAGCTTCGGCCCGTCCTTCGACGGTCTGTTCTTCCAGTCGAACCTCGGCATCGTCACGCGCATGGGCGTGTGGCTGATGCCCGAGCCCGAGTGCTACCTGCCGGGCTGGGTGATGGTGCCGCGGGACGACGATCTCGGGCCGATGGTCGACATCCTGCGCGAGCTGATGCTCGGCGGCTCGATCACGGGCTACCCGATGATCCTGAGCCCCGTCGCGGCCGCGTCCGTCTTCACCGATCGCGCCCACTGGTACGACGGCGACGGCGTCCTCCCGGAAGAGGCGATCGACCGCATCTGCGCGGAGCTCGGCTTCGGTCGCTGGACGATGCGCTTCGCGATCCACGGCGACGAGGCGATCGTCGACCACCGGTTCGCAAAGGTGCAGGAGGCGTTCGCCCGGATCGAGGGTGCGACGGTGCTCGGCAGCAAGGTCGCCGGCACCGACGTCCACACGATCGAGAACCCCGCCGAGCGCGTTCAGGCGGGCGTGCCGAACCTCGAGCTCGTGCAGATGGGGAAGTGGTACGGCGGCGAGGCGGGCGGCCACATCGGCTTCTCCCCCGCGGCGCCGCTCACCTCGGAGGACGCCGTCCGGCTCCGCGACCTGCTGCGGCCGGCGCTCGCCGAGCACGGGCTCGACTACAGCGCGGCGCTGATCCCGACCGGCCCGCGGAGCTTCATCAACGTCGTGCTGGTGGTGTTCGACACGTCGGACGAGGAGCAGACGCGGTCGGCGTTCGCAGTGTCGAAGGAGCTCGTCCCGAAGGCGGCCGCGCTCGGGTACGGCGAGTACCGGGCCCACATCGACTTCATGGATCTGTGCTCGCAGGCCTACGACTTCAACGACTACGCGGGCCGCCGTCTGGCCGAGACGATCAAGGACGCGCTCGACCCGAACGGCATCCTCATGCCGGGCAAGCAGGGCATCTGGCCGAAGCGGCTGCGCGGAGGCTGAGCCGCCGGACGGCCCCGATGCGGTTCGGCGGCCGCGGCGGGACCTCAGAAGTCGATCGTCTGGAAGAACTCCCGGTGACGGGACTCGAGCGCCGGGATCGCCCGCCCGAGCGCGTAGGTCTCGAAGTGCTCGGAGGCGGTGTGTGCCTCGACCGCGGCGTCGTCGTCGTAGATCTCGAAGATGTGGAAGACGCGTGGCGCGGCCGGGTCGCGGTACGCCTGGTAGAAGCGGCAGCCGGGCTCGGCCCGAGAGAGCGGCGACAGCTGCTCGAGCGCGTCGAGGACGATCCGCTCCGAGCCTTCCTTCGCGATCCACGTCGCCTGCAACACCACTGCCATGACCCACTCCTCCGTCGGTTGCCCCCGAGCCCGACGGCGAGCGTCGAGGCCGGTACGACCGTCCGATGATAGGGACCGCCGGGTCCGATGCTCCGGATCGTCCGGAGCGAGTAGCGTGCGCCGGGTCGACGAGAGGTGACCATGGCAGCCCGCGCGAAGCCCCCGTTCCGAGCCGACCACGTCGGCAGCCTGCTGCGACCTCCGGAGCTCATCGCGGCACGGGCGGACGCTGCGGCCGGCCGCATCACGGCGAACGAGCTCCGGGTCGTCGAGGACGACGCGATCCGCGATGCGGTTCGCGTCCAGGAAGAGCTCGGCCTGCGCGGCGTCACGGACGGTGAGTTCCGGCGGACGTCGTGGCACATGGACTTCATCTACGGGCTCGACGGGGTCATCGCCGCAGACGACAAGGTGAAGGTCTCCTTCCACAACGAGGGGGGCGACATCGAGTTCATGGCGCCCCTCGCCCGCGTCTCGGGGAAGGTCGGCGTGTCGGCGACGATCTTCGGGGACGCCTTCACGTTCCTGCGGCAGTGCGCGTCGACGGGTGTCCCGAAGTTGACGATCCCGTCACCGAGCATGGTGCACTACCGCGGCGGGCGGGCGGCGATCGACGAGTCGGTCTACGCGGACATCGAGGACTTCTGGCAGGACCTGACCGCCGCGTATCGCGACGAGATCGGGCGGCTCGCCGAGCTCGGCTGCACGTACCTCCAGCTCGACGACACGAGCCTCGCATACCTCAACGACCCGGAGCAACGCCGGTACATGGAGTCGATCGGTGGCGACCCGGACCGGCAGCACGTCGAGTACATCCGGCACATCAACGAGGCCCTGCGCGACCGGCCGGAGGGGATGAGCGTGACCACGCACATGTGCCGAGGCAACTTCCGCTCGTCGTGGGTGGCCGAGGGCGGGTACGACCACGTCGCCGAGGCGCTGTTCCACGAGCTCGACGTGGACGGGTACTTCATGGAGTGGGACGACGAACGCTCCGGCGGGTTCGAGCCGTTGCGCCTGCTGCCGCCGGGCGACAAGCAGGTCGTGCTCGGAATCGTCACCACGAAGCGCGGCGCGCTCGAGTCGAAGGACGACGTGAAGCGCCGCATCGAGGAGGCGAGTCGGTACGCACCGCTCGACCAGCTGTGCCTCTCGCCCCAGTGCGGCTTCTCGTCGACGGTCGACGGCAACGCACTGACGCATGACGAGCAGCTCGCGAAGCTCGCGCTGGTCGTCGAGGTCGCGGACGAGGTCTGGGGTCGCTGACGTGCGGTCTGCTGCGTCACGTGTGAGAGAGTCTCCGGTATGAGCGGCGGAAGGAGAGCGCGCACATGAGCGGGATGATGGGTCAGCGCGTCCTGCGGGTCGAGGACGACCGGTTCCTCCGGGGGAAGGGCCTGTACGTCGAGAACCTCGACGTCGAAGGCGCGCTCCACGCGACGTTCGTCCGCTCGCCGTACGCGCACGCGCGCGTCACCGGCATCGACACGTCGGCCGTCGAGACGATCCCGGGGGCGCAGGTGTTCACCGCGGCCGACGTCGAGCTCGACAAGATGCCGCCGCCGCCGATCCCGGGCATCGAAGCCCGCATGGCGCGGCCGTTCCTCGCTCGCGACGTCGTTCGCTTCGTCGGCGACATCGTCGCCGTCGTCCTCACCGAGGATCGCGCCGCAGGTGCCGACGCGGCCGAGCTCGTGCTCGTCGACTACGAGCCGCTCCCCGCCGTCGTCGACCCCGAGGAGGCGCTCGACGGCAGCGTGCTCCTGTATCCCGAGCTCGGGACCAACGTCTGCGCGAGCCACCCCGTGGAGGCCCCGGACGAGGCCCTCTTCGACGGCTGCGACGTCGTCGTGTCGGGCCGTCTCGTCAGCCAGCGGCTCGCGGCCTGCCCACTCGAGGCGCGCGGATGTCTCGCCGCCTTCGGCGAGGACGGCCGGATGACGCTGTGGCTGTCGACGCAGACCCCCCATATGGACCGCCACGTCCTCGGACTGTTCCTCGGGCTCGGCGACGAGGGCGTGCGCGTCGTCGCCCCCGACGTGGGCGGCGGATTCGGCGCGAAGGGCCTGAGCGTCGAGACCGTCATCGTCCCCTGGCTCGCCCGCACGACGGGCCGCCCGGTCCGCTGGACGGAGAGCCGGAGCGAGAACATGGTCGCGATGCAGCACGGCCGTGCCGCCGTGCTCGAGTTCACGCTCGGCGGCTCGAGCGACGGTGACGCTCAGGCGTACCGCCTGCGCGTCGTCCAGGACGCGGGCGCCTATCCGGGGCTCGGCGCGATCCTCCCCGGATTCACGGCGCTCATGTCGAGCGGCGTGTACGCCATTCCGAAGATCGAGGCAGACACGGTCAGCGTCGTCACGAACACGACGCCGACGGGCCCGTTCCGCGGCGCCGGGCGGCCCGAGGCGACCCAGGCGATCGAGCGGGCGATGGACCTGTTCGCCGCCGAGGTCGGGCTCGATCCCGCCGACGTACGCCGCCGGAACCTGATCGCGGCGGACGCCTTCCCGACCACCACCGCATCGGGCGCCGGCTACGACTGCGGCGACTACGAGCGCGCGCTCGATCTCGCGCTCGAGACCGCAGGGTACGAGGCGTTGCGGGAGGAGCAGCGGCGCCGGCGCGACTCGGGTGACCCTCGCGCGCTCGGCATCGGCGTCAGCACGTACGTCGAGATCACGAACGGCCTCGTCGAGCCCGAGCTCGGCGACGTCGAGATCACGCCCGACGGCGGGGCCGTGCTCCGCACGGGCTCGTTCTCGCACGGCCAGGGGCACGAGACGACGTTCGCGATGATCGTCGCCGACAGGCTCGGCCTTCCGCTCGACGCGGTGCGCGTCATCAAGGGGGATACCGACGACGTGGCGCAGGGCACGGGCACCTACGGCTCGAAGTCGACCCAGATCGGCGGCGTCGCCGCAGGGCAGGCCGCACGGGTCGTGGCCGACCGGGGGCGCGAGCTCGCCGCGGAGCAGCTCGAGGCCCGGGTCGAGGACGTCGTGCTCGACGCGGAGGCGGGAGGC
>DATBIQ010000084.1:0-11017 GCA_036556865.1 Gaiella sp.
CGATGCATACGGGAGGAGGACATGGTCGCGAACGGCCTCGAACCGGCCGCGCGCGTGCTCCGGAGCGGCCTCGGCCGCATGGTGGAAGTAGAGCGCCGCGCCGTGGTCGATGAGCCATAGCCGTGCATGCCACCAGAGCAGGTTCGGGTTTTGCGCCGTCCGGTCGACATTCGTCACGAGCGCGTCGAGCCAGACGACGTCGGCGGCGAAGGCCGGGTCGGGCTCCGGCCCCGCTGCGGGGCTGAACGGCAGCGCGCCCGGAAGGAAGTCGACTCCGAGATTGAGGCCACCGCTCGCGAGCAGCAGGTCCTGGATCTCCGGGTCGGGCTCGGCGCGGCCGATCGTCGGGTCGAGCGCGACGAGCACCAGGTCGGGCACGGGAAAGCCGAGCGCCCGCGCCAGCTCGCCCACGACGACCTCGGCGACCAGCGCCTTCGGACCCTGACCGGCGCCGTGGAACTTGAGGACGTACAGCCCGTCGTCGTCCGCCTCGACGAGAGCGGGCAGCGACCCTCCCTCCCGCAGGGGCGTCACGTAGCGCGTCGCCGCGACCCTGCGCACACGGGCGAGCGTATCGCCCCGCGAGCGCCCGTTCCGACCTGGACGGACGGGGGGTGCAAACCCCTCGATCCAGGGGCTGTCATCACCCGAAAAGGTCATAACCTGAGTGGCGTAGGGAGTGCCTACGACATCCGTCCCGCCAGCCGGGGCGCGCAGAGGGGGATGAAGAGATGCATCGCATCGGTCAAGGGCGTCTGCGACGCCTGGGGACGACTGCGGGCCTCGTGGCCATCGCGGCGCTTGCCGTCGTGAGCGCCACGGCCGCGAGTGTCGACGTCGGGGACGGCGGCTCGGCCGGCGTCTTCCGCGTCAACGGCGCCGCGAAGGGAAAGGTGTTCGTCTGCAAGTACGTCGGCACGCCGGGTGTCGACGAGCGACTGCAGACGGGCGACAACCCGATCGACGTGTCGGTGAACGCGATTCCCGACTACCAGGGCGTGGGCTCGTGGTTCGCCGACGCGCAGGGCCGCTCGTACGTGCTCGGCCCCGAGCACGAGGCGAACGAGCACGTGGACGAGCCGAGCGTGAGCTCGTGCCCGCAGCCGGAGGTGCCCCCGACCGACGTCTGCCCCAACATCGAGGGCAACCAGGCCGAGATCCCGAACGGGATGGTCGAGGACGAGAAGGGCAACTGCGTCACGCCCCCGCCGCCCCCGACCGACGTCTGCCCGAACATCGAGGGCGACCAAGGGACGGTTCCCGACGGGTACCAGCTCGTCGACGGGCAGTGCGTCCTGATCCCGCCGCCCCCGAGCGACGTGTGCCCCAATCTGGACGGCGTGCAGGAGACGGTTCCGTACGGCTACAAGCTCGTGGACGGGACGTGCGTGAAGAAGCACCACAAGAAGGACGTCTGCCCGAACCTCGAGGGCAAGCAGACCGAGGTGCCGGACGGCTACGAGATCGTGGACGGACAGTGCGTCCCGATCCCGCCGCCCCCGACCGACGTCTGCCCGAACATCGAGGGTACGCAGACCGAGGTGCCGGAGGGCTACGAGATCGTCGACGGGCAGTGCGTCCTCATCCCGCCGCCCCCGACCGACGTCTGCCCGAACATCGCGGGCGACCAGGCGCAGATTCCCGCCGGGATGGTGAAGGACGAGGGGGGCAACTGCGTCAAGCCCACGACGCCGCCTCCGCCGCCTCCTCCGTCGGTGACGTCGGACGAGTTCATGGACGTCCAGGTGGTGAAGGACGCGACGGCGCAGGTGCAGCTCGTCGACGGGCAGGCGCAGATCGCCTACACCATCCGGGTCCGGAACGAGGGCCCGAACGGGGCGCACGAGGTGGAGCTCGTCGACGCCGCGCCGAGCGGTGTCACGTTCGTCGCCGTCACGCTGCCGCTGTCGGCCGGCTCGTGCACCGTGACGCCGGCGCTGCTCCACTGCTCGCTCGGCTCGCTCGGCCCGGGCGTCGAGCGGACGATCCAGCTCTCGGCTCGCGTCGCCCAGACGGGAACCTACGTCAACTGGGCCACGGCTACGGGCAACGGCAAGGACACGAACGGCGCGAACAACACCGACGACGCGTCGACGCTCGTCACGGCTCCGGCGACGCCGCCGGCCGCGCCCGCGCCGACACCGAAGCCGGCCGCGAAGCCGAAGCCGAAGCCCCACGTGAACATCTGCCGCGTCCTCAAGGTGACGCCCGGGATGGTCAAGGCGAACGGCAACCGGCAGCTCGTCGTGGCGAAGGTGACGCAGTCGCGGAACCCCGTCCGGGGCGTCGCGGTCCGCTTCAGCGGCAAGGGCCTGCGCACGGTCGTGAGGACGAACGCGCAGGGCGTCGCGCGCGTCTCGATCGCACCGCGCAAGGCCGGGATCATGCTCGTGAAGATCACGAGCGCGAAGGCGTGCAACACCGCCCGGATCGGCGTCATCGGGGCATTCGAGCCCCCGGTCACGGGCTGACGGCTCCCGAGCCGGCACTCGGTCGGTGTCCCGTGCTGCGGCGCGGGACACCGACCTGCTCGGGACGGACGGGACCGCGCTAGAGCCCGTAGGCCTCGAGCAGGCGCAGCCAGAGCTCCGACCGCGTCGGGAACGACGGCACGGCGTGCCAGAGGTCGTCGAGCGGCACCTCCCCGATCACCGCGATCGTCGCCGCATGGAGCGCCTCGGCGACCTCCGCGCCGGTGATCGTGGCGCCGACGACGAGTCCGCGCTCCTCGTCGACGACCAGCCGCGCCGTGCCCGGCGCGCCCCGGCCGACGAACGACCCGCCCGCGTTGCCGCTGGTCTCGACCTCGACCGTCCGCACGGGAAGCCCCGCCTCCTGGGCCGCCGCGAGCGTCAGCCCGACGGCGCCGACCTGCGGGTCGGTGAAGACGACCCGCGGAGAGGCGCCGCCGTCCGAGCGCAGGCGCACGTCCTTGCCGAGGATCGCGTCCGCGGCCAGGCGAGCCTGGTACTTCCCCATGTGGGTCAGCAGCGCTCGCCCGTTGACGTCCCCGACGGCGTAGAGCCACCTCTCGTGGCCGGGCACGCGAAGCGACTCGTCGACCTCCACGTGCGTGCCCGGTTCGAGCCCCACCGTCTCGAGCCCGATGTCCGCGGTTCGCGGCGTCCGCCCGATCGAGACGAGGATCTCGTCCGCCTCGACGGGCGCGCCGCCCTCGAGCGCGACACGGACGGCCCCGTTCCGCGAGACGGCCGCGACGGACGTCTCGAGCCGCACGTCCACGCCTGCCTCGCGCAACGCCGTCGCCACCTGCTCGCTTGCGAACGGCTCCTCCCGCTCGATCAGCCGCTCGCCGCGGTGGACGAGCGTCACCGTCGACCCGAGCGACGACCACGCCTGCGCCATCTCGACGCCCACGACGCCTCCGCCGAGCACGAAGAGCCGCGGGGGCACGTGCTCCGCCGTCGTGGCCTCGACGTTCGTCCACGGCCGCGCAGCCGCGAGGCCCTCTACCGGCGGGATCGTGGCGCTGCTGCCCGTCGCGACGACGACCGCGCGGCGCGCGGTCAGCACGTCGTCGCCCACCCGCACCCGGCGCTCGCCGTCGAGCCGGCCGTGGCCACGGACGAGGGTGACTCCGCGGTCTTCGAGCCAGGGCAGCTGGGACGAGTCGTCGAGGTCGTGGACGACCTCGTCCCGGCGCGCGAGGACGGCTCGCACGTCGAGCTCACCGGTCGTCACACCGGGCACGCGCCGCGTCTCCGCGGCGAGCTCGCCCGGCCGTAGGAGGGCCTTCGACGGCATGCAGGCGTAGAAGGAGCACTCCCCGCCGACGAGCCGCTCCTCGACGATCGCGACGTCGACACCCGCCTCGCCGAGCCGTCCCGCGATCACCTCGCCTGGCGCCCCCGCTCCGATCACGACGACGTCGACCTCGCGCTCGCCCATCTCCGACCTCCCGGTTCCGACCTTCGGTCGGACACCTTAGGCAGACGTCAGCTCGCGGCGGCGACGATCGCGGCGGCCTGCGCGAGGAACGCCGTCGCGCCGACCCTCCGGTAGAAGGCGCGGGCGAGCTCGAGTTGCGCCTCTGCCTCGGCGATCCCGCCGGAGGCCGCAAGCGACCGGGCCGCCGGTAACCGGAGGCCAGCCGGTCGATGCCCGGCTGGGGCGGGGTGGGCCGGGGGGAGAACCGGCCCACCCCGCGGCGGCCGCGCTACTCGGCGGCCGCGATCGGATGGTTCGCGCGGAACACGTTGCCGGGATCGACCGCGGCCTTCACCGCACGCAGGCGCCGGTAGGCGTCCGGCCGGTAGAAGGTCGCCGGGTCGGTCTCCTCCTCGGTGAAGTTGAGGTACTGGCGACCGGTGTCGTACGGCGTCAGCGCGTGCCTCACCATCTGGAGCTGTCTGCGGTTCGCCCGGTACGTCTCCTCGTCGAAGACCATCCCGAGCGAGAACGTGAGGAACTCCGCGTCGATCGCCGCGAGCGCCCCGTGGCCCTCGCCCGTCCGTCCGATGGCGCCGCCGAGGTGTCGGATCTCGGCGGAGACGAGCGGCGAGTCCGAGCCCGGGCCGGCCGCGCGGACGAAGCGCTCGATCGCGACGGCGTCGAGGCCGTCGAGCATCATCCCCTCGCCCGTGTAGGGCACGGGGTCGGGCGGATCCATGTGGAGCTCCGCGATCCCGGCCGGGGGCGTCATCGCGAAGGTGTCCATCGCGGGCCCGAGCGCACGGAGCGGCGCCATCAGCTCGGCGCCGTCTGCCTCCGTGCCGATGTAGAAGCCCTCGACGACCGCGAACCTGCCGCCGCGCAGATGCTCCGGGAGCTCGTCGAGCGGCGGGAACTGGAGGATGCGGCCGACGGACGTCATCTCCTCCGGCACGGTCCGCGTCCAGTCGAGCCAGGCGTGGAGCACCTCGGAGGAGCGCTCCCAGGGGAAGAACAGGATGCCGGCGTAGACCTCCGGGATCGCGTACAGCTGCACCTCCAGCGCCGTGACGACGCCGAAGTTGCCGCCCCCGCCGCGAAGAGCCCAGAAGAGCTCCGGCTCGTTGCGGTGGTCGACGCGGCGCAGCCTGCCGTCCGCGGTGACCAGCTCGATCGCGAGGACGCTGTTGGTCGAGAGGCCGAGCTTCCGGGCATACCAGCCGACGCCGCCGCCGAGCGAGTAGCCGGCGACGCTGACGTCCGGCGTCGAGCCGTGGAGCGCGGCGAGGCCGAGCTCGGACGCGCGCGGCACGACCTCCTCCCACTTGGTGCCCGCCCGCACCCGCGCGACGCGCCGCTCGGCGTCGATCACGACGCCGCGGAGGCGGTCGGTGCGCAGCAGGATCACGTCGTCCATCGTCCCGAGCGGCTCGGCATTGTGGCCCGTGCGCTGCGGCGCGACCTGCAGCCCGTTGGCGGCCGCGTAGCGGACGATCTCGGCGACGTCCCGCTCGTCCTCGGGCACGGCCACGGCAGTCGGCTCCTGGGTGAAGGAGGTGTTGTAGGCCAGGGTGGCAGCGTCCCAGCCGGGCTGGCCGGGCTCGAGCACCGCGCCGCGGACGCGTCGGCGGAGCCGGTCGAGGGGGCTGGTCTCGATTGCGGTCATGCTGGGAGCTCCTCGGGAGGTAGTTGCGATTGCAAGGAGCCCCAGGATGGCGTGCCCGCAGGCTCGCCGCAGTCCGGCTGGCTCTCCCGCGGGGGTACGGCGCGCCGCACTTCGAGGCGCGCGACGTACGCTGAACCGTGCCCAAGCGCCAGGTTCGCCTGACGGACGCGGACAACGCGGAGATCGCCGCGGCGCTCGCAGAGCTCCGGCGGCAGCTCCGCGTGCCGACCGGCTTCTCCGACGCCGTCGTCGCGGAGGCGGAGCGCGCAGCGCGTACGCATCGCCGGCCGCGGGCGGACGAGACCGACGTCCCGTTCGTCACCATCGACCCGCCGACGTCGATGGACCTCGACCAGGCGATGCACCTCGAGCGGGACGGCAAGGGCTATCGCGTGCGCTACGCGATCGCGGACGTCGCCGCGTTCGTGAAGGCCGGCGGCGAGCTCGACGCGGAGGCCCATCGCCGCGGCGAGACGCTCTACGCCCCGGACGGGAACGCGCGGCTCTATCCGCCCGTGCTCTCCGAAGGCGCGGCCAGCCTGCTCCCCGGAGTGGAGCGACCGGCGCTCGTCTGGACGATGGCGCTCGACGGGACGGGCGAGGGGATCGACGTCCACGTCCGCGGCGCGCTCGTCCGAAGCCGCGAGAAGCTCGACTACGCCGGCGTCCAGCGCTCGCTCGACGACGGCTCGGCCGGCGAGGCGCTCTTCCTCCTGCGCGAGGTGGGGATCCTGCGGCAGCAGCGGGAGGCTCGTCGGGGAGGCGTGAGCCTCCAGCTTCCCGAGCAGGAGGTGACCCGCGGCGCCGACGGCTACGGGCTCACGTACCGGCCGCCGCTCCCGGTCGAGGGCTGGAACGCGCAGATCTCGCTGATGACCGGGATGGCGGCCGCCGAGCTGATGCTCACGGCGAAGGTCGGGATCCTGCGGACGGTTCCGGAGGCCGACCCGAAGCGGCTCGCGCGGCTCCGTCGCACCGCGACGGCGCTCGACGTGCCGTGGCCGAAAGAGCTCGACTATCCGAGCTTCGTGCGCAGCCTCGACCCGAACGTGCCGCGCCAGGCGGCGCTGCTGCAGCAGGCGGCAGGCGTGATGCGCGGCTCCGGGTACACGGCGTTCGAGGGCCACGCGCCGAGGGACCCCGTGCACGCGGCGCTCGCGTCGACCTACGCCCACACCACCGCGCCGCTCCGCCGGCTCGTCGACCGGTACGTCGGCGAGGCCTGCGTGGCGCTGTCGGCCGGGAGGGAGCCTGCGGACTGGGTGCTCGCTGCGCTCCCCGGGCTTCCGGCGGTGATGGAGGAGTCGGCGCAGAAGGCGAGCCAGTACGAGGCCGGCATCGTCTCGACGCTCGAGGCGGCGGTGCTCCAGCGCCGCGTCGGCGAGACGTTCGAGGCGGTCGTCGTCGAGGTCGACGAGGACGGCGACGGCGGTCTCGTCCAGCTGCGCGAACCGGCGGTCGCCGCGAGGTGCGACGGTGAGGCGCTCCCGCTCGGGGAGCGGATCGTGGTGCGGCTCGAGCTCGCCGACGTGATGCAGCGGCAGGTGCGCTTCACGGTCGCATGACGATTGTTGATCCCCGCCGCCCGGCTTAGTAGCCTCCCCGGTCACGCGTGAGCCTCGACGACTGGATCCTCGCCCTGCACCTCCTCGCGGCGTTCGCGCTCGTCGGGGCGCTCGTGATCTTCTGGATCATGATCGTCGCGCTCTGGAACACCGACTCGACGACGCGCGTCGCCTCCCTCATGACCGTGTCGAAGGTCGGGACGATCATGGTCGCGGCCGGCTCCGTCGGCACGATCGTGTTCGGGATCTGGCTCGCGATCTCGCTCGACGCGTACCAGGTGTGGGACGGCTGGGTGATCGCCGCGATCGTGCTCTGGGCGATCGCAGCCGAGGTCGGGCGACGCGCCGGGGAGGGCTACGGCGAGGCAGGGACCGAGGCGACCAAGCTCGCCGCGGCCGGAACGCCGACGAGCCCGCTCGTCGCCGAGACGTTCGGCGCCTCGCGTCCGTTCTGGTTCCACACCGTGAGCAGCGTCCTCTTCCTCCTCCTTCTGATCGACATGATCTGGAAGCCGGGCGCATGACGAGTCTCCTCGCCGCCATCCGCCCGGACAGCTGGAACTTCCCGCTGCTCGTCCACGTGCTCGGCGCGATGGTGCTGGTCGGCGCCGCGACGACGGCGGTCGTCACCTCGCTGGGAAGCGTCGCGGACAGCGAGCGCGACCGGATGCGGCGGCTCGCGTTCAGGTCGCTGCTCCTGGTCGGCCTCCCGGCCTACATCGTGATGCGTGTCGGCGCCGAGTGGATGTACTCGAAGGAGTTCGGCGACACCGACGACGACCCGACGTGGATCGGCATTGGATACATCACGGCCGACCTCGGCGCGCTGCTGCTCCTCATCGCCCTGATCACCGCCGGGATCGCGTCGTGGAAGTCGAAGAGCGGCCTCGGCAAGGCGGCCGGGGTGATCACCGCGCTCGCCCTGATCGGCTGGATCGTCGCCGTCTGGGCGATGGGCGCGAAGCCGGACTAACCGGCGAACATGCGCCGGGCGGCCGCGAACGTGTCCGCCCCGAAGAGCACGAGCCGCGCCTCGGCGACGGCGGTCTCCGCGCAACCGAGCGCGGTGAGCGCCTGCGCGACCGCGTCCTCCAGCGGCCACCCGAACGCACCGGCCGAGATCAGCGGAAAGGCGATGGCCTCGACGCCGAGCTCGTCCGCCACGGCGAGCGACCGGGTGTAGCACCTGCGCAGCGTCTCCCTCTCACCGGGCTCGCCGGAATACACCGGCCCGACGGTATGGATCACCCAGCGCGCAGGCAGCCGACCCGCGGTCGTGGCGACCGCGTCGCCCGCCGGCAGGCCGTCGGGGTGCGACGACGCCCGCAGCGCCTTGCACTCCTCCAGGATCTCGGGCCCTCCGCGGCGGTGGATCGCGCCGTCGACGCCGCCGCCGCCGAGCAGCGCCGAGTTGGCCGCGTTGACGATCGCGTCGACCGCCTGCTCGGTGATGTCCCCTTCGACGAGCTCGATGCGCACGACTACTCCATCGGCGCGTGCTTCGGGTCCGGGAGGGCGATCACCGTGAGCACTCCGACTGCCGCCCCGAGCACGCTGAGCGGGGCGACGTCGACCGCCGCCGTCCCGACGAGGACCGACGAGAGCAACGCCGCGCTGAACGGCGCCCGCAGGACGGCGGCCACGCCGGCCGCGACCCCGGTGGCCACGGCCGGGGTGACGGCGAGGCCCGGGAGCACGTCGGCGGCGGCAACCGCGAGCGCGGTCCCGATCGCAATCGCGGGGAACACGGGCCCGCCGCGGAACCCCGCACCCAGCGAGAGCGCGTACGCCAGGCTCTTGACGACCACGAGCAGGAGCAGGACGCCGGCGGAGCCCTCGGCGACGAGCGCCGGCATCGCGGACTGGCCCGAGAACAGAACGAGGTCGACGGGACGGTCGGCCAGAGCGCGGAAGAGCACGGCGAGGACGCCGACGAGAAGCCCCGCGACGACGAGCGCGAGAGCGGGCCGCTCGACCGCACGACGCGCGACACCGAAACCGGCGTGGCGGGCCGCGACGACGATCACCGCCACGGCGACCGCGACGAGCCCGCACCAGGCGAGGTCGGCGAGCCGCACCGTGTCGTAGGCCGGCATTCCCGGCAGCGCGAGGTTCTGCTGGTGGAGCCCCGACCACCCGGCGACGCCCGTGAAGATCAGCCCGCCGGAGCCCGCGGCGACGAAGCCGGGCAGGAGCGCCGCCCCCATCATGCGCGCGGGGATCGCGCCGCTCATCGCCAGCATCTCGAAGAGGAGGAGCGCGGCCACGAGCGGCCCGCCGAAGAGCGCCGCGATCGCGGCGAACGCCCCCGCGAGCACGAGGAGGTGCGCCGTGGTGCCGCCGAGCCCGACGAGGCGCACCGCCAGGGCGCCCATCGCCAGGCCGATCGCGATCAAGGGCGCCTCGGGGCCGAGCACGAGGCCGAAGCCGAGCGTCGCGAGCGCCGCGAGCAGGATGCTGCCGAGGTCGGCGGGCCGGACGTCCCCCATCGCGATCCCCTCGAGCGGGGAATGGCCCCCGTGCCCCGGGAGGCGAACGGCCGCCGCGACGATCACCCCGGCGAGGGCGGGGACGAGGGCGACGTACCACCATGCCGGCTCCTCCCACCCCAGCTCGTGCGGCAGGTACTCCCAGACGAAGTGGATGAGGTCGTGGATCGCCGTCTGGAAGAGCACGGCGGCGAAGGCGACCGGCACGCCGAGCAGTGCGGCGAAGACGAGTGTCTTGAGGTAGTCGCCGCGGTCGAGCTCGGGCGCGACGGGTGGGGCGGCTGGCTCGGTCACGGCGCGATCCTGTCACCCCGACCGGTCGGGCTGTCGCGCAGAGCGCTTACAGGCTCGAGGAGGCGAGCTCGGCGAACCGGCAGACGGCGCTGACGAGCCGCATCTGGGCGACCGTCCGGCAGTCGGCGTCGAGCAGCCTCGGCGAGCACACCAGCACCGCGCGACACTGGGCGCGCGAGGTCGCGACGTTGAAGCGGTGCCGGTCGAACGCGAAGCCGATGCCGCGCGGGGCGTCGTCCGGCGTCGAGCTCGCCATCGAGACGAGCACGACCGGCGCCTGCTGCCCTTGGAACTTGTCGACCGTGCCGACCGGGACATCCGCCGGGAGCCGCGAGCGCAGCATGCGCACCTGCGCGTTGTAGGGGGCCACGACGAGCACGTCGCGCTCCTCGAGCGGCCGCGTGGTCCCGTCGAGGTCGGTGAACGGTGAGCCGACGAGAACGCGCACCGCCTCGGCGATCGCCTCCGCCTCCTCGACCGACGACTGGCTGCGCCCGAGGTGCCCGACCGGCAGCCACACCGGCCCGTTTCCGAGCGCGAGCGAGCGGTGGGCCGTCTCCGGAGCGTGATCGAGCCGCCCCTCGTAGTACGCGTCCGACGTGAAGGCGCAGAGCTCCGGCCGCAGGCGCCACGTCCGCTCGAGGAACAGCCCGCGGTCGGGCGGGACGGTGACGGCCTCGCCGAGCAGGTGCTGGAGCACCGAGCGCTCCGCGCCCTCGGGATGCGAGCCCTGCGAGACCTGGGGGAGCTGATTCGGGTCGCCGAGCAGCACGAGCGACCGCGCGGAGGTCGCCGCCGCGAGCACGTCGGCGAGCGCGAGCTGTCCCGCCTCGTCGACCAGCAGCACGTCGAGCGGATGCTGCGCGGCGTGCAGGTCGACGGCCGGACGTGTCAACGCCCACGTCGTGCCGGCCACGAGCGCGTAGGACGGGTCGGCGCACACGTCGACGTCCTCGGACGTCACGACGCATCGGCTCTCGAACAGCGAGTCGGAGCCCTCCTCGGCACTCCCCCGCTTCGCGCCGTTGAACGTGTAGCCCTGGACGTCCGCCTCGTGCTGGATCGCCCGCAGCATGTTGTGGATCGCCTTGTGGCTGAGCGACGTGACGCCG
>DATBIQ010000085.1:0-1633 GCA_036556865.1 Gaiella sp.
TGCTCGAGCGTCGTCCGCACCGCCCCGTCGGGGACGAGCTCGCGTCCGGCGCGGAACGCGCGCCGCGCAAGGAGGATGCCGAGCACGCCGAGCGCGACTGCGACGGCGCTCGTCGCCCACTCCTGCGTCGTGGACGGCGTGACGAGCGGCTCGACGACCGGCTCGAGCCACGTCTCGAACGGCTCCCAGACGCCCGGGATCGCGAGGAAGCCGACGATCGTCGACCCGACGGCGAGCACGCCGACCGGCACGAGCATCGACCGGTCACCCTCGCCATGGTGCTCGGCCTCGTGCGGCTCGGCTGCCGGCTCGCCGTGGAAGACGCGGTAGTAGAGGCGGAAGGTGTAGAGCCCCGTCAGCAGCGCGCCGAGGAGACCGCCGACGTAGAGCACCCAGCCGAGGCCGCCGCCGTAGGCGAGCGCCGACGCGAGGATCGCGTCCTTCGACCAGAAGCCCGCGAAGATCGGGATGCCCACGAGCGCGAGCGAGCCGATCAGGAACGTCGCGTGCGTGTACGGCATCGACTTCCGCAGCCCGCCCATCTTCCGGATGTCCTGCTCGCCGTCCAGGCGGTGGATCACGAGCCCGGCGGCGAGGAAGAGGAGCGCCTTGAAGAACGCGTGCGTCACGAGATGGAACATCGCGAACCCGTACGCGCCGATCCCTGCGCCGACGAACATGTAGCCGATCTGGCTCATCGTCGAGTACGCGATCACGCGCTTGATGTCCCACTGCACGAGCGCGACGACGCCGGCCACGAGGAGCGTCGCGAGCCCGAGGAGCGCGGCGAGGTGCTGGACGTCGGGAGCGCCCTCGAAGACCGGATGCGTACGGCAGATGAGGTAGACGCCGGCCGTCACCATCGTCGCGGCGTGGATCAGCGCCGAGACCGGCGTCGGGCCCTCCATCGCGTCCGGAAGCCAGGTGTGGAGCGGGATCTGCGCGGACTTCGCCACCGCGCCGCCGAGCAGGCCGAGCGCGAGCAGCGTCACGGCGGTGTCCGACAGGCCGCCGTCGTCGACGGCGGCGAACACGGCGCTGTAGTCGAGGCTGCCGACCTGCGAGATCGTGAGGAAGAAGGCGAGCGCCATCACCGCGTCGCCGATCGCGTTCATCACGAACGCCTTCTTCGCCGCCGCGACGGCCGACGGGCGGTGGTGGTCGTACCCGATCAGCAGGTACGAGGCGAGGCCGACGAGGCCCCACCCGACGAGCAGCAGCAGGAGGTTGCCGCTCTGGACGAGGAGGAGCATCGCGAAGACGAAGAACGCCATGTAGGCGAAGTACCGGCGCTCCTCGTCGGAGCCGGCCATGTAGCCGTTCGAGTAGAGGACGATCAGCCCGCCGATGCCCGTGACGACGAGCATCATCACGAGCGACAGCGGGTCGATCAGGAGCTCGAGCCCGACCTTGAACTGCCCGGCCTGGAGCCACGTCCAGGCCGTCGTCAGCTCCTCACGGTCGTCGGGGCTTCGACTCCACGCGTCGAAGAACGCGACGACGGCCCCCGCGAAGCCGACGAAGACCGAGGCCGTCGAGAGGAAGCCCGCCTGGCGGCGCGTGATCCGCGTCCCGAGGAGGAGGATCGCGAGGAAGCCGGCGAGCGGCGCGAGGAGACAGACCCAGCCGCCGA
>DATBIQ010000086.1:0-12088 GCA_036556865.1 Gaiella sp.
CTGCACGCAGGCGCTCTACTTCTCGATGGGCGTCGTCGCCGCGCACCTGCAGGTGCCGCTCAACAAGCTGAAGGTCGTCGGCGGCACGGTCGGCGGCGGCTTCGGCGGCAAGGTCGACACGGCGAGCGAGACGATGTGCGCCCTCCTCGCGCAGAAGTCGGGCCGGCCCGTCAAGTGGCGCTGGACGCGCGAGGAGGAGTTCCTCTGCTCGTCGACCCGGGCGCCGTGGCACATGGAGATCGCGGACGCGGTGACGAAGGACGGCTGGATCCTCGGCCGCAAGATGCTCACCCTCCACGACTCCGGGGCCTACGCGCGCTTCTCGCCCTACGGGCTGACGAAGCACTCGTTCCACCACACCGGCGCGTACACGATCCCGAACCTCTCGTTCGACGGCTACGTCGTCTTCACGAACCGCGTGCCGACGACCGCGATGCGCGGCTTCGGCGTCACGTCGGTCTCCTTCGCGACCGAGACGCACCTGAGCCGCATCGCCGACGTGCTCGGCCTCGACCCCTACGAGGTGCGGCTCAAGAACGCAAACCGCGTCGGCGACACGTCGCCGAACCGCATCGTCTACACCGACCCGTCGACGGTCTCGGTCGTGAAGGCGCTCGCGGGCGGCATGCAGGTCGAGCTGGCGCCCGAGTACGCCGCGATGACCCGCGACCCGCGCGAGGGCGACCTTCTGCCCGACCACCTCGTCTCCCAGACGGCGAACCCGGAGGACCACTGATGGCCGTCCACAAGGGCCGCGGGATCGCGGCGATCGAGTACCCGACGGGGATGAACCAGAACGGCGACCCGTCGCAGGCGTGGATCAAGGTGAAGCCCGACGGGCGCGTCGACGTGTTCGCCGGCACCTCCGACATCGGGAACGGCTCGAAGACGATCCAGTCGCAGATCGTCGCGGAGACGATCGGCGTCCCGTACGACTGGATCACGTACGACAACTCGAACACCGACTCGTCGCCCGTCTGCACCGGCACGTTCGCCTCGCGCGCGACGTTCGTCGCCGGGAAGGCGGTCGAGAAGGCCGCCGAGCGCGTCAAGGAGCGGATCCTCGACATCGCCGGCAAGGAGCTCGAGATCGACCCGTCCGACCTCGAGATCGTCGACGGCGAGGTGCTCGCCAAGGGAGCGCCGCAGAAGAAGATCGCCGTGCCCGACGTCGCCGCCGCGGCGACCTGGACGTACGGCGAGCTCATCACCGGCACGGGGGCGCAGCTCAAGGACTACGCCTCGATCGTCGACCCCGAGACGGGCCAGGTCGACATCCCGCCCCACTCGGCGATCTCGTACGCGGCGTGCGCGGCCGAGGTCGAGGTCGACGACGAGACGGGCGTCGTCCGGGTCACGCGCCTCGTGCAGGTCTACGACGTCGGCCGGGCGATCAACCCGACGCTCGTCGAGGGCCAGATCGAGGGTGGTGCGGTCCAGGGCCTCGGGCTCGGGGTGCTCGAGAACTGCTACCCGTACTACCCCTCGGCCGAGCACCGCGGCTCGCAGTTCGGCTCGTACCTCGCGCCGGGGTTCGAGGACCTGCCGAAGATCGACACGATCATCATCGAGAACCCGTCCTCGGACGGCCCGTACGGCGCCAAGGGCATCGGCGAGATGGCGAACAACGCCCAGCCGCCGGCGATCGCCGCGGCGGTCTACGACGCCGTCGGCGCGTGGGTGACGGAGCTGCCGATCACGCCCGAGAAGGTGCTGCGCGCGCTCGCCGCGAAGGCCGAACCGGCGCGCGAGGGGAAGAAGGTGGTGTTCGACGCCGAGCTCTCGGTGAACGCGGTGTCGCAGGGCGGCATCGCCTTCGAGGTGCCTGCGTAGTGCCGGAGACGCCGTTCGAGACCTTCAACGACCGCGAGCCCCACGCGCTGTTCCCGGGCGTGGGGCTCAAGGCGGTCGCGGGCGACCAGGTGTTCCTCGGCCACGTCACCTACGCGCCCGGGACGACCGTCGCGCGGCACAGCCACGAGCACACCGAGCAGGTGATGCTGATCCTCGAGGGCTCGGTGACGATGACGATCGGCGACGACTCGCGCGAGATGCGGGCGGGGGACGTCTGCGTGGTGAACCGCGGCGTCGAGCACGAGCTCCACTCGGCCGAGGGCGTTACGTTCGTGGAGGCGCTCGGCCCCGTGCCGCTCGACCACATCCCGGATCGTGAGCGCGACCTCGTGCTCGGCGACCTGAACGGCTCACTGCACGTCGACCAGTAGCGCGAAGCGGGAATCCGCGAGAGCGGATTCCCGCCGCTCGATCCCCGCCTTCGGCGGGGCAGATCCCTGAGGCGGCGGCTTCGCCGCCGCAACTACCTCGTTGCCACCCTCGCGACCACCCCCACTGGGGAGGGCTACCGTAGGAGGTCGTGAGCCCGCTGGCCGCGACCGCGACCGAGGACCTCTGGAAGGCGTGGTCGCTCGACCCGCTCGTCCTCGTCGGCGCGGCGGTGGCGGTCGGGTTCTTCGCGCAGGGCTGGCGGCGGCTGCACGCGCGGCGGCCGGAGCTCGCGCCGTGGACGCGCTGGCCGATCTTCCTCGCCGGCGTCGCGGTCGTCGTGCTCGGGATCGTCTCCCCGCTCGACGCGATCGCCGAGGAGTACCTCCAGTCCGCGCACATGCTGCAGCACGTCCTCATCGCGGACCTCGGCGTCGCGCTCACGCTCGTCGCCGTCCGTGGTCCCCTCTCGATGTTCTTCCTCCCCCAGGACCTCCTCGCGCCGCTGGCCCGCCGGCAATGGCTGCGGCAGTCGCTCTCGTTCCTGCTCCGGCCGCGCGTCGCGGTGCCTCTCTGGCTCGGCGTGCTCGTCGCGTGGCACGTCCCGTTCCTCTACGACGCCGCGCTCGGGCACCCGCTGCTCCATCGCGTCGAGCACCTGTCGTTCGTCGTGGTCGGCGCGCTCGTCTGGACCCTGGTGATCGACCCGGCCGGCCACGGCCGCCTCACGCTCGGCCAGCGCATCGGCCTCGCGGTCGTGATGCTCTGGATGGGCCAGCTCCTCGCGTACGTCTTCGTGTTCTCGTTCCACCCGTACTACGACGTCTACGCCGAGCAGCCCGAACGCCTGCTCGGGCTCTCGCCGCTCGCCGATCAGAAGCTCGCGGGCGTCGTGATGATGGCGGAGCAGCTCCTCACGCTCGGTGTCGCGCTCGTCGTGCTCGTGCTCGCGGCGCGCCGCACCCGGACGGTGCCGGCGGCGTCGCCCGAGCCGGTCTGATGCCGTCCCCGTGGTCGTTCACGTTCGAGCCGGTGTTCGTGGTCGCCGCGGCCGTCGCCGTCGTGGTCTACGTCCGGGCGTGGCGCAGGGAGCCGGGACCCGCCTGGAGAGCCTGGTGCTTCGGCGCCGGCGTCGCCCTCGTCGTCGTCGCGCTCAACTCGCCGCTCGGGACGATCGCGATCGAGTACCTCGTGCTCTTCCACCTGCTGCAGAACGTGATGATCTCGGACTGGGCGCCGCCGCTCCTCCTCATCGGCCTGACGCCCGCGATGCGCGGCCGGATCGCCGCCCGCGGCGGTCGCCGGCTCGCATGGGTGACCCGGCCGCAGATCGCGCTCCCGACGTGGCTCGTCGGCTGGTACCTCGTGCACCTCGGGGCGGTGTACGACGCCGCCGTCCGCAACCCGGTGCTCCTCGGCCTCGAGCATGCCTTCCTGATCGCGATCGGCCTCCTCTTCTGGTGGCCGGTGCTCGTCGACGTGCCGCGCGCCGTCTCGACCCTCGTGCGCATCGGCTACGTCCTCGCCGCCTTCGTCTTCTCCGCCTTTCTCGGCCTCGCGCTCACGTTCTCCCCGCCGGTGTACGACTACTACGAGTCGCGCCCCGAGCGGCTGTGGGGGATCACCGCGGAGCAGGACCAGAACCTCGGCGGCATCCTGATGTCCACCGAGCAGGCGCTCGTCTTCTTCGCCGCGGTCGTCTGGCTGCTCGTCAGGCTCTTCCGAGAGGAGGCGGAGGCCGAGGAGCGGCTCGCCGCCGAGCAGCGTGCCGCCGGGCTGCGCGAGCACTAAGGTGCGCGGCGCATGAGCGACCCGGCGACGATCGAGCGCTGGAAGGCGACCCGCCAGGAGGAGCTGGACGCCGAGGCGATCTACCGCGCGCTCGCGTCGTCGGAGGCGGACCCCGAGCGCGCACGGATCTTCGCCGGCCTCGCCGACGACGAGGGGCGCCACGCCGCGCACTGGGAAGGGCGCCTCCGCGAGGCAGGCATCGATCCCGGACCGGCGCGCCCCGGCCAGCGGGCCCGCGTCCTCTCCAAGCTCGCGGGCGACTTCGGCGACACGGTCGTGGCGCCGATCATGCGCGAGCGGGAGAAGCTGTCCACCGAGGCGTACCTCGACGAGTCGGGCGAGTTCGCCCTCGACGAGGAGCGCCACGCCCGCGCCCTCGCGGCGCTCATCGGCGACACGCGCGGCGAGCCGATCGGCCGCGCCCTCGCGCGGCTCCAGCGCGGCCGCGCCGCCGGCGGCAACGCGCTCCGCGCGGCCGTGCTCGGCGTGAACGACGGGCTCGTGTCCAACGCCGCCCTCGTGATGGGCGTCGCGGGCGCCGGCATCGCATCGAAGGACATCCTCGTGACGGGCGTCGCCGGTCTGATCGCGGGCGCCGGCTCGATGGCGATGGGCGAGTGGATCTCCGTCCAGTCGAGCCGTGAGCTGAGCGCGCGGGAGCTCCAGATCGAGGAGGAGCACCTCGCGGCGAGCGCCGAGGAGGAACAGGCCGAGCTGGCCCTCGTGTACGAGCAGAAGGGCCTCCATCCGCAGGAGGCGCGGCAGGTCGCGGAGCGGCTCTCGGCCGACCCGACGACCGCGCTCGACACGCACGCCCGGGAGGAGCTCGGGATCGATCCGGAGGAGCTCGGCGGCTCGCCGTGGGTGGCCGCGGGCACGTCGTTCGTCCTCTTCGTGCTCGGTGCGATCGTCCCGATCATCCCGTTCGCGTTCCTGTCGGGGCACGCGGCCGTCGCGGTCGCGCTCGCGGTCTCGGCGCTCGGGCTCTTCGGCATCGGCGCCGCGATCACGCTCCTCACCGGGCGGAGCGTGCTCCTCTCCGGCTCGCGGCAACTCGCCTTCGGCGCCGCCGCCTTCGTCGTGACCTACGGAGTCGGCGCGCTCTTCGGCACCGTCGTCGGCTGACGCTCCGCGTCCGCGCGCGCCACGAGCGCGAGCTCGACCGGCGCCGCGCCGGGGACGGCGGCCCGCGCCTCCTGCGCGTGCAGCAGGGTCGTCCGCACGATGAGCTTGGCGCGGGCGAAGTTGTCGAGCTCCGTCGGCACGGGCCCGACGCGGCGGCCGAGCGCGTAGCCGGCGGCGTTGCGGCCCATCGCGCGGTAGCTCTCGAGCGTGTAGAGCGGGCTCATCCCGAAGAGCTCGAGGTTGTCGAGCGGCTGCAGGTCGGCGCGGTGGATGACCGCCGTGCCCTTCGACTGGAGGCCGAGCGCCACGCCCGAGCCCGACAGGCGGGCGCCGTCGTGGCCGATGAACGCCACGTCTGCCGCCCGCCGCACGCGGACGACGCGCGCCGCAGCGCCGGCCTCCTCCACCCCGGCAAGCACGGCGGCGAGCACCTCGGCGTGCGGCAGCCCGGCGATCGTCTCGCGCAGCCCGTCGGCGAACGCCGGCCCGACCGCCACGACGACCTCGCCGGCGTCGCCGCCGCGGACTGCCGTGCCGAGCTCCTCGACGATCGCGGTCGCATCGATCGGCGCCGCTCCGAGGCGTCTCGGGTCGACGACGTGCGGCAGCGCCTGCAGGAGCTCCCAGCGCTCACCCTCGAGGCGGTAGCCGGTCCCGGGCCCGAGGTACAGGTTCGGGTCGTTGACCGCCGAGCGCACCAGACCGTCGGGCTCGATCACCGCGGACGTCTGCAGGTAGTCCGCCGCGACGCGCTGCCGCAGCATCCCGACCACGGCTTCTGCGACGTCGCCGAAGCCGCGGCGGTCGAGCGCGAGCGCCACGTCGAGCGCCGAGACGCCCCGCGTCAGGAGGTCGTCGGCCGCCTCGACGTCCGCGGCACGGTCGCGGTCGGGCATGTCCGGGCTGCCGTGCCCGACCGTCGCCGCCTCGACTTCCTCGTCGGTCACCGGCGGCAGGCCGAGCTCCGCGAAGACGCTCTGCACCGCGCGGGCGGCGCGCTCGCGCACACGGAGCGCCTCTTTCTCCGAGACGGGCTCGATGCCCCCGTCGACCTGCCAGTCGCGCTGGACCGTCAGCCACTCGTCGATGTCGTCCGCGTCGTAGTTGCCGCCGCCGAACGTGTTGTCGCGCCGCGGCATGATCGAGTAGCCGGACGTGACGAAGTCGGTGCCGGGGAGGAACTGGCCCATCAGCTTCGCGGTCTTCCGGATCGGCGAGTGCGAGGCGATCGCGTCGTTCCCCGACGCGACCTCGAGGTCGAGCCAGGCGGCGAGGACGTTCTCCGCGAGGATCGCCCGCGTCCCGCCCGGCACCGAGAGCACGAGCGCGACGCACGAGATCGAGCCGTTCTGGACGCCCTGCGCGCCCGCCGCGCGGACGACCGAGACGCAGCGGGCCTCGAGGTACAGCATCGAAAGCCCCGCCGCATGGCCCATCAGCGCCTCAGAGCCCGTCCCGGAGGTGAACCGCACCTTGACGCCGCGTGAGGCGTACGCCGAGGCGAGGAACGCCTTCGACCACGGCGTGTCGTCGCCGTCGGCGAACACCGCCTCCGTGCCGTACACCGACAGCGTCTCCGCGTACGTCACGAGCCCGCGGATCGCGAGCTCGAGGTTCCGGCGCTCCTCGACCGCGCACTGCGTCATCACGCCGGGTCGCCCTGTCTGTGACCCGACGAGCAGCGCGAGCGCGTTGAGCGGCGCGTAGCGGGCGACGCCGACCGTCGTCTCGAGCTCGTCGAAGCCGCGCCGCGCGGCCTCGGCCGCGTCGGCTGCGAGCAGGGCCGGGCTCTCCTTCAGGTTCGTCACGTGCGCCTGGTTCCCCGGATCGCGGCGCGCGCGGAGCTTCTTCAGCGCCAGCATCAGCTCGACCGGGTCGAGCATGCCCGCGACCCGGGCGAGCTTGGCCGGCGTCAGGCCACGTGCGAGGCGGACGAGCTCGTCGCGCGGAACGTCGACGTCGACGAGCATGCGCGCGAGCCGCTCGTCGGGGAGCGCCATCGCCTCCTCGGCCACCTCGAGATCGAGCCCGTGGGCGACGAGGAAGCGGTCGATCACGTCGAGCTCCGCGACGTCCTTGCCGTCGAAGCGCACGACGGTGCCGTCTCTGACCACGAGCTCGGGCTCGGGGTCGCCCGGGCCGGCGGCGGCGACGAGGCCGAGCTCGGGCCACGGCTCGACGAGCGTCTCCTTCCGGAGCTCGGTCGCCTCGCGCGTGCGAAAGCGTGCGCTGCGCCGCTCGTCAGCCATGCACGGTGAGCCCTCGCGCGCCGTACGCGGCCGCCGCCTCCCGGACGAAGGCCGCGTTGAGCGGCGCGCCGAGCTCCTCGAGCCGTGCCGCCCAGCGCTCGAGCTCGTCCGCCGACGAGCGCCCGGGCCGCAGCGCGGTGTAGACCGCGAGGAGCTCCTCGTCGGGGACGCCCGTCAGCTCCGCGGCCCGCTCGAGGCCCTCGGCGAGCTGGGCTCGGCCGGCCGCCCGCGCGACCTCGGCCTGGAGCCGGAGCGTCTCCGCCGTGGCCCGCGTGTCGTCCGCCCTCAGGCGACCGTCGCGTGCGGCGGCGAGCGTCACGTCGTCGAGCGCGAGCCCCGAGGGCGTCGCCACGAGCTCGGGTCGGCGCGTGCCGAGCGGGTAGTCGGTGACGGGGTCGAATCCCACGCGCAGAGGTTAGGCTAGCCAGGGTGGCGCGGACGAACGATGAACGATTCGCCGGCCGCGTCGCGCTCGTCACGGGCGGTTCGAGCGGCATCGGCGCGGCGACCGTGCGGCGCCTGCTCGCCGAGGGCGCGAAGGTGGCGTCGCTCGACCTCGGGGGCGAGGCGCCGGACGGTGCGTTGACGCTCGACGGCGACGTCTCCGACTCGGCGCAGGTCGACGACGCCGTCGCCCGGACGGCGTCCGAGCTCGGGCCGATCGACGTGCTCGTCTGCTCCGCGGGCATCACCGGGGCGTCGATCTCCACGGTCGACGTCACGGACGAGGAGTGGCGCCGCGTGATGGCGATCGACGCCGACGGAGTGTTCTTCTGCAACCGTGCCGTCCTTCCCGGCATGATCGAGCGCGGATACGGGAGGATCGTCAACGTGGCGTCGATCGCGGGCAAGGAGGGAAATCCCATGGCGGCCGCCTACTCCGCTGCCAAGGCCGCGGTGATCGCGATGACGAAGGCGATCGGGAAGGACGTGGCGCGGACGGGCGTCGTCGTGAACTGCATCGCTCCCGCGGTGATCGAGACGCCGATCCTCGACGGGCTCGCGCAATCGCACATCGACTACATGGTCGAGCGGATCCCGATGGGACGGATGGGCACGGCGGACGAGGTCGCAACGCTCGCGTGCTGGCTCGCGAGCGAGGAGTGCTCGTTCTCGACGGGCGCGACCTACGACATCTCCGGTGGCCGGGCGGTGTACTGATGCGCCGCATCGTTCGCTGGGTCGACGGCGCCGGACGCGTGTCGGTGGGCGTCGAGGTCGACAACGAGGGCCACTTCCGCAAGCTCAGCGGGATCGAGGACCCGATGCCGTTCCTCCGCGGCGAGATGTTCTCTCCGGAGGGCGGCGCCGTGACGCCCGTCGATCCCTACAGCCTCGAGCTCGGCGACGGGCGCACGCTGATCGCGCCGCTCGACCCCCCCGAGGTGTGGTGCGCGGGGGTCACGTACGAGCGGAGCAGGAACGCCCGCGTCGAGGAGAGCGCCGTCAAGGACGTCTACGACCTCGTCTACGAGGCGCACCGGCCCGAGCTCTTCCTGAAGGACGCGGCCTGCCGGCGCACCGTCGGCCCCGGCGAGCCGATCGGCATCCGGGGCGACTCGACGTGGAACGTGCCCGAGCCGGAGATCGGGCTCGTCGTCGGCGAGCGCGGCCGGATCCTCGCCTACACGATCGGGAACGACGTCTCGTCCCGCGAGATCGAGGGCACCAACCCGCTCTACCTGAGCCAGGCGAAGGTCTACGCCGCCGCGTGCGCGATCGGCCCGGCGCTCTACATCCCGCCGCGCGAGCCGCAGGGCTTCCAGATCATCATGCGGATCTCCGACGAGGACGGCGAGGTCCTCTACGAGGACAAGACGTCGACGACCCAGATGGTGCGAACGTTCGAGGAGCTCACGGCATGGCTCGTCAAGGAGAACCCCGTCCCGCCCGGCTCGGTGCTCCTCACGGGGACCGGGCTCGTGCCGCCCGACTCGTTCAGCCTCGTTCCGGGTAACTGGGTCGAGATCCACGTCCCGGAAATCGGCACGCTCGTCAATCCCGTCGCGCTCGCGACGAGCCTCCTGTAAGGAAGGTCGCGATGACAGAGACCCTGATCGGAACCCCTGCCCGCAACTACGTCGGCGGCGAGTGGCGTGAAGCCGACTCGGGCGAGACGTACGAGAAGCACGACCCGTGGCGGCCGTCGGAGGTGACGGGCGTCTTCCAGGCGTCGGGCGCCGCCGACGTCCACGCGGCCGTCGCGGCGGCGGCGTCGGCCTTCCCCGCGTGGGCGGGGCTCCCGGCGCCGGCCCGCGCGGCGATCTTCCACCGCGCCGCCGACGCGATCGAGGCGCGAACGGAGCCGATCGCGCGCGACATGACGGCCGAGATGGGCAAGCCGCTGCGCGAGGCGCGAATGGAGACCGCGCGCGCCGCCACGATCCTGCGCTTCGCGGCCGGCGAGGCGTGGCGCCCGATCGGCGAGGTCTACGCGGCGTCCGTGCCGCTCCAGCGCCTCTACACGGTGCGGCGCCCACTCGGCGTCGTCGGCCTGATCACACCGTGGAACTTCCCGATCGCGATCCCCGTCTGGAAGCTCGCCCCGGCCCTGATCCACGGCAACACGGTCGTGCTCAAGCTCGCACACGACGCGCCACGGACCGGGCTGCACGTGGCCCAGTGCTTCGCCGAGGCCGGGCTGCCCGCCGGCGTCCTCAACGTGCTCACGGGCTCCGGCTCCGTCGTCGGGTCGGCGCTGGTCGAGAGCCCTGACGTGAAGGCGATCTCGTTCACCGGCTCCGTCGCGGTCGGGAAGGGCGTCCGCGAGCAGGCGACCGCCCGGGGCTGCCGTGTGCAGCTCGAGCTCGGCGGGCAGAACCCGCTCGTCGTGATGGCCGACGCGGAGCTCGATCGCGCCGTCGAGGCGACGTACGCCGGCGCCTTCTGGTCGGCCGGGCAGAAGTGCACCGCAACGCGGCGGATCCTCGTGCAGGACGCCGTCTACGACGCGTTTCGCGAGAAGCTGCTCGCGCGCGTCGCGGCCGGCAAGGTCGGCGACCCGGCCGACCCGGACACGGAGGTCGGGCCGCTCGTCACCGAGAGCGCCTTCGAGGACGTGCTCGGCGCCATCGAGCGCGGGCGCGACGAGGGCGGTGCCGTCGCGGCCGGCGGCGGGCGCGGGCCGGGAGACGGCTTCCTCGTCGAGCCGACCGTCTTCGAGGACGTCGCCGAGGACGCGCACCTCTCGTGCGAGGAGGTCTTCGGCCCCGTCACGTCGCTGTATCGCTTCGCGACGCTCGACGAGGCGCTCGAGCGCGCGAACGCCGTGCAGTACGGGCTCTCCGCGTCGATCTTCACGCGTGACCTCCACGCCGTCCAGCGCTTCTCCGAGGAGCTCCAGGCGGGCATCCTCCACGTCAACTCCCAGACCGCCGGGGCAGACGTCCACGTGCCGTTCGGCGGCATCAAGGGCTCGGGCTTCGGCCCACACGAGCAGGGTCGCGCGGCGCTCGAGTTCTTCACGGACGCCGTGACCGTGTACCAGGATGCGCCGCTCGCGTGAGCGAGCGGTTCCTCGTCACCGGCGTCCTCGGCTGCCTCGGTGCGTGGGTAGCTCGCGCCGTGCTGGCCGACGGCGACGAGGTCGTCGGCTACGACCTCGGCGAGGACACCGCGCGACTGCGCTTGGTGCTCGGCGACGACGACGCCGACCGCGTCACGCTCGTCCGCGGCGACATCACGGACCTCGAGGCCCTCGAGCGGGCGATCGACGACCACGCGATCACACGCGTCGTCCACCTCGCTGCGCTCCAGGTCCCGTTCGTGCGCGCCAACCCGCCGCTCGGGATGCGCGTGAACGTCGCGGGGACGGTCAACGTCTTCGAGGCGGTCTCGAGCCGCCTGGACCGGATCCCGGGCGTCGTGTACGCGAGCTCGAGCGCCGTCTACAGCGCCTCCGACCCCTCCCCGGCCCCCGAGTCCGGCGGCACGACGCCGGGCACGCTCTACGGCGTCTCGAAGCTCGCCGACGAGGGGATGGCGCGCGTCTACGCGGCCGACAAGGGACTGCCGTCGATCGGACTGCGGCCCTACGTCGTCTACGGGCCCGGCCGCGACCAGGGAATGACGTCCGGGCCGACGATGGCGATGCTCGCCGCCGCCCGCGGCCAGCCCTACGCGATCGGCTACTCGGGGACGGCCGAGTACGACTACGCACCCGACGTCGCGCGAGCCTTCGTGACGGCCGCGGGGGTGGAGCGGGAGGGCGCGGCCGTGTACAACGCGCCCGGGGTCGCCGCGGCAATGGAGGACGTCGTCGCGGCGATCACGGCGGTCGTGCCCGACGCCGCGATCACCTGGGGAGGCGACCCGCTCCCGTTCCCGCCGGAGCTCGAGGCGATCGGCTTCGACCAGGACGTCGGCCCGTTCCCGCGCACTCCTCTCGAAGCCGGCGTGGCGGCGACGATCGAGCACTTCCGCGCCGCCGCCTAGGCGGACTCGGCTAGGTTGACCGGCCGTGAGCAACGCTCGCCTTCGGCTCGCGTTCGTGGGGGAAACCATGTTTCCCCCACGAGCCCCCTTCTTCCGGAGAGCGTGGGGAACCTCCCGGTTCCCCACACCCCTCCCCGCTCACGGGCGGGAGGCCGGCCCGTGAGCACGACGCGGATCGTGGACATTGCGGCGCTGCCCGGGGCACGCGAGGCCGACGAGCGGGCCGCCGAGCTGGCGTGGCGGCTGCCGACCGAGCTCGCGCCGCT
>DATBIQ010000087.1:0-20444 GCA_036556865.1 Gaiella sp.
GACCCACGGCCCCGCGGCGTTGACGACGACCCGCGCGCGCACCGCGACGGTTTCGCCGTCGACGCCTACCTCGGCACCTGCCAGCTGCCCGCCCGCGAAGGACAGGGAGACGACCTCGGCCCGGTTGAGCACCGTGGCGCCGTGCGCGGCGGCCTCGACGACGTTCTCGAGGCAGAGCCGCGCGTCGTTCGTCCACGCGTCGGCGTAGAGCGCGCAGGAGCGAAGGCCGTCGCGGCGCAGCGAGGGGACGAGCTCGCCCGCACGCTCCGGCTGCACGAGCCAGTTGAGGCGCGAGAGCGCGAGCGTCGAGTAGAGGAGGATCCCGCTCTGCACGAACCACGGCCGGAACGGGCCTCCCCGGTAGAGCGGGAGGAGGAACGGCAGGCGGTGCACGAGGTGCGGCGCCACCGAGCCCGCGAGCGTCCGCCGCTCGTGGTGCGCCTCGCGGACGAGCCTGACGTCGCCGAGCCGCAGGTAGCGCAGGCCGCCGTGGATCAGCTTCGACGAGGCGCTCGACGTGCCGGAGCCGAAGTCGCCGGCATCGACGAGCGCGACGGAGAGCCCTTCCCGCGCCGCGTGGGCCGCGGTCGCGGCCCCGATCACGCCGCCGCCGATCACGAGCAGGTCGAACGCGCGCCGCTCGAGCGCCTCACGCCCGACCGCCCGCTGCTCGCTCACGCGGGCCACACCGGGTTCGTCCACGCGCGCCGGCCCTTCGAGTCCGAGACCTCGATGCGCGCGAAGGGGGCGGTGGGCGGCAGGTCGAGCCTCGCCGCGACGATCCAGCCGTCGCTCGTCGTCTCCAGCACGTCCGCGCCGTAGCGGTAGCCGAGCCGACCGGCGTTGACCGCCGTGCCGCTCGTCCGCCCACAGAGGAGGGTCACCGAGCGGGCCGGAGAGCAGCGCAGCACGACCTCGCCGTCGCCGACCTCGACGTCGTGGATCACGGGCCCCGCGCTGCCGTAGAACCGTCCGACGCGGAGCGCCTCGAGGACCGCCGACGCGCTCCGCTCGGCGCGGATCCACGTCCAGGCATGGTCGGAGTCGAAGCCCGGATGGTGACTGTCGTCGGTCACGAGCGCCGGGCAGAGGGTGCCGTCCTCGAGCAGCTCGTCCCAGTGGACGGACGAGAGCCCGCGCCCGACCTCGAGCTCGCAGCCGGCGTTGAAGACCTCGATCCCTGTCACGGAGTCGGGCAGCTCGATCCGTCCCGGCCGCGCGCCGGTCCAGTACGGGTGCGCGAGGTACGCGACGCCGCCCGCGCCGACGATCCAATCGCCGGTCTCGGCGAGGCCCCGCCGCTCGCCCTCGAGCTCCGTCGGATCGCGTTCGATGCCGATGCCGAGGACGTGGCCGTCGCGCTCCTCCGGGAGGATGCAGTTGAGCTCGACGCCGGGAAGCACGAGTAGCCCGGGCGTCGAGGGAGCCGTGCTGCGATGCCAGTGGTCGGTGATCGCGACGACGTCGTAGCCTGCCCGGCCGTAGTGCTTCACGAGCGCCCGAGCGGCGAGCTCGCCGTCGGAGCTCGTCGTGTGCGTGTGGAGCGCGGCGCGGAGCCACTCACCGTCGGAGCGCCAGGGAGAATCCACGCGGAGACCCTATTGCAGTCACCGCGGCAGACTCGTACGATCGCCGCACACGGCAACGAGACGAGGAGGGTCCGTGGAGGATTTCCAGGAGCAGGAATACGAGTTCCTGCGACGGCTCGAGGAGGAGAAGGTCGACCGGCGGAAGCTGCTGAAGCGGGGACTGGCAGCGGGTGCGGGCCTCACCATCCTCAGCCTGCCGGCGAGCGCGCTCGCCGCGCGCCAGAAGGCACTCGCCGACCCGCCGCTCCGCGGCGGTGCGCTCTCGCTCAAGGAGTGGGTCGCGCAGGCGAAGAAGGAGAAGACGCTCAACACCATCGCGCTCCCGCCCGACTGGGCGAACTACGGCGAGATCATGTCGACCTTCACGAAGAAGTACGGCATCAAGATCTCGAACGACAATCCCGACGGCAGCTCGGCGCAGGAGAACCAGGCGGTGCGCTCGCTCAAGGGCGACCCGCGGGCCCCGGACGTGCTGGACGTCAGCCCGTCGTTCGCGCAGGCGGGCGCCAACGAGGGCCTCTACGCGAGGTTCTTCACCACGAACTTCAAGAAGGTGCCGCGGGCGATGAAGGACGGCCGCGGGTTCTGGGTCGCGGACTACTGGGGCGTCACCTCGTTCGGGGTGAACACCGCCGTCGTCTCGAACGTCCCCAAGACGTGGCAGGACCTGCTCAAGCCCGAGTACAAGAACAAGGTCGCCTTGAACGGCAGCCCACTCACCTCGGGCTCGGCGCAGGCCGGCGTCTTCGCGGCGGCGCTCGCCAACGGCGGCTCGCTGTCGAACGTCGGCCCGGGCGTCGACTTCTTCGCGAAGCTGAAGCAGGCCGGCAACTTCATCCCGGTGCAGGCAACCCCGCAGACGATCGCGTCGGGCCAGACGCCGATCACGATCGACTGGGACTACCTGAACCTCGCGTACGGGAAGGAGTTCCCGTCGGCGAAGATCAAGACGTCGATCCCGTCGGACGGCGTCTACGGCGCGTACTACTGCCAGGCGATCAACGCCACGGGCCCCCATCCGTGGGCGGCGCGCCTCTGGCAGGAGTTCCTCTACTCCGACCAGGGTCAGCTGCTCTGGCTGAAGGGGTACTCGCACCCGGCGCTCTTCACCGACATGGTGAGGCGGAAGGTCGTGCCGAAGGCACTCACGGCTGCGCTGCCGAGCGCCGCGGTCTACACGAAGGTGAAGTTCGCGAGCCCGTCGCAGAACACGAAGGCGAAGGACCTCGTGGCGACGGACTGGCCCAAGAAGGTCGGCTCCTAGCCTCCTGAGCACCGTCGCGAACACGGACGTCCCTGCCCGGCCGGTCGACACCGGCCGGGCGCGGCGTCGCCTGCCGCTCGCGTACCTCGGCGTCCTGCCGTTCTTCGCGTATGCGACCGCGTTCCTCTTCTGGCCCGCAGCGAAGGTGATGTTCGGCGCGTTCGAGGACGATGCCGGCGGCCTCACGCTCGACCACGTCCAGAAGCTCTTCGACGAGCCGTACCGCACGGCCTACAAGAACTCGATCGAGGTGAGCCTGATCACGGCCGGGCTCGGCGCCGTGTTCGGCCTGCTGCTCGCCTACGCCGCGATCCGCGAGGGGACGCCGAGGTTCGTCCGCGGGGCGCTGACGACCTTCTCCGGGGTCGCCGCGAACTTCGCGGGGATCCCGCTCGCGGCGGCGTTCATCGCGACCCTCGGGACGATCGGCGTCGTGACGCAGTTCATGACGAACCAGCTCGGCGTCAACCCCTACGACCACGGCTTCTCCGTCTTCTCGAAGACCGGCATCGAGATCGTCTACCTCTACTTCCAGATCCCGCTGATGATCCTCGTGATCGCACCCGCGATCGACGGCCTGCGACGCGAGTGGCGCGAAGCGGCCTCGAGCCTCGGCGCGAACTCGTGGCAGTTCTGGCGGCACGTCGGGATCCCGATCATGACGCCGTCGATCCTGAGCGCCTTCGTGCTCCTCTTCGGCAACTCGTTCTCGGCCTACGCGACCGCCTACGGCCTGACGGGCGGCAGCGTCGGGCTCGTCCCCATCACGATCGGCTTCTACCTCTCCGGGAACGTCCTCGACGACCCGCACCTCGGCCAGGCGCTCGCCTTCGGGATGCTCGTCGTCCTGGCGCTCATGATGCTCGCCTACATCCCGCTCCAGCGCCGCGCCTCGAGGTGGTCGCGCTGACGCCGCGCCGGTTCATCGCGCCGTCGGCCGTGCTCTGGCTCCTGCTCGGGGCCGCCTACTTCCTGATCCCGCTGATCGCGACCCTGATCTTCAGCCTCCGGTCGAACCAGACGGGCGCCTGCTGCACGCTCGAGAACTACGGGACGATCATCCACGACCCGCAGTTCTTGAAGACGATCAAGACGTCGTTCATCCTCTCGCTGGAGACGATCTTCGTGACGCTCGTGCTGCTCGTCCCGACGGTCTACTGGGTGCACCTCAAGCTGCCGCGCCTGCGCCCGGTGATCGGGTTCATGGCGCTCGTGCCGTTCGTGATCCCGCCGATCATCCTCGTCGTCGGCCTGCTCGACGTCTACAAGGGGACGCCGACGTGGTTCTACGCCGAGCCGTACGGCTTCCTCGTCGGCGCGTACGTCATCCTCGCGTTCCCGTACATGTACTTCTCGCTCGACAGCGGGTTCCGCGCGATCGACGTGCACACGCTCACGGAGGCGAGCCAGAGCCTCGGCGCCCGCTGGACGACGACGCTCTGGCGCGTGATCCTCCCGAACATCAAGTCGGCCGCCCTCGCCGGCGCGTTCCTCACGCTCGCCATCGTCATGGGCGAGTTCACGATCGCGAGCCTCGCCGTCTTCGACACGTTCCCGATCTACATCCAGTACATCAACCAGAACAAGGCGTATCCGGCCGCCTCGGTGACGCTGCTCGCGTTCGCGATCACGTGGGCGGCGATGCTCGCGCTGCTCGCGGCGGGCCGCGGGCGGGCGCCGGCGGCGCAGGGAGCGAGGTAGCGGATGGCGGGTGTCCGGCTCCAGGCGCTTCACCGCCGGTTCGGCGACGTCGTGGCGCTCGACGGCATCGAGCTCGACATCGCGAGCGGCGAGTTCGTCTCCTTCCTCGGCCCCTCCGGCTGCGGCAAGACGACCGCGCTCCGGCTGATCGCCGGCTTCGACCGGCCCACGTCGGGACGCGTCTTCGTCGGTGACAAGGACATCACCGACGTGGCGCCCAACAAGCGCGACATCGGGATGGTGTTCCAGGCGTACAGCCTGTTTCCCAACATGACCGCGGTGCGGAACGTCGAGTTCGGCCTGCGGGTACGGAGACAGGGCCGCGGCGACCGCCGGTCGCGCGCGCTCGAATTGCTCGAGCTCGTCGGTCTCGGCCACGCTGCCGACCGCTACCCCCACCAGCTCTCCGGCGGGATGCAGCAGCGCGTCGCGCTTGCCCGGGCGCTCGCGATCGAGCCGCGGCTGCTCCTGCTCGACGAGCCGCTCTCCGCGCTCGACGCGAAGGTGCGCGTCCAGCTCCGCGAGGAGATCCGCCGCATCCAGACGCGGCTCGGGATCACGACGATCTACGTCACGCACGACCAGGAGGAGGCGCTCTCGATCTCCGACCGGGTCGCGGTGCTCTCGCAGGGCCAGATCGAGCAGATCGGGACGCCTGCGGAGATCTACGGCGCGCCGGCGACGCCGTTCGTCGCCGAGTTCGTCGGGACGATGAACCGCATCGAGTCGACGGTTGCCGACCCCGACGCCGGGCACGTCGACTACGACGGGAGCTCGCTCGCCGTCGACGCCGCGCGCGGGAGACAGCGCGGCGAGCGCGTCCTCGTGCTCGTGCGGCCCGAGACCGTGCAGGTCGAGGCGGCGGCCTCGTCGGAGAACGGGCTCACGGGGGAGGTCGTCTCGCAGACGTTCCTCGGCTCGGTGACGCGCCTGCGGGTGCTCGCCGGCCCTACGGAGTGGACCGCCGACCTCTCGGCGGAGCGGGCCGCAGCGCTCCCGATCGGTGCACAGGTGAGCCTGCACTTCCCGCCGTCCAGCGCGAAGCTCCTCACGCTCGAGGGTGGCGCCGCCGAGGGTCTCGAGGCCGCGGCCGCGGATTCAGTCGAGTGATGCGAGCGTCTCGCGCAGCAGCGCGGGGCGGTCGCTGAAGATGCCGTCGACGCCCATGGCGGCGAGTGCGCGCATCCTGCTCGCGTCGTTCACGGTGTAGACCGTCGTCTCCAGGCCGAGTTCCCGGGCGCGGGCAAGCCCGCGGCGCGTGACGCGTGGATCGTGAAAGCCGACGGCCCGTGCGTAACGGGACGCGGCCCGGATGGAGACGCCGTAGCCGACGTGCTGCAGCACGCGCAGCGACGGCCTCCGCCGTCGCGCCTCCTGCAGCGTCCGCCGCCCGAAGGAGAGGAGGAAGTCGTCGTCCCCGAGCAGGGCCGTCGTGCGACCGATCAGGTCGTGGCGGCGGAACAGATAGGCGCTGCGCAACTCCGCCATCACGCCGATCCGTCCGCGGGTGAGCTCGAGCACGTCGTCGAACAACGGGATCTCGTGTTCGCGCAACTCCGCGAACCTGCGCGCCCGGAGCGGCCCCCGGAGCGGCGTCAGCCGGTCGAGCTCGAGGTCGTGAAAGACGACGAGCGCGCCGTCGGCCGACGCCTGCACGTCGAATTCGACGTAGTCCGCTCCCAGCTCGATCGCGCGCTCGAACGCGGGAATGGTGTTCTCGCGCTCGTCCGCCGAGGCGCCGCGGTGCGCGATCACCCACGTCATCCGACGAGCGACCGGACGAGGTCGAGGTCGATCGCGTCGACGATCCGCTCGGCGCCGGCGAGGCGCGCATCCGGGAGCGTCCCGCGCACGGCGAGGCACCGAAGTCCCGCGCCCGTCGCCGAGGCGACTCCCGCCTCGGTGTCTTCGAACGCGACGACGTCCCGCGCCGCGAGCCCGTCGCCGAGCGCTGCGAGCGCGAGGCGGTATCCCTCGGGGTCGGGCTTGCCGCGGCTGACGTCGTCGGCGGTCACGACGGCGGTCACGTGCGGGACGAGTTGGGCTCCGGCGAGAACCGGCTCGATCTCGCGCCGGTACGCCCCGGAGACGACCGCGACGGGCACTCGGGCGGACGCGTACCGCACCGCCTCGCGGAGACCGGCCGTGATCGTCGAGCCGTCCGCGCGCGCGACGTAGCGGTCGATCCGCTCCTCGACGAGCGCCTGCAGCTCCTCGCCCTCGACACCGAGCCAGCCGCCGATGATCGCCTCCTCTGTGTTGCCGGCGAGCCTCCCGTAGTAGTCCGTCTCCGTCAGCGGTCGCCCGTGCTCCGCGAAGAGCTCGGAGTAGATCCCGAACAGCAGGGGCTCGTCGTGCGAGAGCGTGCCGTTGAAGTCGAACACGAGCGCGCGCGCGGGCCCCATCGGTGTCCGACTCTAAGTCGGACACCAGTCGGCACACACGCGTGCGTGGCACGGCCCGGCGTCCAGCCGATCGGTCTAGGGTCGCCCCGTGCCGCTCGACGCGTTCGCCCTCGCCCTCGGCTCGGCATTCCTCCATGCGCTCTGGAACCTGATCCTCGGCCGCGAGCGAGATCCGGAGGCGGCGACCGCGATCGCACTGGTCGCGGCCGTCGTCCTGTTCGCTCCCGTCGCGCTCTGGCGCTTCGACGCCGACTCGGGCGTATGGCCGTTCATCGCCGTGACCTCGATGCTGCAGCTCGCGTACTTCGCGGCGCTCGCGACGGCCTACCGCCACGCAGACGTCTCCGTGGTCTACCCGATCGCACGCGGCCTCGCGCCTGTCCTCGTACTGCTGGTGGGCGTGACCATGCTCGGAGCCGGCGCGAACGCCGGCCAGGCCGTCGGCGTCTGCCTCGTCGGGCTCGGGGTGGTGCTCGTCCGAGGCCTCCGCGGAGGGGCCGAGGCACGCGCCGCAGGCGCTGCGTGGGGCGTCGCCGTCGCCTCGTGCATCGCCGCCTACACGCTGGTCGACAAGCACGGCATCGAGCACGCCTCGCCGGTCGTCTACCTCGAGCTCGGCATGCTGCCGGCGACGATCGGCTACGTCGGCTTCCTCCTCGTCACCGAGCACGGCAGCGGACGCGTCCGCGCGGCCGCGCGCCCGCTGCCGGCGCTCGCCGGCGTGCTGTCGTTCGTCGCCTACGCGCTCGTCCTCGCCGCCCTCTCACGCGCGTCCGCCGCGTCGGTCGCCTCCGTGCGCGAGACGAGCGTCCTGATCGCGGCGTTCCTGGCCGCGCCGCTCGCGGGCGAGCGCGTCGGCCCCGGACGCCTCGCCGGCGCCGCGCTCGTCGTCGCCGGCGTCGCGCTCATCGCGCTCGCGTAAGCGCTAGCGCCCGCGCGAGAAGGCTCTTCGGTAGATCTCCTCGTACGCCGCGACGTCGACCTCGCGCGCGTTCCCCTGTGTCTGGGGGTCATCGAAGGCGATGCGCGCGAGCATCGGGATCTCGTTCTCCGAGAACCCGAGCTCCTCCAGCGACGGGATGCCGACGTCATCCGTGAGCCGGTAGACCTCCTCGACCCCGGCCCGTGCGGCCTCGAGATCGTCCATCCCGCTCGTGTCGATCCCGAGGCCCTGCGCGATCCTCGCGTACCGGTCGGGAGCCGCCGGAACGTTGTACTCGCAGACGGGGCCGAGGACGCGCGCGGTCAGGGCGCCGTGCGGGCAGTCGTGGACGCCGCCGGCCGACTGGCTCATCGCGTGCGCCGCGCCTGCGCTCTCCGTCCCGTACGCCATCCCCCCGAGCGTCGCGGCGTGGGCCATCTGCGTCCGTGCCTCGAGGTTGCCGCCGTCCGCGACGGCGAGCCGGAGCCAGCGCCCGACGAGCTCGATCGCGTGCAGCGCCACCGCGTCGTTGAACGGCTGGTGGTAGTCGCACGTGAAGCACTCGACCGCGTGCGAGAGGGCGTCCATGCCGGTGGCCGCGGTGACGGCGGGCGGCAGCCCGACCATCAGCTCCGGGTCGATCAGCGCGACGTGGGCGCCGATCAACGGCGTCCCTCCCACGTTGAACTTGAGCTGCCGTTCGTGGTCGGTGATCACGGCCCAGAGCGTCACCTCGCTCCCCGTGCCCGCGGTCGTCGGAATCGCGACGAGCGGTGGGATCCGCTGCTCGATCGGATCCCTCCCCCACTCGTACTGCGCGATCGAGCCTCCGTGCCGGGCGACGACGCCGATCGACTTCGCCGTGTCGAGTGACGAGCCGCCGCCGAGACCGACGAGCCCGTCGCAGCCCCGCTCGCGGTAGATCTCGGCCGCGCGGTCGACGAGCTCGATGTCGGGGTTCGGCCGGACCTCGTCGAACACGACGACGCCGTTGAGCTGCGGACGCACACGGTCGACGAGCCCCGCGGCCGCGACGCCGGGGTCGGTCACGAGCATCGGCCGCGTGATGCCGAGCGCCCTGCACTCGTCGGCGAGGCTCGCGACGGCGCCGGGACCGTGGACGAGCCTGGTCGGGACGCTGACGGCGCGGACGGTGTCGACCTCGACGGGCATCTGCTCTCCTCGCTCGCGTGCTCAGGAACCGCGCGTGGCGGCGGCGGAAGCGGAGGCTAGCCGTTCGCGGCGCCACCGCTCCGTGTCCTCGACGTCGTTGAACGTGAACACGTGGAAGCCGGCGACCTTCTCCCCGTCGAGCACCGGCCCGAGGCCGTCGACGAGTGGGTCGGGGCTGAACCCGCCTCGGAGGAAGCGACTCGCAAAGCTCCCGTTCTTGCGCAGGTAGCGGAGCGAGTCGCCGATGCCGATCCGCGTCGAGACGCGGAGCAGCTTCGCCCGGCTCACGGCACCGGGGACGCCGACGTAGATCGGGAGCGTCGCGCCGCGCGCCCACACCTCGTCGATCCAGCGTGCCGTGACGACCGGGTCGAAGCACACCTGGCTCGTGACGTACGTCGCATGCCGGGCCTTCGCGACCATCGCGGCGGTCACCGTCTCGTCGTCGATCAGTGGGTGGCTCTCGGGGTACCCGGCGATCCCGACCGCCGGGAACGGCCGCCCGAGCTCGTCGAACGCCTCGAGCAGGTCGAGCGCGCCGTGGAACCGGCCCTTCGGCTCCTCCGGATCGCCGGCGACGACGAAGACGTCGCCGATTCCCACCCCGCGGAGGCGCTCGGCGATCTCCGCGGCCTCCGTCGCGTCCGAGACGAGGCGTGCGGAGAGGTGCGGCACAACGGCGTAGCCGTGTCCGACGAGCGCCTCGGCGAGCGCCAGCGTCGGCTCGAGGCCCTTCGTCGGGGAGGCGGTGACCGTGAGCGTCACGCCGCGCGGCACGACGGCGAGCACCCGCTCCTCGATCCCGTCGAGGGGCAGGATCTCGAACCGCGAGCGCTCCACGAGCTCCGCGATGCGCGCCGCGCGACCGGACGGGGCGGTCACGCTCATTCGCTCGCGTCCGGGAACGAGGCTTTGCGGCGGTCGATCCACTCGCGCAGCTCCTCGTCGACCGCGTCCTCGATCGGCGGGGGCTCGTACTCGGCGAGGGTGCGCTTCCAGATCGCGTTCGCGCGTGCGGCAGCGTCCTTCGCACCCTCGCTCTCCCACTGCTCGAAGCTCGAGTTGTCGGCGACGGGCGAGCGATAGAACGCCTGCTCGAAGTTCGCCAGCGTGTGCGGGTGCCCGAGGAAGTGCGTGCCGGGCTCGTTCGTGAGGAACGCGTCCATCGCCTGCCCGTTCTCGGAGAGGTCGACGCCGGGTGCGAACGAGTGCCACATCCCGAGCTGGTCGGCGTCGAGCACGAACTTCTCGTACCCCATCGACAGGCCGCCCTCGAGCCAGCCCGCAGCGTGGAGCACGAAGTTGACACCGGCGAGCATCGTCGGCTGCATCGTATTCGCCGACTCGTAGGCGGCCTGCGCGTCGGCGATCTTCGCCGCCGTCAACGCGCCGCCCGACCGGAAGGGCACGCCGAGGCGGCGGGCGAGCGCCGCCATCACGTACAGGACGAGCGCGGGCTCGGGCGTGCCGAAGGTCGGCGCGCCGGACTGCATCGACATCGACGACGCGAAGGAGCCGAGCACGACGGGCGCGCCCGCCCGGACGAGCTGGACGTACGCCATCCCGGCGAGCGACTCGGCGAGCGTCTGCGCGCAGGTCGCGGCCACCGTCGAGGGGCTCATCGCGCCCGCGAGGATGAACGGCGTCATCATCACGGCCTGGTTCGCCTCCGCGTACGCGCGTGCGGCGCCGAGCATCGAGGCGTCCCAGACGAGCGGCGAGTTGGCGTTGATGAGGCTGAAGACGACCGTGTGCTCGTCCACGAACTCGCGCCCGAAGACGATGCGAGCCATCTCGACCGTGTCCTGCGCCCGCTCGGGCCGTGTGACCGACCCCATGAACGGCTTGTCGGAGTAGCGCAGGTGCGCGTAGACCATGTCGAAGTGCCGCTTGTTGACGGGCACGTCGACGGGCTCGCACACCGTCCCGCCCGAGTGGTGGAGCCACGGCGACGCGTACGCCAGCTTCACGAAGTTGCGGAAGTCCTCGATCGTCCCGTAGCGCCGGCCGCCGTCGAGGTCGCGGACGAACGGCGAGCCGTACGCGGGCGCGAAGATCGTCCCCTGGCCGCCGAAGACGACGTCGTTCGCCCGGTTGCGCGCGACCTGCGTGAACTGTGCCGGCGCCGTCGCCTGGACGAGCGACCGGCACAGCCCCGTGGGGAAGCGCACGCGCTCGCCGTCGACGTCTGCGCCCGCCCCGGCGAAGAGCTCGAGCGCGTCCGGGGCGTCGTGGAACTCGATGCCGACCTCCTGCAGGATCCGCTCGGCGTTCGCCTCGATCGTCGCGAGGCCCTCCTGCGACAGCACCTCGAGCGGTGCCAGCGTGCGCGTGAGGAACGGCACCCGCTCGACGTGGGCATGCATCCGCGCCGCCTGGCGCGCGGCACGGCCACCGCTGCGACGGGCCCTCGTCTCGCTCATCAGGATCTCCTCTCTGGAACCCGGCGACGGCGGCGACCCGTCCGCTCTCGGGCCTCGATCGACCGGCGTGGCGGCAGCGCGACGACGGCGCCGAGCCGGTCGTACGGATCGGTGTCGTGCGGGATCGCCATCGCGTTGACGAAATGCTCCTGGAAGCGCGGCTCGACCGCCGTCTCGACCTTCTCGACGGTGCGGACGACGCCCTCGATCTCGGCGCGTGCGGCGCGGTTGAGGAGTGCCACCCGCGCGCCCGTGCCGGCGGCGTTGCCGGCCGACGTCACGCCGGACGGGTCGCAGTCCGGAACGAGCCCGAGGACGAGCGCGTGCACGGGATCGATGTGGGCGCCGAACGCGCCGGCGAGGCGCACGCGGTCGACGCGCTCGAGCCCGTAGCGGTCGAGCAGCAGCCGGCAGCCGGCGTGGAGGGCGGCCTTCGCGAGCTGGATCTGGCGGACGTCGTTCTGCGTGATCAAAAGCTCCGGCTCGCCGTCCCAGAGCACGTACGAGAACGTCCGGCCGTCGGCGACGACCCGCGGCGTGCGTTCCGCGAGCGAGCCGTCGATCGTCCCGTCGGTCGCGAGCACCCCCGCGAGATGGAGCTCCGCGACGACCTCGACGATCCCCGAGCCGCAGACCCCCGTCACCCGGGCGTCGAACCCCGGGTCGTCCGACCACGCCTCGCAGCCGACGACCTTGACGCGCGGCTCGAGCGTCTCGGGGTCGATCCGGACGCGCTCGATCGCCCCGGGTGCCGCCCGCTGGCCGCAGCTGATCTGCGCCCCCTCGAAGGCCGGACCGGTCGGGCTCGAGGCAGCGAGGAGGCGATCGCGGTTGCCGAGGACGATCTCGGCGTTCGTCCCGACGTCGACCAGCAGCGTGACCTCGTCCGAGAGGTGCGGCCCCTCGGCGAGGATCACACCGGCCGTGTCGGCGCCGACGTGGCCGGCGATGCACGGCAGCACGTACGCACGTGCGCCGGGGTTGACCGGGAGCCCGAGCTCGGAGGCGCGCAGCCGCAGCGCGTCGTCGACGGCGAGCGCGAACGGCGCACCGCCGAGCTCCGTCGGGTCGATTCCGAGCAGCAGGTGGTGCATCACGGGGTTCCCGACGAACGTGACCTCGAGGACGTCCGTACGGTCGACGCCCGCGTCGCGGCAGAGCTCGGCGGTCAGCTTCGCGAGACAGCCGCGCACCGCGCGCGTGAGCTCCTTCTCGGAGCCCGGGTTGAGCATGACGTACGAGACACGGCTCATCAGGTCCTCGCCGAAGCGGATCTGCGGATTCATCGCGCCGGCCGACGCGAGCACCTCGCCGGTCCGGAGGTCGCAGAGGTGGCCCGCGACGGTCGTCGAGCCGACGTCGAACGCGATGCCGAGCGCGACGTCGTGGAATCCCGGCCACACCGCGGTCACCGCGTCCGCGTCGTGCACGGCCACCGTGACCTGCCGGCGGGTAGGTGACACCGTGGCACTTGCTCGCAGAACACGTTGCAACGAACGCAAAACATCTATATCTATCTGGAGATTACGCAGCGACCACTCCCGCTCGAGGGCCTCGAGCAGCCGCGCCGCGTCGCTGCGCGACGAGCCGAGCTGCGGCTCCTCCACCTCGACGACGTGGAGCCGGACGACGGGGTCGACCGCGATCGCGCGGGCGTCCGCCTCCTTGCGCACGACCTGGCGGTACACCTGGCTCTCCGGCGGCACGTCGATCACGACGTCGTCGGCGACCCGCGCCACGCAGCCGAGCCGACGGCCGCGGCCCAGCCCTTTGTCGGCGGCATAGTCGAGCTCCGTCGCCGTCGGCGACGTCAGCGCATCGCCGGTGCAGGTGATCCCGTGCTTCGCGTGCTCGCCCTCGGCGACGGACACCTGGCAGCGCCCGCAGATGCCGCGGCCGCCGCACGTCGAGTCGAGGTCGACGCCGAGCCGCCGGGCGGCGTCGAGCACCGTCGTGCCACGCTCGACCCGCGCCCGGCGCCCGGACGGGGTGAAGACGACGAGTGCCTCGCTCACGCGCTTGCCGTGCTCCGCCGCGCAGCCCGCCCACCGCGCCGGCCCGCCGGAGCCGCAGACGCCCCGTCGCCGTGCCGCGCGATCCAGGCGGCACAGTGCGGGTCGTTGCCCATCAGCACGTCCGCCGCCTTGATCGCCTGCAACAGCTCCCCGTGGAGCGGGCTCGTGATCGCGGACGTGAGCCCGGAGGCGATCGCCATCGGCAGGAACGCGGCGTTGAGCCCGGTGCGGTTCGGCAACCCGAAGCTGACGTTCGAGGCCCCGCACGTCGTGTTCACTCGCAGCTCGTCGCGAAGCCTCCGCAGGAGGCTGAACACCTGCCGCCCGGCGGTCCCCATCGCGCCGATCGGCATCACGAGCGGGTCGACGACGACGTCCTCACGCGGAATTCCGTGGTCCTCGGCGCGCATGACGATCTTGCGCGCGACCTCGAAGCGGACGTCGGGGTCCTCGCTGATCCCCGTCTCGTCGTTCGTGATCGCGACGACGGCAGCGCCGTGCCGGGCAACGAGCGGCAGCACACGCTCCATCTGCTCGTCCTCGCCGGTCACGGAGTTGACGAGCGCCTTCCCGCGATAGACCGCGAGCCCCGCCTCGAGCGCCTCGACGATCGAGGAGTCGATCGAGAGGGGCACGTCCGTGAGCGACTGGACGAGCTCGACGGTGTGCGCGAGGATGGCCGGCTCGTCGGCGAGCGGTATGCCCGCGTTCACGTCGAGCATCTGGGCCCCCGCCTCGACCTGGGCGAGCGCGTCCGCGACCACCGTGTCGAAGTTGCCGGCAGCCATCTCGGCCGCCAGCGCCTTGCGACCGGTCGGGTTGATCCGCTCGCCGATCACGACGAACGGCCGCTCGAAGCCGATCACGACCTCCCTGGTCGCGGACGACAGCACCGTCTCGGTCACCCGTCCTCCTTCCCGTTCGCGGCGACGAGGCGCTCGAGCACCTCGTCGGTGTACGCGGCGTCGAGCCACTCGAGCTCCTGCGCGACCTCGGCCTCGAGATCGTCGCCGCACGACCGCGGCTCGCGCCGCCACTCCTCGAGGTACGAGTCCGTGCCGATCAGCCCGGCCCGCATGGCCGCAGCGTCGATCGCCTCCTGGAACCGGGACGGGAGCTCACGAGCGGCGCGAGCCCGTCCGTCCTTCGCGGTCACCTGGGCCGGGATGTCGCGCCACCAGATCACGGTCAGCTCAGGCACGGGCCGGCTCCCCCGCGAAGCGCGTGAGCGAGGGTACGAGTTCGCCGTAGCCGGTGCGGACGCGCTCGTACGCGAGGCCGAGGAACGCCGCTGCGTCCTCGGCACGGCGGTCGAGATCGCGGTCGTCCGTCTGGGCGAGGTAGACGAGCCGGCGGTAGTTGCCGAACATCAGCGGCCTGAGCTCCGGGTGGACGTCGAGCTTCAGCGCACGCACGACGAGGGCCTCGAAGTGGCGGGCGAGGAAGTCGGTGAGGTAGAACGTCGCCGGCTCCTCGTCGTGCATCGCCTCCCATGCGTCGTTGCCGGCCAGAAAGCCGTAGCAGTGCGCGCCCGGCAGCCGCTCCACACCGTGGCGCTCGAGCACCGGGTCGAGCGCACCGCCCGTCCCGCAGTCCGCGTACGCGACGAACACGCGCTCGTAGCCGCCAGAGAGCTCCTTCAGCTTCGCATCGACCGCCGCCGGGATCCGCTCCGGGCGCGCATGCAGCTTCGCCGGCAGGCAGCGGACGTCGACGTGCGTCCAGCCGTTGAGCTCGATCACCGCGAGCACCTCGCGGGCGATCGCGCCGCAGGCAAGGACGAGAACCTGCCCCTTCGCGTCGGCCTCGAACGTCACGTCGTCCTCGAGCAGCGACGAGCCACGTGACACCGTGTCACGTGCCTGCGCGCGCCGGGCGCTCCGTCGGCGGATCGCGTTCGGGGGTCGTCCGGGCGTATCCGGGCGGACTCCGGTCACGACGACGCGGCGACGGACGAGCGGCGGGCGAGGACGAGCGCCTGCGCGGTCTCCGCCGCGACCGCGGCGTCGCGGCAGTAGGCGTCGGCGCCGATCGCCTTGCCGAACTCCTCGTTGAGCGGGGCGCCGCCGACCAGCACGATCACGTCGTCGCGCCGGCCTTGCTCCTCGAGCGTGTCGATGACGACCTTCATGTACGGCATGGTCGTCGTGAGGAGCGCCGACATGCCGAGGATCTCCGGCTTGTGCTCGTCGAGCGCGGCGAGGTAGTTCTCGACCGGGTTGTTGATCCCGAGATCGATCACCTCGAAGCCGGCGCCTTCGAGCATCATCGCGACGAGGTTCTTCCCGATGTCGTGGATGTCCCCCTTCACGGTGCCGATCACGACCTTGCCCATCCGCTCCGCGTCGGACTCGGAGAGGAGCGGACGGAGGATCTCCATCCCGGCCTTCATCGCGTTGGCCGCGAGCAGCACCTCGGGCACGAACAGGATCCCGTCACGGAAGTCGATTCCGACGATCCGCATCCCCTCGACGAGCGCGTCGTTCAGCGTCCTCTCCGCCGACCAGCCGCGCTCCAGGAGGATCTCCGTACCCTCGACGATCTCCGGCGCGAGACCGTCGTAGAGGTCGTCGTGCATCTGCTTGACCAGGTCCTCGTCGGAGAGATTTCCGAGGACGATCTCTTCGTCGCTCATGCGGCACCTCGCTTTCGGTCGTCGTGGCCGAGCCCCGCCGAGACGGCACGCCCCTCCGTGACGAGCAGCCGGCCGAACCGCTCGAGCATCCCGCCGCGGAGCCGCACGGTCGGGCCGGAGATGCTGAGCGCGGCGACGACGGCGCCCGAGGCGTCGCGGACGGGCGCCGCGACGGCCCACAGCCCGGGCTCGAGCTCCTCGACGGCCGTCGCATAGCCGCGCGCCTTCACCTCGTCGAGGCCGAGGCCGTCCGCGGCCGCGCTCGTGCGGGGCCCGAGCGGCTCGAGCGGGCCCACCGGAACCGGCAGCGCGCCGTACGCGTAGAAGACCTTTCCGAGCGCGGAGCCGTGCGCGGGGACGCTGCGGCCGACCCAGTTCGTCGAGCCGAGGAAGTGGCGGCTGTCGCGCTGGTCGAGAAGCACGACCGCGCCGAACGAGGGCACGCCGATGTTCACCGTCTCGCCGCTCGCCCGGGCGAGCCGGTCGAGGGCGTCCGAGGAGAGCTCCACGAGCTCGGCGTCCCCCGTCTCGCGCCGCGCGTACCGCTGGAGCACGGCGCCCGGGACGAGCTGGCCGCCGGCGCCGTCGCGCTGGATCAGCCCCTGCCGCTCGAGGGCTCCGACGAGTCGCGACGCGGTGCTCTTCGGCAGCCCCAGTCTCGTCGAGAGGGCGCCGACGGTCGGCGGCTCGCTCGTCTCGAGGACGTGCACGAGCACCTGCGCGGCGCGGTCGATGGATTGCGTCCCCGTGCTCATATGGTGGAACTGCCGTTCCACCATATGAGTCTAGGCGTCGGCGGAGAGCGACGTCAACCTCGTTCGAGCGACTCGGCGAGCAGCACGGCGACGTCCGCGACGCGCAGCTCCTCTCCGCTCTGCTTGACGCCGTCGTCCAGCATCATCGTGCAGAACGGACAGGCGACCGCGAGTGTCCCCGCCCCCGTCCCTGCCGCCTCGCGCACGCGCGCCTCGTTGATCGCCGAGCCGCGCTCCTCCATCCACATGTGGGCGCCGCCGGCGCCGCAGCAGAACGTCCGCTTGCCGCTGCGCGCCATCTCGAGCGGGCGTCCGATGCGTGAGACGATCTCCCGCGGCGCGGCCAGCACGTCGTTGTGTCGCGCGAGGTAGCAGGAGTCGTGGTACGTGATCGCGTCCTGCCCGCCCGGCGGGTCGAGCCGGCCGTCGCGGATCAGCTCCGCCAGCAGCTCCGTGTGGTGCACGACCTCGTAGTGCCCGCCGAAGTCCCCGTACTCGTTGCCGAGGGTGTTGAAGCAGTGGGGACAACTCGTCACGACGCGCGTCACGCCCGCGTCGCCGAGCGTGGCCACGTTCTTCTGCGCCTGCGCCTGGAACGTGTACTCGTCGCCCATCCGCCGCGCGGGATCGCCGGTGCACGACTCGCGCGGGCCGAGGATCGCGACGTCGAGCCCCGCCCGCAGCATGAGCGACGCGGTCGCGCGCGCTGTCGCGCGGGCGCGCTCGTCGAAGGACGCGGCGCAACCGACCCAGTAGAGGATCTCCGGAGCCGCGTCTCCGGGCTCGAGCACGCGCACGTCGATCCCGTCCGCCCACGACGCGCGATCGGACTGCGCCTTCCCCCAGGGATTCGACGACCGCCCGACGTCGCGAAGCATCGCCTCCGCCTCGGCCGGGAAGCGCGCCTCCGCCATCACGAGCTGCCGGCGGAGGTCGACGATGTGGTCGACGTGCTCGATCGAGACGGGACACTCGCGGACGCACGCGCCGCACGTCACACAGTCCCAGACCACCTCGTCCGTCACCGCGCCGGGGACGAGGGCCGTCGGCTCTGCGCCCCCGAGTACCGCGGGGCCCTCCGCGAGCAGCCGATCGCGGAGGCCCATGATCAGGAGCTTCGGCGACAGCGCCTTCCCCGTCGCCCACGCGGGACAGACGTCCTGGCAGCGGCCGCACTCCGTGCAGGACATCGTGTCGAGCATCTGCTTCCACGTCATGTCGGCGAGCGTCCCGGAGCCGAGCCGCAGCGCCGCCTCGTCCTCGACCTCGAAGTCGAGCGGCTCGAGACGCCCGCGCGCCCGCGTGCGGCCGAACCACACGTTGAGGCCCGCCGTCGCGATGTGGAGGTGCTTCGAGTACGGGAGGTAGACGAGGAACGCCAGGATCGTGAGGACGTGGAGCCAGACGAAGACCCGTTCGAGCGCCTCGGTCGCGTCGCCGTCGCCGAAGAGCCCCGAGAGCGCGTCCGAGACGGGCGACCAGCCCGCCGGCCACTCGTTCAGCCCGAGCGCGATCTGCGACGCGTGCCAGAGGAGCAGCGTCGTGACGATCAGCGCGATCAGGCCGAGGATGAGGTCGGCCTCACGGAGGTGGCTCCCCTCGAACCGCGCGGGCCGTTGCACCTTGCGGATGAGGAAGGCGGCTGCGACCCCCACCAGCACGAGGACGCAGAACACGTCGACGAGGAGGAAGAACCAGCCCTGGTGGCCGAGCCACGGCAGCGTCCAGTCGCGGTCGACGGCGGCGAGGAGCGCCATCACGATGGTCGGGAACAGGACGAGGAAGCCCCAGAAGATGAACGCGTGCATCAGGCCGGGCCCGAGCCGCTGCAGGAGCTTCCGCTGGCCGAGGACGATCGTCGCCTCGGCACGCGCCCGCCGGCCGACGTCGCCGGTGCGGCCCGCCGGCTTCCCGAGCCGCACGATCCGGTAGAGGAGGTGCGCGCGGCGGAGGAAGAGGCCACCTGCCACGGCGAGCACGACGGCGAGCGCGAGGCCCGACGCGAGCGTGCTCACGACGCGGCGCGGATCGCCGCCGAGATCGCGGGAAGGATCTCGTGCAGGTCGCCGATCACGGCGTAGTCCGCGCTCGCGAGGATCGGCGCCTCACGGTCGGAGTTGATCGCGAGGATCCGCTTCGCGCCCTTGCAACCCGCCATGTGCTGCGTCGCGCCGGAGATCCCACAGGCGACGTAGAGCTCGGGGGCGATCTTCGTCCCCGTCTGGCCGACCTGATCGGTGTGCGGCCGCCAGCCCGCCATCGTCACGGCGCGCGAGCAGCCGACGGCCCCGCCGAGCAGCGCCGCGAGCTCCTCCACCGGGGCGAAGCCCTCCGCGGAGCCGGCGCCGCGACCGCCCGAGACGACGACCTTGGCGTCCGCGAGCGAGATGCCGCCCTCCTGCGCGCCGACGCGCTCGACCACGCGGAGCGCGAGCGCCGCCTCGGAGAGCGCCGGCGTGAACGTCTCGACCGGCGGCGCACCCTCCGTGCCGCCGTCCGCGGCGACCACGTGCGGTTGCACGGTCACGAGCATGACGGGCGCATCGACGCGCGCCTGCTCGAGGAGGCTCCCGCCCCAGCGGACACGCGTCACCTCGTTGCCGCTCACGGCGACGCAGTTCGCCGCGAGGGGCAGGTCGAGGATCGCGGCGACGTGCGCGAGCACCTCGTTCCCGCGCTCCGTGCCTGGGCCGACGACGGTGGTCGCCGGCAGCCGTCCCGCCAGCTCGACGATCGCCTCGGCCACCGCCCGCGGCGCATACGACGCGTACGCCTCGTGGACGGCGACGTGCACCGCATCCGCCCCGGCCACCCCGGGCGGCGCCTCGACCGCAAGTGACACAGTGTCACGTGCGAGGATCGCGGCGACGGGAGCTCCGCCGGCCTGGGCCATGGAGCGGGCGAGCGTCAGCGCCTGGAGCGAGGGCTCGTCGACGACGCCTCCCGCGTGCTCGACGTGGACGAGGACGCTCATCCGAGCACCCCGAGCTCGCGGAGCACCTCGACGACGCGGGGCGCGGCGCCGGGGCCGTCTCCGAGCACCTCGGCCTGCTTGCGCGCGCCCTCCGGGACCTCGAGTCGCCGTTTCTCGAGGCGCGCCGCCGGGCGCGCCGGCGAACGCGTGTCGAGGGGCTTCCGCTGCGCGCGCAGCCGGCCGGGAACCGAGGGGTAGCGCGGCAGGTTGAGGCCCTCCTTCACGGTGACGACGGCCGGCAAGGAGAGGACGTAGACGTCCCGCCCGCCGCCCGCCTCCTGCTCGCAGCGAACGGCGCCGTCCTCCACGCTGAGAGCCTTGAGCCCGGTCGCGACAGGGCGGCCGAGGGCGTGCGCGACACGGATCCCCACCTGGAAGTTCCCCGCGTCGGCCGACTCGTTGCCGAGGACGACGAGGTCGAAGGGGCCGTTCGCGGCCTCGTCGTCCCGGATCGCGTCGAGGATCGCCGCGGCCGTCGCCTGCGGGTCCCACTCTGCGTCGTCCGTGAGAAGGTGGATCGCGCGGTCGATGCCGATCGCCATCGCGTCGCGAAGCTGCTCCTCGGCCTCCGCCGGGCCGAGCGTGAGC
>DATBIQ010000088.1:0-5221 GCA_036556865.1 Gaiella sp.
CGTCCGGGACGCGGTTGCGTCCCAGCTCCCGCGGGTCGCCGTGGACGTGGACGAGCTTCCCCGCGCCGAACCGCCCGTAGCGCAGGCGGAAGTCGAGCGGCGTCCCGATCACGCAGACGACGTCGGCCTCCTCGAGCGCCACGCTCCGCGAGTGCTGGAAGAACAGCTCGTGGTCCGGTGGCAGCGACCCTCGCCCCGAGCCGTTCAGGAACACCGGCAGCCTGCCCCCCTCTGCGAACAGGGCGAGCTCGGCCGCCGCGCCGTCCCACCAGACACCGCTTCCGGCGACGACGGCGGGCCGCTCGGCGCTGCGCAGGAGGTCGACGGCAGTGCCGACTTCGCCCGGGTCGCCGAACGCCCGCGCCGCCCCTGCGGGCGGCACGACGTCCGCGTCGCCGTCGGCGAAGAGGATGTCGGCCGGCAGCTCGAGGTAGACGGGCCCGCGCGGCGCAGCGAGCGCGTGGCGGAAGGCGATCGCGACGTACTCGGGGATCCGGTCGGTCGACGGGCAGACCGCGGCCCACTTCGTCACCGGCTTCATCAGCGACAGCTGGTCGAACTCCTGCAGTGCCCCCCACTCGGCCTGCGCGAGCGGCCTCGCACCGCCCAGCACCACCAGCGGGGTCTGCGCCGCGAGGCAGTTGGCGACGGCGGTGACCGTTCCCGTGACCCCCGGCCCGGCCGTCACCAGCGCGACGCCGCACGCGCGGCGGACGCGCCCCCACGCCTCGGCGGCGTGCGCGGCGGACTGCTCGTGGCGCACGTCGACGATGCGGACGCCTTCGTGGCGGGCCCCCTCGTAGATCGGCATCACGTGCCCGCCCGAGAGCGTGAACACGCAGTCGACGCCGGCGGCGGCGATCGCGCGGGCCGCCACTCTCCCTCCCTGCACGCGCTCGGCCACGGGCCGACTCTAGACTCGAAGGTGGTGACACGGAGGAGGCAGCGATGAGATTCCTCGTCAGGGCCGTCGTCGGGCTGGCCGTCGTCCTCGCGGGCCTCGGGGCGGCCGGCCAGATACTCGCAAGGCGGAGGACGGTCGGCGACGAGACGGCCGACGAGTTCGCGATCACGACCTACGTCGGCGGTGTCGAGCGGACGTGCCGGGCCGCGGCGCTGCGCCACGGCTCCGTGAGTGTCGTCTGCGGCGGCGTCGAGCTCGATCTGCGCGAGGCCACGCTCGCGCCCGAGGGCGCGAGCCTCGACCTCTCTGCCACGTGGGGCGGCGTGAACGTCGTCGTTCCGCGCACCTGGAAGGTCTTCGTCGAGGACCGGTCTGTGCTCGGCGGCTTCGACGCTCGCGTCACACCGCCGGAGGAGCTACCCGACGACGCGCCGCGCCTCGACGTGTCGGTCACGGCGCGCCTCGGCGGCATCGCCGTGAAGGCGGCCGACCCGGTCGATCAGTCGGCCGGGTCGAGCCATCAGATTCAGGGCTGGGCCTCCACGTAGCCCGTCGCCGCTCAGGCCTCGGGCCGCTCGAAGACGAGGATCGAGACGCCGTCGCCGACCGTCTGCGAGCGCACGAGGCGAAGCGGCTTCTTGTCGCTCGTCTCGCCGAACAGACGCTTGCCCGTGCCGAGCACGACCGGGAAGACCATCAGCCGCAGCTCTTCGACGAGATCGTGCTCGAGCAGCTCCTGCACGAGCTGCGGGCTGCCGTGCACGACGACGTCCCCCTCGTGCGCGTCGCGCACCCGCGCGACCTCTTCGACGAGGTCGCCGTCGAGGACGGTGGTGTTGTTCCACTCGGGCGTCTCGAGCGTCGAGGAGACGACGTACTTCGGCATCGAGTTGAACTTGTCGGCGAACTCGCCGTCGCGCGACGGCCAGGCGGCCGCGAACCCCTCGTACGTCTTGCGCCCGAGGAGGAGCGCCTCGGAGCCCATCGTCTCGTCGAGCTTGAACCGGTTGCCCTCGTCGCCGCGGTCGAACTCGAACGACCAGCCGTCGTGCCTGTAGCCCTCGCCTCCGCCCGGGGCCTCGACGACCCCGTCGAGCGAGACGAACTCCGTGACCACGATGCGTCCCATCTCCGTACCTCCCGATTTCGATTCGACGCACATCAGACGGGCGGCGGTGCCGCGAGTCATCGGTCGTAAGGAAAACGTACGGAAGGAAAACCATCGGCCCGTCGCGAACGTCTCCGTTCTTGTGAGCAGCGACGCCCGACCCCTCGCGACCGGCGAGACCGTCTACCTCCTGACCGAGGTGCGGGACGGGCCGCGGATCCACGAGATCGGAACGCACGCGCGCGTGCTCGAGGACCACGGCGCCGTCGTCGTGCTCCACCTCTTCGGCTCCGAGGCCGAGGTCGTCACCTGCCCGCGGGACCGCGTCGCGCGGGCGGTCGAGCGCGAGGTCCGGGGTCGCGCCCCGCGCGCGAGCGGCGGCTGGCTCCGTCCGACGACGGCGTAGGGTCAGCGCTCGGGAACCGCCACGCGGTCGCGGTCGCCGATCTCGCGCAGCACCCGTGCGGGCACGCCGGCGGCGACGACGCCGGCGGGAAGGTCTCGCGTCACGACGGCGCCCGCTCCGACGACCGTGTCCTCGCCGATCGACACGCCCGGACACACGATCGCGCCGCCGCCGAGCCAGACGTTGTCGCCGAGCTCGATCGGCTCGGCCGACTCCCAGCCGAGGCGGCGAGGCTCGGGATCGATCGGGTGCGTCGCGGTGAGGAGCTGGACACGCGTCGCGAGCTGGCAGGCCGCGCCGATGCGGATCGGCGCGACGTCGAGCAGCACGCAGTCGTAGTTGACGAACGTCCGCGCGCCGATCGAGGTGTGACTGCCGTAGTCGCAGTAGAACGGCGGCCGCACGACGACCCCCTCGCCGACGTCGCCGAGCAGCTCACGGAGCAGGCGGTCGCGGAGCTCGTGCTCGTCGTGGCGGGTCGCGTTGTAGCGCTCCTGCAGCTCCTGTGCTCGTGCCTGCGCGGCCGCGATCTCGGGATCGTCGGCGATGTAGAGCTCCCCGCGGAGCATGCGGCGCATCATCTCGGGCACGGCGCCACCAACCTATCCGGCTCCGGGTCCCTCACGGCGACGCGATGGGGCACGTGACACTGTGTCACGTGCCCGTCTCGCGCCGCCCGCGCTCCTGCCGGGCGGGGGTCGAGGGGATGTCTACAGCGGGGCGACGCGGGTGAGCTTGTCGGGGTTCAGCACGGAACGGACGGCGACGACGACTCCGTCCGCGATCTCGAGCGCGGCAACCCAGACCGCGCGGCCGTCGGGCCCGTAGAAGACGATCCCCGGCTCGCCGTTGACCGGCGCCGGGCGGTGCGTGAAGCCGCGCTCGAGCGCGAGGCGGCCCCAGCCGATGAGCGCCTTCGCGACCCGCTCGGCGCCCACGAGGGGGACCGGCACCGACGGCGCCTTGCCGCCGCCGTCGCCGTGCACCACGGCGTCCGGGGCCAGCCACTCGACGAGGGCGTCCGTGTCCCCCTCCTCCCACGCGGCGAGGAACCGGCGCGCGACCTCTTCGCGCTCGTCGCGCGACACCTCGAACCGCCGCCGGCCCTCCTCGATGTGCGCGTGGGCCCGCGCAAGGATCTGGCGGCAGTTCGCGGGCGACTTGTCGACGATCCGCGCGACGTCGGCGTAGTCGTAGTCGAAGACCTCGCGCAGGAGGAAGACCGCGCGCTCCACCGGCGAGAGCTTCTCGAGCAGGTGGAGGAACGTCAGCGAGAGCGAGTCGGCCATCTCGGCGTGGCGCCCGGCGTCGTCCTCGACGAGCGGCTCCGGTAGCCACTCGCCCGGATAGACCTCGCGCCGGCTGCGTGCGGAGCGCAGCTCGTCGATCGCGAGGCGGGTGGTCACCGTCGCGAGGTACGCCTTCGGCGATTCCGCCTCGACATCGGCGGCGTGGTAGCGCAGGAACGCCTCCTGCACGACGTCCTCCGCGTCCGCGACCGACCCGAGCATCCGGTAGGCGATCGCGAACAGGTACGGCCGTAGCTCATGCTCGGTCTCCATACCTCGAAGACGGAATAGCAGCCGCGGTCGTGACAGCGTCACAGACGCCCGCCACGTCTCGTCTCCGCTGGAGAAGCGAACGAGAGGAGAGAACGATGCGCGTGTTCGTCGCAGGCGCCACCGGCGCCATCGGGGACCGGCTCGTGCCACAGCTCGTCGAGCGAGGGCACGAGGTGATCGGCACCGCCCGGACGCCGCTCCGGGCGCAGAGGATCGACGCCCACGGGGGCCGACCGGTCGCGCTCGACCTGCTCGACCCCCGTGCCGTGCGGGCGGCGGTGCTCGCCGCGCGGCCCGACGCGATCGTCCACCAGGCCACCGCCTTGAGCGGCGGCCTCGACACGAAGCACTTCGACGCGAGCTTCGCCGAGACCAACCGGCTGCGCACCGACGGCACGGATGCGCTCCTCGCCGCCGCCGAGGAGGCGGGGGCCCGCCGTCTCGTCGCCCAGAGCTACGCCGGCTGGCCGTACGGCCGGGAGGGCACGCTCGTGAAAACGGAGAGCGACCCACTCGACCCCGACCCGCTCCCCGGCATGCGCGAGACGTTCGCCGCAATCCGACATCTCGAGGACCACGTCGTGCAGGCCGGCGGGCTCGCCCTGCGCTACGGCGCGTTCTACGGGTCACCGAACGACGTCCAGCTCGACGCCGTGCGCAGGCGGAAGTTCCCGATCGTCGGCAACGGGGACGGCATCTGGTCGTTCGTCCACCTCGACGACGCGGCTGCCGCAACCGTGCTCGCGCTCGAGCGAGGCGATCCCGGCGTCTACAACGTCGTCGATGACGAGCCCGCGCCCGTCCGGGCCTGGCTTCCGGTGCTCGTAGCGTCGATCGGCGCCAAGCCGCCTCGGCACGTTCCGACGTGGCTCGCGCGCACGCTCGCGGGCGACGTCGGCGTCGCGCTCCAGACCGAGGTGCGCGGCGCGTCCAACGAGAAGGCGAAGCGGGAGCTCGGCTGGACGCTGGCCCATCCGAGCTGGAGGCAGGGCTTCGAGGTGGCGTACCGCGACCTCAGGGCCGCCGCCTAGTCGATCGGCGCGAGCGCCCGCGCGAGCGGGGGGAGAGCTGCCCCACCGCAGCTCTCCCGCCCGCGCGTCCGTCCCCGCGGCGCATGTCCGAGGGGCCCGGGACCGAGGTCACCCCTTCGGGATGAGGACGCGGTTGATGACGTGGATGACGCCGTTCGAGGCCATCACGTCCGTCTTCGTCACCTGCGTCGAGCCGTTCAGGAACACCTT
>DATBIQ010000089.1:0-10107 GCA_036556865.1 Gaiella sp.
GAGGTCGATCCTCCCCGGGTGCAGCGCCTCGAGCGTCCCGAACTGCTCGGCGATCACGAGCGGCGCGTGGTTCGGCAGCATGATCCCTCCCGCCCCGACCCGGATCGACTCGGTCGCGTCCGCGAGGTGCGCGATCACGACCGACGTCGCCGCGCTGGCTATGCCGGCAAGGTTGTGGTGCTCCGCGACCCAGTAGCGCTCGTAGCCCAGCCGCTCCGCGTGCTGCACGAGGTCGATCGAGTTGCGAAGCGCCTGCCCCGGCGTGCCGCCCTCGACGATCGGTGCCAGGTCGAGGATCGAGACGGGCAGCACACCGCGAACATACCCACGACACGATGAGTTACCGGCGGTTTGTCAGTCTCCAGCGTGTACGGGTCCAGGCGAAAGGAGTCATGGATGACGCGGTACCTCGTTTCGTTCCCGAGCAGCGCGATGGATCACATCCCCGCCGAGGAGTTGCCCGCCGTGGGAGACGCCGCTCGCGCGGTTGTCCGGGAGGCGATGGACGCAGGCGTGTGGGTGTTCGGCGGCGGGCTGGCCGAGGACGTGGATCCGGTCGTGGTGGCCGGTGACGGGACGACGACCACCGGCACGTACCCGCAGACCAAGGACCTCGACGGAGGCTTCGCCATCTTCGACACGCCTTCGCGCGAGGCAGCCCTCGAGTGGGCCGCGAAGCTCGCTGTCGCCTGCCGCTGTGCTCAGGAGCTCCGCGAGTTCATGCCCGACCCAGCGGTCGGCAATTGATGGAGGCCTCGGTGACGACGCCGCCCACGATCACGCCGCTGCTGGTGGCCGACCTGCTCGCCGAGGGCGAGCGAATGCCGGTCTACGTCCACGTCATCGACCATCCCGACGCGCGCGTGCTGGTCGACACCGGCATGACGGAGCTGCACCCGGCAGTGGCGGACATGGACCCCCGCCTCAGTCCGCTGAGCGAGCAGGACGTCGACCTCGCCGCGATCGACATCGTCGTCAACACGCACCTGCACTACGACCACTGCGGCGGCAACCACCTCTTCGCCGGGAGGCCTATCTACGTCCAGCGTCTGGAGCTCGATGATGCGCTCGGCAAGGACGACTACACCATCCGCGAGTGGGTCGAGGCGCCCGGCGTGCGCTACGAGCCGGTCGACGGCGAGCTCGAGCTGCTGCCCGGGCTCCGGCTCGTGCCGGCGCCGGGCCACACGCGCGGCTCGCAGATGGTCGTCGTCGAGACCGGCGGTCGTCCGGTCGTCGTCGGCGGTGACGTGGCAGTTTGGTTCGGCGAGCTCGACGAGCCGGAGACCGAAGGACAGCTGCGGGTGCTCGCGCTCGACCCCGAGCTCGTCTGGCTGGCGCACGAGCACGAGCCGTGGCGGCCGCGCACGACGTGAGGCGCGCCGCGCACGCAGTTGTCGACCGACTAGAGACTGCGCCCGCGTTCGGGGCCGATCTCGAGCACGACCTTGCCACGCTTCCCGCGAGCCGCGACTCGCTCGAACGCCGCCCGGGCCTCGGTGAGCGGAAACACCGAGTCGACCTCCGCGCCAAGCTCGCCTGCGTCCACGAGCGTTCCCAACTCCAGCAGTTGCTCCTGGTCGGGTTCGACGATGAAGTAGGTCGCGCTCGGCATCTCCTCTGCGATGGTGACCACGCGATCGCCGGTGGGCACCTCGCCGCCACGAGTGTCGAAAACCAGGTCGGCCGGACCGCTCTCGACAACCACTGCTCCGGCGTGGCGCGCAAGCTGAACGGCGATGTGCCCGACCCCGCCCGAGGCGCCCGTGACCAGCACGCGCTCGCCGCGGACGAGCCGGCCGTGCACGAACAGTGCTTGCCAGGCGGTCAGCCCGCCCATCGGCAGAGCTGCCGCCTCGACGTGGCTCACTCGCGAGGGTTTCGGTGCAAGCACCTCGGCCGGGACGACGGCGTACTCGGCAGCCACCCCGTCACGATCGAAGGGCGTGAGCGCGTACACCTCGTCACCGCTGTCGACCACGATGCCCGAAAGCTCGTACGACGGAATCGCCGGCAGTCGATCGACCGGCCACTGCAGCTCGTCACGCGTGATCGCGGCCGCATGCACGCGCACCAGCACCTCGCCCGCAGCCGGCGACGGCGTCTTGACCTCCTCGACCTTCAAGCCGTCATCGTGCAGCCGTACCGCTAGCACACCGCTCCTCTCGAGACGGGCAACACACGCCGAACATACCCACGGGGAGCTACCTGCCGGCGCGGCGACGCGTCCAGTGCCGGATGAAATACACCGGCACCGTGACACCGGCGGCGAGGAACGCCGCGACCCCCCATGCCGTCGCGTGGCGACTGCCGTGCTTCGACGCGTGCGCGAACACGCCAGCCGAGATCGCCGCCGCGATCGCGACCGCGATCAGGAAGGTGACGGGATCGGCCGCGGCCACGACGGACACGATACGTCGGACGCTTGCGACCCGGTGAGAAGGGTAGGCCCCTCATCGTGTGGTTCCGGAAGGTCACGGTCAGCGTGGGTTCGAGCCTCTGGTTCGTGCCCGTCATGTGCGTCCTCGCGGGAGTCGCGATCTCGGTGGGCACGCTCGCGCTCGACCGGGCCTTCGACTACGGGGCGATCCCGCAGCACCTCGTGGGCCGTCCGACCTCGGCGACGGCGATCCTGACGACGATCGCGGCCTCGATGGTGAGCCTCGCAGCGCTCGTCCTCACGATCACGATGGTCGTCGTCCAGCTGGCAATGGGTCAGTTCTCGCCCCGGATCGTGCAGCGGATCCTGCGCGACAAGCCGAGCCAGCTCGCGATCGGGCTCTTCGTCGCGACCTTCGTGCACGCCGTGCTCACGTCGCGCGAGGTCGTCGACCGCGGCGACGGCACCGGACAGGTTCCGGGTATCGCCGTGGTGACGTCGTACGTCCTCGTCCTGGCGAGCATCGCCGTGCTCGTGATCTACGTCCACCACATCGGCCAGGCGCTGCGCGTGTCGGCGTTGATCGAGCTCGTGGGCGACGACACGCGGAAGCTCGTCGACCGCCGCTACCCCGACGCCGGCGAGCCGCCTCCGGTCGATCCGGCTGGCCCGCGCGTCGTCCCCTCGCGCGAGTCCGGCGTGGTCACGATGATCGGGACGGAGGCGCTCGTGAGGGAAGCTCGAAGAGCCGACTGCGTGCTCGAGCTCGTCCCCGCACTCGGCACCTTCGTCCCTGCAGGCGGCCCGCTCTTCGTCGTCCACGGCGAGCCCGACGACCTGGACGAGGACGCACTCTTCTCGGCGTTGAGCCTGAAGCTCGAACCCACGCTCGACGAGGACGTCGCCTACGGACTGAGGCTCCTCGTCGACATCGCGGAGCGATCGCTCTCCGACTCGCCCTTCCAGGACCCCACCACCGCCGTCCAGGCGATCGACCGACTGCACGACATCCTCAGGCAGCTCGCGCGCCGGCCCTTGCCCGACGGCCGCATCCGGGACGATGACGGCGAGATCCGTCTGCTCGTCGAGACGATGAGCTGGGACGACTACGTCCGGCTTGCGTTCGTCGAGATCCGGCTCGCGGGCGCGAGCTCGCCACAGGTCACTCGACGGCTCGTCGCCGCCCTCGACGATCTGCGTCGCATTGCCCTTTCCGAGCGCATCGACGTCCTGGACGAGCAGCTCGCCCTGCTCCGCGCCGCAACGACCGAGGCGCTGGACGACGAGCGCGACGTTCGCCTGGCGCTCGGGCCCGATCGCGAAGGCGCGTTCTCGCGCGGGAGGCACTGATGTCGTTGCTCGAGATCTACCTGCAGGACCACCACGCAGCAGCGGTGGCCGGAACGAGGCTGGCGCATCGCGTCGCGGCGAACGTCTCCCGCAAGGAGATGTCCGGCGATCTCTCCGACGTTGCCGAGGAGATCGCGGACGACCTCGCGGCGCTCGAGGCGATCATGCGACGTCTCGGGACGGGCCCCAGCCGGGTGAAGGACGCGATCACGCGAGGCGGCGAGCTGCTGGGTCGGCTCAAGCTCAACGGACGGTTGCGGGAGCGTTCTCCGCTGAGTGACGTGGTGGAGCTCGAGACGCTGGTCGTCGGGATCACGGGGAAGCAGGCGCTCTGGGTGAGCCTGCGAAGCGCCGCCGTGCTCCCGGCCGAGGAGCTCGACCAGCTCATCGAGCGCGCCGAGCGTCAGAAGCGGATCGTCGAGAGCGCGAGGGAAGCGGCTGCCCGGCACGCGTTCGACCTGCACGGCCGATCGCGCGAGGGCTGATCTCCCCCGCCGGCCGTGAGACCGTCAGGCGCGAGGGCGGAACGCCAGGAGCTCGGGCCCGTGCTCACGAAGCCAGTCGCGCTGCCCGCGCCAGTGGGGGCGATGTCGCTCGACGAGCGCCCAGAACCGGGGCGAATGGTTCGGCACGCGCAGGTGACAGAGCTCGTGCACGACGACGTAGTCGAGCACCTCGGATGGCGCGAGCGCGAGCCGCCAGTTGAAGGAGAGCGTGCCGCGCGACGAGCACGAGCCCCAGAGAGTGCGTTGCCCTGCGATACGGATGCGGCGGTACTCGACGCCGATGCGACCCGCCTCCTCGCGAGCCAGCGCCGAGACGACCCGTCGCGCGGTCTCGCGCGACTGCGACTCGCTGACGGCGGAGGGATCGAGGCGCAGTCGCGGCACCTGGCTGCGCCGCCGATCCTCGATCCAGGGACGCTTCTCCTCCAGCAGGCGCCCGATATCGGCCTCACTCGTCCCGCGCGGCACCGTGAGCCGCGTCGCCGCGCCCCAGGGGACCTCCAGTCGCCAGCGACGCGCTCGCGGCGACCACCGCACCTCGACAGCGTCCACGATGCGCGAGGGTAGACCTCGCATCGGCCGCGCCTCCGGCGCACGCGGTGCGCCGGCTACCGGCGGCTCAGGCCAACGAAGCCCGAACCGCGAGCTCGGGCCCCTCGAAGCGCACCTCGAGCCGCTCGAGGACTCGCCGGAGGACGCCCACCGCGGCCGTGTTGTCGCTCGCGACGAGGGCCGTCACCTCGGTGATGCCGGCGGCGCGCGCGTCGGCCAGCAGCTCGGCGGTGAGCGCCGAGCCGATGCCGACGCGGTGGTGCTCGTCGGCGACCTCGAAGGCGATCTCGGCGGACGACCCCTCGCGGACGAGCCGGGCGAGCGCGACGGGATGCTCGTCGCCGTCGAGGTAGCCGACGAGGACGTGGCGGGTGGCGTCGACCGTGGCGAGGTGGTCGAGCTCGGCCGGCGAGAGCCGCGGCTTGGGGCCGTTGAAGCGCGCGCGACGCGAGCGCTCGCCGAGACGGTCGAACACCGCAGCGACGGTCTCGACGTCGCCGTTGCGCAGCGGGCGAACGACCAACCCTCGCCCGCGCCCGAGCTGCAGGTAGCGCGTCTGCATCACGGGCACGCCCCGTCCGAGGCGACGACGAGGCGGCGCGCGGCGCACACCGAGACGTACGGCAGCGTCGCCGCGAGGAAGAGGCCGCCGAAGACGACGCCGAGGCCGGCGAATCCGCCGAGCGCGTAGGCGGCGCCGCCCGCGAGCGAGCCGGTCAGGTAGCCGATCTGGGTCGAGACGGCGCGGACGACGCCGACCTCGCGCGCGAGGTCGTTCGCGACCGTGAAGCCGTAGACGGTCGCGGCGACCATGCGTGTCGCCGTCATCGCCGCGGCGAGCGAGAAGAAGACGAGGGTGACCGCGACGCCCGTCGTGACGCCCCACGTGAGCGCGACGGCGAGCGCGGCGCCGAGGCTGCAGGCGAGCATCGCGCGGCGGGCCGCCTCGGGCCTCCCGCGCCCGGCGCGCTGGTTCGCGACGAGGTATGCCACCGCGACGCCGCCGAGCGCGACGCCCGTCGCGGTCGTCGAGAGCCCGTACTCCTCGGTCAGCAGCGCGCCGCTGTAGACGAGCGTCCCCGCCCACGCGGAGTTCGCGGCGAGCTCTCCGAGCGCCCACCGGCGCGCCAGCGGCAGGCGCAGGAGCCCGCGGAGCGACGTCCCCCTGCCCGAGAGCGGCACGTCGTGCGGGCGCCCCAGGACGGCGAGGAGGGCGATCAGCGCGGCGGGGAGCGGGAGCGCGAGGAAGGCGAGGCGCCAGTGGACCTCCGCGACGACGCCGATCACGGGCATCCCGACGATCCAGGCGGCGGGCGGCCCGGCAAGCGCGTACGCGACGACCCGCGTCCGGCCCTCGGGCTCGCTCCACGCGCCCGTCGCGGCGACGCCGGCGGCGAGGAGCGTCGCGATGCCCGCCCACATCGGCACCTGCGCGAGCGCGAGGAGCGCGAACGTCGGCGCAGCCGCGCTCGCGATCGAGCCGAGCGCGAGCAGCGCGCTCCCGACTCCGAGCAGCGCACGCGGCGAGAAGCGCACGAGCGCCCGGCCCGCACCGAGCGCGACGAAGGCGGCCAGCGGCGCGGCGAGGATCCGCAGCTGGCCGGCCTGCGCGATCGAGACGTCGAAGTCCGCCGCGACGTCGCTCAGGATCGGGGAGAGGACGAGCACGCCCGCCTGGCTCGCGAAGAGCGCGAGGAAGAGGACGAGCGACGGCGACACGAGAAGGGCCTGCACACGCGCGTGGAGGGCGGTCGGGAAGGGGCGCGTCGACGGTGCGGACAACATGCGGCTTCGCATCCTGGCGATGCGCCGTACCCCCGGGGATGCGGTGGACGCTACTCCGGCGTGCGGTGAACCGAACCTCGAGCAACGGAAAGCGCGAGGCCGAAGCACGCACCCCTTGCGCGTGTCCGCCTATTCCCGCGGGGCGAGAACGGTCCGCGAGAGCTGCGGATACGTCGCCCGGTAGCCGCGCCAGCGCGCGACCGGGGCGAGCGCGGCGAAGAGCACGCGCTGGACGGCGGGCGGGGGCCGCCGGAGCACGAACACGTCGTCGAACTCCCGCGCGGTGAGCGCGAGCTGCAGCGGGTGCGGCAGGCCCTTCGCGTTCGTGTGCCCGAGCCGCGCGAGCCCGAACAGCGTCTCGATCATGTGCGCGAAGCGCTCGCCCGGAACGATCTCGACCCGAACCCTGGCGTCCCGGTCGCTCGCGTTCCACCAGTCGTGCCAGACGTTCGCCTCGATCACGGCCGTCTCCCCCTCGCGGAGGATGGACGTCCGGCCGTCACGCTCGACGGTCAACTCGCCTTCGAGGACGGTGAACCGCTCGACGATCCCGGGGTGGCGATGCTCGCCGACGACGCGCGCCCCGACGAGCGCCGTGAGCTCGGCGACGGCCCGGCCTTCCGCGTTCGCGTGCGGAAGCTCGAGGAGGGTCGCACGCTCACGGGTCACGGGGTTCTCGAGCACGTCCCCGACGCGGAACGGTGTGAGATCGGCGGGGCCGTTCGGATCCGGATGCGACACAGGCGGATGCTGCTCCCGCGGCGTTCGGAGGTCAAGCCCAACGGTCGCCCCTCGGGTGAGCTCAGGGTCGGCTCAGGGTCATTCCGGATGGTCTCGCGACGGGTTCGGCGCGATCCTGGAGACATGAGCGAAACAACCACACACATCCCAGAGATCCGCCGGCTGGAGCGCAGCCGCTCGGATCGCATGCTTGCCGGCGTCAGCGGGGGCCTGGCTCGCTACTTCGAGATCCACCCCGCTGTCTTCCGTGTCGGCTTCGTCGTCCTCACCCTCCTGGGCGGGGCCGGCATCCTCATCTACGCCGCCGCCGCGCTCGTGATGCCCGACGAGGGCAAGGACGACTCGATCGCCACCGCCGCGCTCCGCAATCGGCGCGACCGGCCGTGGCCGCTGATCGGCCTCGGCCTTCTCGCCGTCGCGGGCGCGATCCTGCTCTCGCGGGCCGTGTTCTGGCCCGGCGGCGACGCCTGGTGGCTGTTCCTGATCGCGGGCGGCCTGATCCTCTGGATCACACGGCAGCCTGCGGCGGCCCCGTCGGCGGACGCGAAGGAGCTCGCTGCCGAGGACTCGCGCCGCGTGCGGCGCGCGTTTCGCCGGCTCGCGATCAGCGTCGCGGTGCTCCTCGCGATCCTCGTCGCGGCAGCCGCGGCCTTCGTCGCCGTCTTCGACGTGCACCTCGGCCGTGGCATCGGCGATCGCAACTACGTCGTGACGAGCGCGCAGGAGCTCGACGACAGCTACCGGCTCGGGATCGGCACGCTCGATCTCGACCTGAGCCGCGTGCAGCTGCCGGTCGGCGAGACGCACATCGAGACACGCGTCGACGTCGGCGACCTGCACGTGATCGTCCCCGAGGGCGTCGCGCTGCGCGCGCATGGCGAGGCCCAGCTCGGAGACGTCCGCGTCCTGGACGCGCACGACGACGGCCGCAACGCCGATGTCGACGTGAGCGGCACGGGCGCGCGCGTGCTGGTCCTCGATGCGCACGTCGGCGTGGGCTCAATCCGCGTCGATCGCGCCGTACGATGACGCCCGATGTCGCTGCGGGCATTCGCGCCGAGCTCGGACGAGCGGGTGATTGCGGGGGTCTGCGCGGGCATCGCGCAGACCCTCGCGGTCGACGCGACGCTCGTCCGCCTGGTCTTCGCGCTACTCGCCCTGGCGGGCGGAGCCGGGATCCTCCTCTACCTCGCTCTCTGGGCGTGGGCCGACGGCAAGCGCGTGTGGGTCGCCGGCCTCGCCGCATTCCTCGCAGGCTGCGCGCTGCTCGGCGCGCTCGGCTTCTCGGGTCGCTCCGTCGCCGGCATCGCACTGATCGCCGCCGGGCTCACGCTCGCCTGGCGCCAGGGCGGCAGCTTCCACCCGGAGGCGCCGCTCTCGTATGGCGGCATCGGGCTGGCGGCGGTCGGCGCGGTCGTTCTCCTCGCCGGGGGCGGCACGTCGTCGGCCCTCCTGGCGCCCGGGGCGGTGGCGGGCGCGCTGCTCCTGATCGGCGGGCCGTGGGTCTGGCGGCTCGCGGTCGAGCGTGACGCCGAGCGCACCGCGCGCATCCGCGGTGAGGAGCGATCCGACGTGGCGGCGCGCGTCCACGACTCCGTCCTGCAGACGCTGGCGCTCATCCAGCGCCACGCGCACGACTCGCGTCGCGTCGCGTCGCTCGCGCGACGGCAGGAGCGCGAGCTGCGGGGCTGGCTCTACGGCGACCGGCCGCTCGGCGACGAGACCGCGTCGCTCGTCGGCGCGTTGTCCGCGGCCGCAGGCGACGTGGAGGAGCTTCACGGCGTCCGGGTCGAGATCGCGAGCGCGGGCGACTGCCCCGTCGGCGCGCCCGTCGACGCGCTCGTGCTCGCCGCGCGCGAGGCGATGACCAACGCCGCCAAGTTCGCGGGCGTCGACGAGATCGACGTCTACGTCGAGGTGACCGACGACGAGGTCGGGGTCTTCGTGCGCGACCGCGGCTCGGGCTTCGACCGGCAGGCCGTCCCCGCCGACCGCAAAGGGCTTGCGGAGTCGATCGAGGGCCGGATGGAGCGCGCCGGCGGCCGCGCGACGATCACCACGACCCCGGGCTCGGGCACCGAGGTCGAGCTCCACCTGCCGAGGGGGTCGTCGTGAAGCGCCGCGTCGTCCTCGTCGACGACCACGACCTGTTCCTCGCGGGCGTGCGCGCGGAGCTCGGCGACGCGGTCGAGGTCGTCGGCCAGGCGGGCAGCGTCGCCGAGGCCGTGCCGCTGATCGCGGAGCTCGACCCCGAAGTCGTCCTCCTCGACGTGCACCTGCCGGACGGGAGCGGCGACGCGGTCATCAACGCCGTCTCCTCGGAGCGGCCGGGCGTGAAGTTCCTGGCGCTGTCGGTGTCCGACGCGGCCGAGGACGTGATCGCGGTGATCCGCGCGGGTGCCCGCGGCTACGTCACGAAGACGATCTCCGGGCCGGAGCTCGCCGCGGCGATCGAGCGCGTCGCGACCGGCGACGCCGTGTTCTCGCCGCGCCTCGCGGGATTCGTGCTCGACGCCTTCCGTGCGGGCGAGCGGGTCGGCGGCGACGCGGAGCTCGACGAGCTGACGCCGCGGGAACGCGAGGTGCTGCAGCTGATCGCGCGCGGGTACATGTACAAGGAGATCGCCGCGCGGCTGCATCTCTCGGTGAAGACGGTGGAGAGCCACGTGTCGAACGTCCTGCGCAAGCTCCAGCTGTCGACGCGGCACGAGCTCGCGCGCTGGGCGACGCAGCATCGGCTCGTGTGAGCGCCGACGTCATCCGTCGAGCGCCCCGCGCATCGCCTCGAGGGCG
>DATBIQ010000090.1:0-23338 GCA_036556865.1 Gaiella sp.
GTGGCAGCGCGGCAGGGTGGCGAGCTGGCTCGTCACCGTCGACCACAAGCGGATCGGGATCCTCTACATCGGGACGGCCGGCCTGTTCTTCGCGATCTCGGGCTTTCTCGCCCTCCTGATCCGGACGCAGCTCGCACGCCCCGACGGCGGCGTCGTGACCGGGGACTCCTACAACGAGGTCGTGACGATGCACGGGACGGGGATGGTCTTCTTCGTCGTCGTCCCGATTCTCGCAGGGCTCGGCAACTTCCTCGTCCCTCTGATGATCGGGGCGCCGGACATGGCGTTCCCGCGGCTCAACGCGCTCTCGTACTGGCTCTACGCCTTCGCCGGGCTCACGTTCTGCTTCTCGTTCCTCGCCGCAGGCGGCGCCGCGAACACCGGCTGGACCGCCTACCCGCCGCTCTCGCTCGCGGCGCAGGGAAACGGCCAGGACCTCTGGATCCTCGCGCTCCACATCATGACCCTCTCCTCGCTGGCCGGTGCGATCAACTTCATCGTCACGATCCACAACATGCGCACGCGCGGGATGTCGTGGATGCGCATCCCGTTGTTCGTCTGGTCGATCGAGATCTACTCCTGGCTCCTGCTCCTCGTGCTGCCCGTGCTCTCGGCCGGGCTGACGCTGCTCCTCCTCGAGCGGCAGTTCCCGGACACGTTCCACTTCTTCCGGCCCGAGGCCGGCGCCGCCGGCGGGTCGCCCGTGCTGTTCCAGCACGTGTTCTGGTTCTTCGGGCACCCCGAGGTCTACATCATGATCCTGCCCGCGATGGGGATCATCTCCGAGATCCTCCCCGTCTTCGCGCGCAAGCCGATCTTCGGCTACAAGGCCGTCGCCCTCTCGACCGTCGCGATCGGCTTCTTCTCGATGCTCGTCTGGGCGCACCACATGTTCACGGTCGGGATGCCGTCGTACCTGAACATCTGGTTCATGCTCGCGTCGATGGTGATCGCCGTGCCGACGGGGATGAAGATCTTCAACTGGCTCGCGACGCTCTGGCGCGGCAACATCTCGCTCGACACGCCGATGCTCTTCGCGCTCGGCTTCCTCTCGATCTTCACGATCGGCGGGCTCTCGGGGATCTACCTCGCCGCGTTCCCCGTCGACTGGCAGGTGCACGACACGTACTTCGTCGTCGCGCACTTCCACTACGTGCTGTTCGGCGGCTCGATCTTCGCGATCATGGGCGGCCTCTGGTACTGGTGGCCCAAGATCTTCGGGCGGATGCTCTCCGAGCGGCTCGGGAAGGCCACCTTCCTCCTCGTCTTCGTCGGCTTCAACCTCACGTTCTTCCCGCAGCACCTGCTCGGGCTGCTCGGCATGCCGCGGCGCATCTACACGTACCGCCACGACGGGCTCTGGGAGGCCTACAACATGATGTCGAGCGTCGGCTCGTACGTGATGGGCGTCGGCTTCCTGTTCTTCCTGGTCGCGATCGTGAAGAGTGTCAACGGCCGCCGTGCGGGGAACGATCCGTGGCATGCGGACACGCTCGAGTGGTACACGACGTCGCCGCCGCCGCCCCACAACTTCGACGAGGTGCCCTACGTGACGAGCGCCCGGCCGCTCTACGACCTGAAGCGCAGGCTCCGGGAGGCCGAGTCGACGTGAGGACCGACCGCGCGCCCGGCCCACTTCTCCGGCTGGCGATCGGAGCCGCCGCCCTCGCGGCAGGGCTCGTCGTCGTCAGCGCCGCGCTCGAGCTCGGCCGCGGGCACTGGGGCGCGGCGCTCGTCGCGCTGCCGCTCCTGGTCGCCGTCCTCGTCGCCGCCGTCGTCTCCTACCGGCCGTTGGCCGTCCCCGCGGCGACTGCCGTCGCCGCGATGCTGGCGGCGATCGCGACGGGCGGCCTCGTCGCGTGGCTCGACACGACCTGGGCGGTCGCCGTGCACGTCGCGGCAGCGGGCGGCGCGCTCGCAGCGTCGCTCGTCACGCTCGTCGTCTCGTTCCGCGGCGAGACGCTGCCGCTCGGCCCGTGGCGCGACTACGTGACGCTGACGAAGCCCCGGATCATGTCGCTCCTCCTCGTGACCGGCGCAGGCGGCATGTTCGTCGGGGCGGGCGGCTGGCCCGGAGGCGCCGAGCTCGCGTCGATGCTCCTGGGCCTCGCGCTCGCGTGCGGCGGCGCCAGCGCACTCAACCATGTGATCGACCGCGACATCGACAAGCTGATGGGCTCGCGGACGGCCGCACGCCCCGTCGCCTCGGGGCGCGTCCCCGCCCCGCGTGCGCTCGAGTTCGGGCTCGTCCTCTCGGCGCTCTCGTTCGCGCTCCTCGCCTCGACCGCGAACGTGCTGACCGCCCTGCTCGCGCTCGTCGGGAACCTCTTCTACGTCGTCGTCTACACGGGCTACCTCAAGCGCTCGACCGACCAGAACATCGTCATCGGGGGCGCCGCGGGCGCCGTGCCGCCGCTCGTCGGCTACGCGGCGGCGACCGGCAGCCTCGCGCTGCCGGCGCTGTGGCTGTTCCTCATCGTCTTCCTCTGGACGCCGCCCCACTTCTGGGCGCTCGCGCTGATGATCAAGGAGCACTACGAGGCCGCGAACGTCCCGATGCTGCCCGGGACCCGCGGGGAGCGGGAGACGACGCGCCAGATCCTCCTCTACTCCCTCGTCCTCGTCGTGTTCACGATCGTCGTCGGCGTCTGGCTGGGCCCGCTCTACACCGTCGCCGCCGTGCTGCTCGGCGCCTACCTCGTCCTCCTCGCCCGCCGCCTCCGTGCCGACGCGTCGAAGCGGAACGCGGTCGTCCTGTTCCACTACTCCCTCGCCTATCTCGCTCTGCTCTTCGTCGCGGCAGCCGTCGACCCCCTGGTGCTGTAGATGCTCACCCCCGAGCTCGCCCGGAAGAACAACCGCCTCGGCCTCGCGCTCTTCGCGATCTTCGTCGCGCTCTTCGTCGGCGCCTGCGTGCTCGCGCTGATCTACCTCCAGGTGGACTAGTTGGGCCCGGACCTCGAGCTCGCGCTCCGGCTGGCCGACGCCGCGGACGCGATCTCGCTCGCGCGCTTCCGCTCACGTGACCTCGTCGTCGAGACGAAGCCCGATTCGACGCCGGTGACCGAGGCCGACACGGAGGTCGAGCACGAGCTGCGGGCGATGCTCGGCGTCGAGCGGCGCCGCGACGCGATCCTCGGCGAGGAGCAGGGCGCCTCGGGGAAGGGCCGCCGCCGGTGGATCCTCGATCCGATCGACGGGACGCGGAACTACTCGCGCGGCATCCCGGTCTGGGCGACGCTGATCGCGCTCGAAGAGGACGGACGGGTGGTGCTCGGGGTCGTCTCGGCCCCGGCGCTGCACCGCCGCTGGTGGGCAGAGCGCGGCGGCGGCGCGCACGCGGGCGGCGACCAGGTCCACGTCTCGGCGGTTCGGCGTCCGGAGGACGCCGTCCTCAGCTTCGCGCTCGAGCAGCCCCTTCCCCGGCTCGCCGCACGGGCCTGGCACGCGCGGGCGTACGGGGACTTCTGGAGCCACATGCTCGTCGCCGAGGGCGCGATCGACGGGGCCATCGACGCGATCGGCGTCTCGGTCTGGGATCTCGCCGCCGTCCAGGTGATCGTCGAGGAGGCCGGCGGCACGTTCACGGACTTCCGTGGCGAGCACCGGATCGACGGCGGCAGCGCGATCTCCTCGAACGGCGAGCTCCACGCGGCGCTGCTCGAGGCGGTCGCCGACCGGACGGCCTAGCGCGCGGCAGCCCGGGCGGCCGCCTCGAAGAGCGGGTCGCGCGAGAGCGTGTCGAGCTCCGCGGAGAGCAGGTCGCTCGCCGTCGGCGGCCCCGAGCGGGCGGGGAGCTCGACCGGGCGGCCGTCGACACGCACCGATTCGATCGTGTCCGCGGCGCGCCGCCTGAGCGCGACGTCGCGCCGCAGGCGCGAGCGGAGCCACGACGCGAGCAGGAGCGCGTCGGCACGGGGCCCCTCCACGGTGAGCCGCTCGGCCTTGCGGATCCCGGGCCAGAGCCCCGCGAGCGCGACGCGCCACGGCAGGCCGCGCCGCCACGCGAGGTCGGAGACCGCGATCCGCTCGAACAGGGCCGCGAGGTTCCCGTACCCGGCGGGGATGCCCGGCCACTCGCTCGAGTCGACGACGAGCCGATCGCAGACGTCGACGAGCTCTGCGAGCGCCTGGCTCTCCCAGTTGGGCTGCCCGCGCCATCTGCAGAACGCCGGGAGATCGGAGATGAGGAGCGGCAGGACGACCGACGCCGGATGGCGCGCTGCGTCGCCCGAGAGCCGGAGCTCGATCACCTCCGAGAGCACCTCGCGCCCGTCGCCCGTCTCGAAGTCCTCGACGGTCGCGCGCGCCTCGATCCCCGACCGGCGCCCCCGTACGGGCACGAGCAGGATCGTCCGCGCAGGATGGCGCTCGGCAAGCCCGGCGAGGACACGCCTCGCGGTCGGAAGCCACGCCTCCGGTGCCCACACGACGTGCGTCATCGTGCTGGTGCGGAGGTCGGGCTCGGCGTCCGCCTCCTGACGGCAGCGCGCCCGCGCGAGCTTCCGCTCGACCTCCGCGACGACGCCCATCAGTGCCTCAATGCCTCCGCCAGGAGCGGCCGTCGCGATGCAGGAGCTCGTCGGCCTTCGCAGGCCCCCAGCTCCCGGCCGCGTAGTCGGGGAACATCGGCACGTCGCGGCTCCACGCGCCGACGATCGCGTCGACGAGCTTCCACTGCTCCTCCACCTCGTCCTCGCGCGTGAAGAGCGTCGCGTCGCCGAGCATCGCGTCGAGGATCAGGCGCTCGTACGCCTCGGGGACACCCTCGCGGAAGGCGCCGCCGTAGAGGAAGTCCATGTGCACCGTTCGGATCGACATGCCCGCGCCGGGTACCTTCGCGCCGATCGCGAGTGAGACGCCCTCGTCGGGTTGGACGTGGATGAGCAGCACGTTCGGCCGCATGCCGTCGCCCGCGATCTCCTCGAACGGCGGGTGGGGCGCCCGCTTGAACTGGATCGCGATCGTCGTCTCGCGCCGCGCGAGCCGCTTGCCCGCGCGCACGTAGAACGGCGTGTCCGCCCAGCGCCAGTTGTCCACGTAGAGCTTCGCCGCGATGTACGTGTCCGTCATCGAGCGCGGGTCGACACCGGGCTCCTCCCGGTACCCGACCACCTGCTCGCCCTCGATCCAGCCGCGGCCGTACTGGCCCCGGACGACCGACTTCGGGCCCGGCGTGTGCATCGCGCGGAGCACCTTCACCTTCTCGTTGCGGACGGCGTCGGCGGTGAAGTCGATCGGCGGCTCCATCGCCGTCAGCGCGACGAGCTGGAGCAGGTGGTTCTGGAAGATGTCGCGGATCACCCCCGCTCGCTCGTAGTACCCCGCGCGCCCCTCGATGCCGATCGACTCCGCCACCGTGATCTGGACGTGGTCGACCATCTGGCGGTTCCAGATCGGCTCGAAGATCCCGTTCGCGAACCGCAGCGCCATCAGGTTCTGGACGGTCTCCTTGCCGAGGTAGTGGTCGATCCGGAAGACCTCGTCCTCGCGGAACCAGCGCCTCACCGTCGCGCTCAGCTCACGCGCGGAGGCGAGGTCGTGCCCGAACGGCTTCTCGATGATCACGCGCGACCACCCCTCGCGCTCGCGACGCTCGCCGATCTCCCGCACGACGACGGGAAACGCGACGGGCGGGACGGCGAGGTAGTGGATGCGGTTGCCGGCGGTGCCGCGGGTGTCGTCCAGCTCGTCGAGCGTCTCGCCGACCCGGTCCTCCCCGTCGTCGTCGGCGAAGTCGGTCGGGACGTAGCGCACGCCGGCCGCGAGCCGGTCGAAGACGTCACTGCGGAACGGGTCGCGCGCGAACTGCTTCACGGCCCGGCGCATCGCCGTGACGAACTGCCGCGTCGTCTCCTCGGTCCGGGCGACGCCGACGACGGCGAACCGCTCGGGGAGGAGATCCCGGTATGCGAGCGAGTAGAGCGCCGGGAAGAGCTTGCGCTTCGTCAGGTCGCCCGAGGCGCCGAACACGACGAGCGCGCAGGGATCCGGCTGCCGTCGGACCCCGAGACCCTGCGCGAGCGGGTTCGCCGCCACCCGTGCCTAACGCGCCGCGACGACGCCGAGCTTGTCCGTGATCCCCTGGCGCAGCTCGTCGAACGAGGCGGAGAACTTCTGCACGCCCTCGTCCTCGAGTGTCGCGACGACGACGTCGTAGTCGACGCCGGCCGCGGCCAGCTCCTCGAGCAGCGCATGCGCCTCGTCGAGACCCTCCTCGAGCGTGTCGCGCACCTCGCCGTGGTCTTGGAACGCGCGGACGGTCTCGAGCGGCATCGTGTTCACGACGTCCGGCCCGATGAGCTCCTCGACGTAGAGAACGTCGCGGTACGCCGGGTTCTTCGTCGACGTCGACGCCCAGAGGCAGCGCTGGTTGCGCGCGCCCTTGCCCTCGAGGAACGCCCACCGGTCGCCGGAGAACGCCCCCTTCCAGTGCTCGTAGGCGAGCTTCGCGTTCGCGATCGCGAGCCGGCCCTGCAAGTCGGTACGTCCGACCTCCTCGAGCCGCCGGTCGGCCTCCGTGTCGACGCGCGAGACGAAGAAGCTCGCGACGGACAGCACGGTCGAGGGGTCTCCCCCGGCGGCGACGAGCCGCTCGAGGCCGCGCAGATAGGCCTCGACGACGGCCGCGTAGCGCTGGAGCGAGAAGATCAGCGTGACGTTGATCGACTTGCCCTTCGCGATGCAGTCCTCGATCGCTCCGAGGCCCGGTTGCGTGCCGGGGATCTTGACGTAGAGGTTCTTCCGGTCGACCTCCTCGTGGAAGCGCATCGCCTGGTCGTACGACGCCTCGCGGTCGTAGGCGAGGCGCGGATCGACCTCGAGGGAGACATAGCCGTCGATCCCGCCGGAGCGCTCCCACACGGGGAGCAACAGGTCGCAGGCGTCGCGGATGTCCTCCTGGGCGAGCGCGAGGAACAGCTCGGTCGGGTCGTCTATCTCCTTCGCGGCGTCCCGCAGCTGCTCGTCGTACCAATCGCCCTCCGCGAGGGCCTTCTGGAAGATCGTCGGGTTCGAGGTGACGCCGACGACGGCGTCCTCCTCCATCAGGCGGGCCAGCTCGCCCGTCTCGAGCATCTCGCGCGAGAGCGAGTCGATCCAGACGCTCACCCCGTGGTCGCTCAGCTCGTGCAGCCTCGATGTGCCCATGTGTGCCTCGCTTTCAGCCGTCGCGGAGCCGTTCCAGCTCCTCGACCTTCTCCAACCGTGCCAGATACCGGCCTTCGCCCGCGAACGCCGCGGCGAGGAAGCTGCGGACGAGCTCGCCCGCCAGCGACGGCCCCACGACCTCCGAGCCGAGGCAGAGGACGTTCATGTCGTCGTGCTCGACGCCCTGGTGGGCGGAGTACGAGTCGTGGCAGATCGCCGCGCGGATCCCGGGGATCTTGCAGGCCGCCACCGACGCGCCGACGCCCGAGCCGCAGACGAGGACGCCGCGCTGCGCCTTCGCGGAGCGGATCGCCATCGCCACGTCGCGCGCGACGTCCGGGTAGTCGACGCGCACGGCGTCGGTGTCGACGCCGAGGTCCACGGCCTCGTGCCCGAGCCCGGTGACCGCCTCGAACACCGCGTCACGGAGGCGGACGCCACGATGGTCGAAGCCGAGGGCGACCTTCATCCGAGAACGCGCCCGACGGCCGCGGCGACGGCCTCGGCGGTGACGCCGAGCTCCTCGTAGATCCGCTCTGCCGGCGCCGAGGCACCGAAGCGGTCGACGCCGATGCTTTCGCCCTTCGGCCCGACCCAACGCTCCCACCCGAACGTGATCCCCGCCTCGATCGACACGCGTGCCGTGACGGACGGCGGGAGCACCTCGTCGCGGTAGCCCTCGGGCTGCTCGTCGAACAGCTCCCAGCAGGGCAACGACACCACGCGGACGTTCGCCTCGAGCAAGCGCGCTCCGTCGAGCGCGATCGGCACCTCCGAGCCGGTCGCGATCACGATCGCGTCGGGCTCGCTCGCAGGGTCTCGCTGCCAGAGGACGTAGCCGCCCCGGAGGGGGCCCTCGCGCGTGTCGGCCACCCCGTCGCCCCCGAGGACGGGCAGCTTCTGGCGGCTCAGGGCGAACGCGACCGGGCCGCCGTCCCGCTCCAGCGCGAGCCGCCACGCGGCGACCGTCTCGTTCGGGTCGCCCGGCCGGACGACCCACAGGTTCGGGATCGCGCGCAGGGCCATCAGGTGCTCGACCGGCTGGTGCGTCGGGCCGTCCTCGCCGAGGCCGATCGAGTCGTGCGTCCAGATCCAGAGGACGTCGAGCCCCGACAGGGCCGAGAGGCGCACCGCGGGACGCATGTAGTCCGAGAAGACCAGGAACGTGGATCCGTACGGCTTGAGCATCCCCGGCTCGAGCACGATCCCGTTCACGATCGAGCCCATGGCGTGCTCGCGGATCCCGAACGCGACGTTGCGCCCGGCGTGGCTCCGCGAGAACGTGCCGCCGCCCTCGAACTCCGTCTTGGTCGACTCGGCCAGATCGGCGGCGCCCCCGATCAGCGTCGGCGTGAACCGCTTGAGCGCCTGCATCACGGTCTTGCCGGCGTCGCGCGTCGCAAGCTCTTCGCCGGCCTCGAACGTCGGGAGCGCGTCGAGCCAGCCGTCGCGCGGTCGGCGCTCGAGGTCGAGGTCGCGGTCGGCCGCCGCGTCCGGATGGGCCTCCGCCCAGGCGGCGAGGCGCTCGTCCCACTCCTCGTGGGCCGCGGCGCCGCGCTCGTGGACGCCGGCCATGTGCTCGCGGACGGCGTCCGGGACGACGAACGTCTCGTCGGGATCCCACCCGAGCACCTCCTTCGTCCGGCGCACCTCCTCCTCGCCGAGCGGCGAGCCGTGTGCCTTCGCCGTGTCCATCGCGTTGGGCGCCGGGTAGGCGATGTGCGAGCGGAGGACGATCAGGGACGGGCGCTCCCCTTCGGCGCGCGCGGCCCGGAAGGCGCTGCGGAGCGCGTCGAGGTCGTTCGGGTCCCCGACGTGCTGGACGTGCCAGCCGTACGCCTCGAACCGCTTGCCCTTGTCCTCCCGCGCGAAGCTGATCGAGGTCGTCCCGTCGATGGTGATGTGGTTGTCGTCGTAGACGTAGACGAGGCGGCCGAGCCCGAGATTGCCTGCGATCGAGGCGGCCTCCTGCGAGACGCCCTCCATCAGGTCGCCGTCGGAGCAGATCGCGTAGACCCACGAGTCGACGATCGTGTGTCGCGGGCGGTTCCAGCGCTCGGCGAGGAAGCTCTGGGCGAGCGCGAGCCCGACGCCGTTCGCGAAGCCCTGTCCGAGCGGCCCCGTCGTCGTCTCGATGCCCGGCGTGTGGTGCAGCTCGGGGTGGCCGGGCGTGCGCGAGCCCCATTGACGGAACGCCTTCAGGTCGTCGAGCGTCAGGTCGTAGCCCGAGAGGTGCAGTGCGACGTACTGGAGGATGCAGGCGTGCCCGGCCGAGAGGATGAAGCGGTCGCGGCCGGGCCACTTCGGGTCGGCCGGGTCGTGGCGCATCTCCTCCGCGTAGAGGAGGTACGCGACGGGCGCGAGCGCCATCGCCGTGCCGGGGTGGCCGGCGTTCGCCTTCTGCACCGCGTCCATCGCGAGGACGCGGATGGTGTCGATCGTGAGCCGGACGGGGTCGGCGGCGGCGCTCACCCGCGCAAGACTACGCGGCTCGAGGGTTTCGCTAGGCGACAACGGCGTCGGCCGGGCGCAGGTTGCCGTCGAGCAGCCTGGTGGGATCGTCGACCACCGGCTGCTCCCGGATCAGGTCCTCGAGCTCCGTCGCGACGTCGGCCGCCTGGCCGTGGATGACCGCGCCGACGAGCTTGCCCTTGTCCGTGAGGTGGAAGCCGATCAGCCGGCCCTCGGCGAGCGAGCCGCGCAGGATGCACTCCGCGGCCGGCTCGACGTCACCGAGCACCTGGAGCTTGCGGCCGAAGAGCTGCGTGAAGAAGACCGGCACGACGTCGTACGCCGCCTTCGAGCCAGCGAGCTGGCGTCCCAGATGGGCGCCCTGGGCGTCGGCGTTCGACCAGTGCTCGATCCGGCGGAGCCGGCCCGACGTGGCGTCCGGGTAGCGCGCGACGTCGCCGATCGCGTAGACGTCCGGCAGCGACGTCCGGAAGCGCTCGTCCACGACGATCCCGTCGTCCACCTCGGCCCCGGCGGCCTCGGCGAGCTCCACGTTCGGGACGACCCCGACGCCCACGATCGCGAGATAGCCCTCGACGGTCCGCCCGTCGCTCGTCCGCGCTCCCGTCAGCAGCCGGCCGTTCCCGGTCAGCTCCTCGATCTGCGTCTCGAGGAGCACGTCGACGCCCTCCTCGCGGTAGAGCTCGGCGAGCTCCGCCGAGAGGTCGGGGCAGCGCAGCTGCGGCATCAGCGTCGGACCCATCTCGACGAGCGTCACGGCGAGCCCGCGTGCGCGGAGCGACGCCGCCGTCTCCGAGCCGATGAAGCTGCCGCCGATCACGATCGCCGAGTGGGCCTCCTCGGCCGCGGACGACACGGCCTCGGCGTCGGCGAGCGAGCGGTACGTGTGGACGCCGACGAGGTCGGCGCCGGGAATCGGCAGCGCGCGCGGGCGCGCTCCCGTCGCGACGACGAGCGTGCCGTAGCCCACCCGCTCCCCGCCGGCCAGCTGAACCTCGTGGTCGTCGGGGTGGATCGCCTCGACGGGCGTCTCGAGCCGGATCTCGACGACTGCCTCCTCCCATTCCGGCAGCGGCTGGAGGAGCGTCGAGTCGCGGTCCTGCTCGGTCCGCAGGAACCCCTTCGTCAGCGGAGGGCGGTGATACGGGGGATCAGGCTCCGCCGCGAGGATCGTGACGTCCGCCTCGCCGCCGCTCTCGCGGTACTCGGCCGCGAGCCGCCCGCCCGCGAGGCCGCCCCCGATGATGACGATCGGGTCGTGTGCCATGGTCGATCAGTACCCGATTCGTGTCGGGCCGACACGCGGTCCTTACCGGGCTGCGGGGCCCGTCACTCCGGGAGGGGCGCTTCGGCGACCGTCGTGAAGCCCTTGCGGCGCATCTCGCCCCACTCGGCCCGTCCCCGGAGGAGATCGAAGAACGCGAGGAAGCGCCAGAACGACACGATCTGCCGGTAGCCGACGTTCTCCAGGACGGAGAAGCAGACGAGCCGCGCGATGTCGCGCCCGTCGCGATGCCGGCGGAAGCTGTGCTCCTCCAGGGTGAGTGCGGCGAGGCTGAGGACGACACCGAGGAGCCCCGCAACGACGAGGAAGGCGACGACGAAGACCGGCGAGAGGTCGCCGAGCAGCCACCAGACGACGACCGCGGGCAGGCCGAGCACCTCCACCACGGGCCCGAGGAACTCGAAGAGGAGGAAGTACGGCACCGCGGCGGTCCCGAGCGTCCCGTACCGCCCGTTGCCCGCGACTCGCCGATGCCGCCAGAGCGTCTCTCCCAGCCCGCGATGCCATCGCCTCCGCTGCCGCGCGAGCTGTCTCATCGTCTCGGGCGCCTCGGTCCAGCACACCGGATCGGGGACGAACTCGATGCGGTACGGCTCGTCCCGGTCCCGCAGGTGCCGGTGGAGGCGGACGACGAGCTCGATGTCCTCGCCGACGGTCTCGCTCGAGTAGCCGCCCACCTCCTCGACGAGCGACCGCCTGAAGAGACCGAAGGCACCGGAGACGATGAGGAGCGCGTTCATCCGGCTCCAGCCGACGCGTCCGATCAGGAAGGCGCGGAAGTACTCGAGCACCTGGAGCGTCGCGAGCCGGCTCTTCGGCAGCCGGACGTCCACGACACGGCCGTGGTCGATCCGGCAGCCGTTCGCGATCCGCACGATCCCGCCGGTCGCGACGACGACGTCCGGCTCTGCGACGACCGGTCGGACGACCCGCAGCAGCGAGTCCTCCTCGAGGATCGCGTCCGCGTCGATCGCCAGCACATAGGGGTAGCGCGAGGTGTTGACGCCGGCGTTCAGCGCGTCCGCCTTGCCCCCGTTCTCCTTGTCCACCACCCAGAGCTGACGGTGCCGCCGCGAGACGTACACGCCCTTGATCGGAGCGGTCGGGACGACCATGCGGAGCGCCTTTCGGACCGGCACGAGGTCGAACGCGTCGCGCAGCCGCTCGAGCGTTGCGTCCCTCGAGCCGTCGTTCACGACGATGACCTCGTGCTCGGGATAGCGGAGCGCGAGCAGCGAGTGCACGCTGTCGACGATCGTCGGCTCCTCGTCGTACGCGGGGACGAGCACGGACACCGGCGGTGTCACCGGGGAGGAGAACACCGCGTCGTCGGGGGCGTGGCCACGGGCGCGCCGATGATGCGTGAGGCTGCTCCACGCCACGCCGGTGAAGGCGAGGTAGACGAGGTTGAGCGCGGTGAAGTAGACGAGCGTGAGGGCCGCAAGCGCGAGCCCGAGATCGTGGAAGACGGTCATACGCGCAACAGGTCGGCTGCCTCGTGGAGATGCGGCCCGGCGTCTTCCTCCTCCGCGGCCTCGAGGACCGCCGTGGGATCGAGCCGTGCGACGGCCTCGGCGGCGGCGCGCGCCGCCTCGAAGCGATCCTCGCGCGCCTGGCGCAGGAGCTGCGGGACGGCTCTGCGCTCGCCCACGTGCCCGAGGGCGCGCGCCGCGTGCAGGCGGACGAAGTAGATCCGGTCGTCGAGCGCGCGGGTGAGCGCCTCGGCCCCGTCCGCCGCCGCCAGGCGGCCGAGCGCGGCGGCGGCGCGGGCGCGCACCTCCGCCGCGGGGTCGGCCAGCGCAGCGATCAACGGCGCGGCGTCGGAGGCGTCGCCGAGCCAGCCGAGCAGCTCGACCGCGGCCGCGCGGACGGCCTGGTCGGCGTCGCTCGCAAGCTCCCGCACGTCGGGAAGGGCGTCACCGCCGACGTCCAGCACCGCCTGGAAGGCGATCGCGCGCGGCACCGCGTCGTCCACGAGCGCGCGGACGAGCGCGCCGGCCGCGTCGCCCGCCCCAAGCCGCCCGAGGCTTCGTGCCGCCGCCGCCCGGACGTCGGCGTCGCGATCCGCGAGCGCGTCGCACAGGCGGGGAACGGCGTCGGCGCACGCCATGTCCCCGAGCCGGAACGCGGCGGTGGCGCGGCGCCACCCGCTCCGGTCGTGCAGCGCCTCGAGCTCGGCCCCGAGCGCCGCCGTTCCGGCGAAGTACGCGCCGACGCGGCGTCGCGCGTCGCCGGTCACCCTCCGCGAGAGGCGTCCGATCGCCTCGGCGAGGAGCGCCTGCTCGTCGCGATCGAGCTCCGGCAGCTCGACGCCGTCGTCGGCGACGAGCGCCAGCGCGAGAGGACGGACGCGTCGCTCGAGCTCCGCCCGCCGACGCTCCTCGCGCGCGAGCGCGGCGCGCCGGGCGACGAGCGCGCCGAGAAAGACGGCACTGAGGGCCGCGAGGGCGAGCGCCGCGATGCCGAGCGCCTCGAGCAACGGCGCTACCTCCGTCCGAGGACGGCCTGGACGCGCGCGCTCAGCTCGCGGGGGCTGAAGGGCTTGCGGATGTAGTCGTCCGCCCCGGCGTCGAAGCCCTCCTGGACGTCGGCCTCCTGCGCCTTGGCGGTGAGCAGGATGACGGGGATCCCGGCCGTGTCCGGGTCCTCGCGCAGCCTGCGGGTGACCTCGAACCCGTTGAGGGACGGCATCATCACGTCCAGCACGGCGAGGGCGGGGCCGAGCTCGCCTGCGAGACGAACCGCCTCGGCGCCGTCGACCGCGGTCGCGACGGCGTAGCCGGAGCGCTCGAGCCGATAGCGAACGAGATCGAGGATGTCCGGGTCGTCGTCCGCGACCAGGACGAGGGGCGTCGGGTCCGAGACGTTCACTCGAACGGGGTATCGGCCGCGACCGGGCCGGTCTTGAGGAGCACGACGTTGGACGGATGCGCCGCGAGGGGCAGCATGAGCCGGAAGGTCGCCCCCGTGCCGTTGCGCTCGACGAGATCGAGCGCGCCGCCGTGCGCCTCTGCGATGCGGCGCGAGACGACGAGACCGAGGCCCGTCCCCGGAATCGAGCGGGCGACGGCGTCACGGCTCCGGAAGAAGCGCTCGAACAGACGCCCCCGCTCGTCGGCGGGGATGCCGGGGCCGGAGTCCTCGACCTCGACCGCGCAGGCCTGCGGAAGCCGGGTCACCCGGATCTGGACCGTCCCGCCGTCCGGCGTGAACTTGACGGCGTTCGAGAGCAGGTTGTCGAGCACCTGCCCGACGCGCATCGCATCCGCGTGGACGACGACCCCGTCGTCGCCCTGCTGTGTGATGGAGATCGACTTGCGGTTCGCCGCCGGCTCCACCCGCTCGACGCTCTGCGCGACGAGGTCGGCGATCTCGACGTCGGTCGGGTGCACCGTGACGACGTCGGTCTCCGACTGCTGCAGGAGCAGGAGGTCGTCGACGAGCTGGGCGAGCCGCGTCGCGTTGCGCTGGACGACCTCGAGGAACTGTCTGCTCTCCTCGCCGAGGTCTGCGACGTCGTCCTCGAGCAGCTCGGCATAGCCGGCGATCGCGGCGAGCGGCGTGCGCAGCTCGTGCGAGACGGTCGCGACGAACTCGTCCTTCGCCCGCGCGGCCGCGCGCTCGGGCGTCGTCTCGCGGAGCGAGAAGATCCGCCCCATGAGGACGCCGTTCGTGCCGCGCACCGGCGCGGTGCGCCCGACGAACGACCGGCCGCTGTCGACCATCGTGAACTCGCCGACGTGCTCCCCTTCGGGGTCCTGCGCGATGGTCTCGAGGAGACGGTTGTAGGCGCCGGGAGAGGAGGTCAGGCGGGAGAGGTCGCCGATCCGCTCCCAGATGGTTCCGGCGCCCTCGAGGCCGACGTCGTCCCAGAAGGCGCCCATCGCCGCGTTCGAGAAGAGGACCTCTCCCTGCAGGTCGGTCATCAGGATGCCGTCCGTCGACGCGTCGAGCACGGCTCTGCTCTGCGCGAGGAGCTGCTCGCGCTGCGTCTCGGCCTCCCGCCTCTGCGTCACGTCGAGGATCGTCCCGAGGTACCCCGCGGCGTAGCCGTGCTCGCCCTGCATCGCCACGGCCCGGCCGGCGACCCAGATCGTCGTCCCGTCCGGGCGCGCGAAGCGGTACTCGATCGCGAAGTGTGCGTCGCCCTTCACGAACGCCGCCCAGGCGGATCGCACGCGGTCGGCATCCGCAGGATGCAGCGCCGACAGCCAGCCGTCCCCGAGCGCCTCCTGGTCGGAGAGCCCCGTGAGCTCACGCCATTTCGCGTTGACGAAGATGCACGCGCCTGCAGTGTCGGTCGCGAAGATCCCCACGGGCGCGCTCCCCACGAGGGTCCCCGTGAAGTGCGCCTGCCGCCGCAGCTCGCGCTCGAGCTCCTTGCGGGCGCTCACGTCGAACGCCATCGCCATGAACCCGGACTGGCTCCCGCTGCTCGTTCGCATCGCGGTCACGGTGAGGGACACGGGCACGCGTCCGCCGTCCTTGCGGACGTACGTCCACTCGCGCGTCTCGGCCTGATTGCGCCGTGCCGCGGCGACGAGCACGTCGAATCCGGGAGCGACGCCGAGCTCGGCGGCGCGCGCCGCTATCTCCTGGGGGTCGTGGATCAGCGTGAGGCGCTCGCGTCCCACCACCTCCTCGGCCGAGTAGCCGAGCATCCGCTCGGCCCCGACGTTGAACACGGTCACGAGCCCGTCGACATCCGTCCCGATGATCGGCTGCTCGGTCGCCGCGCGGAGGACGCTCGAGAACCGCTCCGCCTCCTTGCGGGCCCGCCCCTCGGCGACGTCGATCGACCGCGCCGTCCACAACAGCACCGGGAGCGAGACCGCGACGGTGCCGAGCAGGAAGAACAGCATCCCGACGTCGAACCCGAACCAGCCCGCGTCGGCGCCGCGTCCGATGGGGATCACGAACGCGGCCGGAACGAGCACGACGACGGGCAGCAGCCGTCGCAGGAGACGTCCGCCGGGGGACGGGCGCAGGACGATCGCGATCACGCCCTCGACGGGGGCGAGCACGAGCGCGGAGGCGACGAGGAGTAGGATCCCGGCGCCCGTCGGGACGGCGAGCGACGTCGCCTCCGAGTGCCAGTAGAGGTCGTCGAGCGCAGACGCGTACCCGACGAGCCCCACGAGGCCGATTCCGCCGGCGACGAGCAGCGGAACGTGCGACGCGATCCGCACGGCGCGCCGGAGGCTGTCGAGGCCGAGCATCCCGACCGCGGTCAGCAGCAGCGCGATCGACGCCCCGAGCGACATCCGGCCCGGCTCCCCACCCGTCGAGAACGGGTCGTCGAGCACCAGCTCGTCCAGCCCGAGCGACCGGCCACGAAGGTGCTCGACGAGCGTCACCGCCGCGACCAGCGCCGCGGTCGCCTCGAGCACCGTGCGTACGCGCTCGTGGTGCGTTCGGCGGATCGCGCATGCCGTCCCGAGAAGAACCAGGCAGAGCGCGGTGTTGACCTTGAGCGGCGTCGACCCGGGCACGATCCGCGTCAGCGCCTCGTCCTCGATCGCCCAGCCGACGAGCACGGCGGCGCCGAGCGCCGCCGCGACGGCGCCGAGCAGCCGGCCGACGAAGACCGTCATCCGGTATTCATCGGCGCCGCGGGGGCGCGGGATGAGTTCGCCGACGCGGGACCGCCGATCTCCGCGATCCTTCGTCCCATGGCCGTGCTGATCGCGTCCGGGCTCCGCAAGGAGTTCTCCGGCGATCCCCTCTTCGACGGGGTCTCGTTCCGCCTGCGCCGGGGCGACAGGCTCGCGCTCGCCGGGCCGAACGGAGCCGGCAAGACGACGCTCCTGCGCGCGATCACGGGAGAGACGTCGCTGCAGGCGGGCGACCTCGCGTTCGCCAAGGACACCCGTGTCGCCCTGCACGACCAGCGACCGCCGCGCGGCCAGGGCCTGAGCCTCCGCGAGTACGCGCTCTCGGGGGCGGGGGACCTCGTCTCGATCGAGGACGAGCTGCGACGGCTCGAGGGGGCAATGGCTTCGGGCGACCACGCGGACGCGACGCTCCGCCGCTACAGCGAGGCGCAGGCCCGCCTCGAGCACGCGGGTGGCTGGGCGTGGCGCGACCGCGCGGCGTCGATCGTGCGCGGCCTCGGCTTCACGGACGACGACCTCGACCGGCCGCTCGACACGTTCTCGGGCGGCGAGCTGACGCGCGCCTCCCTCGCCCGCGCGCTCTCCGCCGACCCCGATCTGCTGCTGCTCGACGAGCCGACGAACCACCTCGACGTCGAGAGCCTCGAGTGGCTGGAGCGCGAGCTGACCTCGCTCGACGCGGCGGTGATCCTGGTCGCGCACGACCGCTGGTTCCTGGAGGCGGTCACGACGGCGGTGCTCGAGCTCGGCGGGCCGAAGCCCTTCTTCTTCGACGGCCCCTGGCACGCGTGGCGGCGCGAGAAGGCGGCCCGCGCCTCGGCCGCCGCGACGCAGCTCGACCGCGTCTCGGACGACATCGAGCGGCTCGAGCGCTTCGTCGCGCGCTTCCGCTACAAGAAGTCGAAGGCCAAGCAGGCACAGGCGAAGCTCACGCAGATCGGGCGGCTGGAGAAGGAGCGGCGCGCGGCCGCCCGGGAGCTCGAGGCGATGACGAAGCGGCGCCGCACCCTCGGCTTCGAGTTCCTGCAGCCCGCCCGCTCGGGGCGCATCGTGCTCGAGGCCGAGCGCCTGGTCGTCTCGGCGGGCGACAAGCTCTTGCTCGACGACGCCTCGCTCGTCCTGGAGCGCGGTGAGCACGTCGCGCTCGTCGGCCCCAACGGCTCCGGCAAGACGACGCTGCTCGAGACGCTCCTCGGGCAGCGCGAGGCGGACGCGGGGCGGATCAAGCTCGGCCATGGCGTCGTGCCCGCCTACTTCTCGCAGCACGAGGCGGAGCTCCCCGAGCACGGGTCGATCCTCGACGTCACAGTCGCCGAGACGAGGCTGCAGCGCCCCCAGGCACAGAACCTGCTCGGCCGCTTCCTCTTCTCGGGCTGGGAGACCCATGAGAAGCAGGTGTCGGTGCTCTCGGGCGGTGAGCGGCGGCGGCTCGCGCTCGCGCTCGTCGTCGCCTCGGGCGCGAACCTGCTCGTCCTCGACGAGCCGACGAACCATCTCGACCTCGAGAGCCGCGAGGCGCTCGAGGCAGCGCTCGAGGCGTTTCCCGGGACGGTGCTCCTCGTCTCGCACGACCGGGCCGTCCTCGACGCGGTGCCGGACCGGATCGTCGCCGTCGAGGACCTCTCGCTCCGCTCGTACGACGGCGGGTGGGCCGACCTCGTCCGCGAGCGGGAGTCGACGCAAGCGTCGGCTCCCACCAAGCCTGCGCGAACGCGCGTCCCGAAGCCGAAACCGCCACCCGCTCCGCCTCGAAAGAGAGAGCTCGACCGCGTCGAGAAGCGGATCGCCGAGCTCGAGCCGCGGGTCGCGGAGCTGGAGGCGCGGCTCGCGGAGAGCTGGACCGATATGGATCTCCTCGCCTCCTACACGAAGAGCAGAGAGGAGCTCGACGAGCTGATGGCGAGCTGGGAGGTGCTCTTCGCGGAGGCGCAGGCCGACGCGACCTCGCACGTCGAATCCGGATGAGGGACACTGGGCGCGGCCGATCGGTCCGGAGGAGCGACATGTCCCGACACAGCCGGTTCGCGAGCTACGAGGAGGCGGTCGCCGCGCACGCCTGGAACGTCCCCGAGCGGTACAACATCGCGCAGGACGTCTGCGACAAGCATCCGCCCGACAAGCTCGCGATGCTGTGGGAGGACTACCGGGGCAACGAGCGGCAGGTCGTGTGGGGCGAGCTCCAGGAGGCCAGCAACCGGCTCGCGAGCGTCCTGCGCATGCACGGAGTCGAGGTCGGCGACCGTGTCGCGATGCTGCTCACGCCGAGGCCCGAGACCGCGGCGGCATTCCTCGGCACGTTCAAGGCAGGCGCCATCCTGCTCTCGTTGTCCGTCCTCTACGGCGACGACGGCATCACGCACCGTGTCACGGACTCCCAGGCGCGCGTCCTCGTCACCAACGAGGAGAACGTCGAGCGCGTCCGGGCGCTCGGGCTCCCGGTCGAGCACGTCCTCGTCCTCGACGACGACCTGATCGCGGCGGGAGACCCGGGGTTCACGCCGGTCGACACGGCCGCGGACGACCCCGCCCAGCTGTACTACACCTCGGGGACGACGGGTCTCGCGAAGGGGATCCTCCACGCGCACCGCTACCTCATCGGGCACAACGAGTTCGAGCTGAGCCACGACGTGCGCGACGGAGAGCGCTTCCACGGGATGGGCGAATGGGCGTGGGCGGCGGGAATCGCTCCGCTGCTCGGGCCCTGGCGGTACGGCGCGGTGCAGGTCGTCTACGAGCGCGAAGGCGGCTTCGACCCGCACCGGCAGCTCGCGTTCCTGTCCAAGTACGGCGTCACGAACGTGTTCGGCACGCCGACGGCGATCCGCTCGATGATGGGGATCGGGGACGCGGGAACGCGCTACCCGCAGCGGTTCCGCATCGTCTGCGCGGCCGGGGAGCCGCTGAATCCGGAGGCGATCCGCTGGTTCCGGAGCCAGTACGGCGTCACCGTGCTCGACTACTACGGCCTCTCGGAGAGCTACCCCTTGTGCTCGAACTTCCCGTTCATGGAGGTTCGCGAGGGGTCGATGGGTCGCCCGACGCCGGGCTGGGACGTCGCGATCCTCGACGAGGACGAGCAACCGGTGCCGCGCGGCGAGCGGGGCGAGATCTGCCTCCGCGCCCGGACGAACCCGCACTACCCGCTCGGCTACTGGAACAACGAGGCCGCGGCACGCGAAGCCTTCGGCGGCGAGTGGTTCCACACGAAGGACGCGGCGCGGATGGACGAGGACGGCTACGTCTGGTACGAGGGGCGCGCCGACGACGTCATCATCGCCGCCGGGTACCGGATCGGCCCCTTCGAGGTCGAGTCGGCATGCCTCGAGCATCCGGCCGTCGCCGAGGCGGCCGCGGTCGCGTCACCGGACGAGCGGCGCGGCAACGTCGTGAAGGCGTTCGTCGTCCTCGCGGACGGATACGGGCCGACCGACGAGACGGCGCAGGCGATCCAGGAGCACGTGCGGACACGCCTGAGCGCGTACCACTACCCACGGCGCGTCGAGTTCGTCCCGTCGCTCCCGAAGACGCTCACGGGCAAGATCCGACGTATCGAGCTGCGGGAGGCCGAGGCGCAGCGGGCTCGCGAGGCTGCCGAAACGTCCTAGCGGCGATGGTGTGACGAAGGGTCGGTCGGCGGCGTAGAGAAGGCGTGCACGCGATGACGCTCGAGCAGCCCCTCGCCACGCGCCCTCCGGCGACCCTCGCCGACGCGGTCGAGGCGCATCTCGACGATGTCTACGGCTACCTGCTCTACCTGACGCGCGACCGTGAGACCGCCGAGGATCTGGCGAGCTCGACGTTCGAGAAGGCGGTTCGCCTGTGGAGCCGGTTCGACCCACGACGCGGAAGCGCCCGGACGTGGCTGCTCGGGATCGCGCGGACGACGGCGCTCGACTGGTTCCGCTCGGAGGCCCGCCGGCGGCGGCGCGAGGAGGCCGCGGCGCTGTCGGAGCGGGTCGACGAGAGCTTCGCCGAGGGTCTCTCGCCGGAGCTCGAGACCGCCCTGGCGTCGCTGACCGCGGGCGAGCGCGAGGTGCTCGCGCTGCGGATCGTGCTCGAGCTGGACGGCGACGCGACCGCGCGCGTGCTCGGGATCAGCCCCACTGCCGTCTCGACGCGGCTGAGCCGCGCCCTGAAGCGACTCGAGGAGAGGGTGAACGAGGGATGACCGTCGACGAGATCGTCCACGAGCTGCGGGTCTCGCGGCCCACCGCGGGCGAGGCGCTCCGCGTCCAGGTGCTGACGCTCGCGTCGGCCCCGGCCGTCGGCACGCCGTCCCTGCGCGACCGCCTGCGCGGCCGTCGCCGCTTCCTCTTCGCCGTCCCGGCTGCGGCCGGCCTCGCCGTCGTCTCGGCGGTCGCGATCGGCGTCACGCGCCCCGAGCCTTCCGCCCGGGAGGCGTCCGCGCCGCCGACGGCCGTCGAGGCGCAGAGCAGCAGCGGCACGCCGCAGGCCCCGGGCATGACGTTCGCCGGTCCGTCCGCCGACGCGTCGGGGGCGCGGGCCAAGACGGTGCCCGGCCCGGCGTCCGGGCGCGCTCAGCGCTACAGCGCGAGCCTCACTCTCGCGGTCGAGAACACGGACGCGCTCTCCGAGGCGACGCAGCGCGCTCTCTCGATCGCACGCGACCTCGGCGGCTACGTCGTCTCGGTCCAGTACGCCACCGGAACGGAAGGCGCGGCGTCGCTGACGCTCCGCGTCCCGTCCACCAGAGCCGCAGATGCGGTGACGCGGCTCTCCGGCCTCGGGACGATCCTGGCGCAGAACGTCCAGATCGACGACCTCCAGGAGTCGCTCGACACGCTCGACGGCCAGGTCGAGCGGCTCCGCGCGCAGATCGCCGCCCTGAACGTCGCTCTCGAACGGGCAGACACCGCGGCCGAGCGGGCACGGCTGCTCGAACGGCGCGCGCAGGCGCAGGCGCAGCTCCGGGAGCTCCGCGCAAGCCGTGCCGCGACGGCGGAGGCTGCACGGAACGCGACGATCCAGCTCGACCTCCGCACCGAGGAGGGGTCAGGGGTCGCAGCGCCGGGGTCGCGTCTCGACCGCGCCGTCGACAAGGCCGTCGCGATCCTCGCCTGGGAGGCCGTCGTCGTCCTCGCGCTGGCCGTCGCGCTCGCCCCCGTCGCGCTGGTCGCGCTCGCCGTCTGGGGCGCCCGCCGCATGCGCCGCCGCCGCGAGGAGGACCGGCTGCTCGCCGCGTCCTAGCACGCCGAGCCCGGCCGCGAAGCAGGCCGCCTCAGGGATCTGCCCGCCGAAGGCGGGATCGGCCGCGTTCGGGATCCGCTTCCGCGGATCCCGATCTCGCGGAGAGATCGAGCGTCGCGATCAACGCCTCGGCGACCACTTTGAGCGGCCGGCCGGAGATCTGGCTCGCCTTGCGGAGCCGGGCGAACGCCTCCTGCTCCGTGAGGCCCTCCCGCTCCATCAGCAGGCCCTTGGCGCGCTCGATCGCCTTCCGGGCGGCGAGCGCCTCGGCGAGCGAGTCGGCTTCCTCGCGCAGCGCGACGAGCTCCTGATGCCGTGCCCGGGCGGTCTCGACCGCGGGGAGCAGGTCGGACTCCCGGAAGGGTTTCACGAGGTAGCCGAACACCCCCGCCTCGACAGCGCGAGCGACGAGCTCCTGCTCGCCGTACGCCGTCACCATCACGATCGGGATCGGCCGCTCGTCGAGGATGCGGCGCGCGGCGTCGATCCCGTCGAGCTTCGGCATCTTGACGTCGAGCAGCGCAAGGTCGGGCGACTCGCTCCGCGCGAGTGCCACCGCCTCCTCGCCGTCCCGCGCCTCGGCCACGACCTCGAAGCCCGAACGCTCGAGGAGCTCGCGCAGGTCGAGCCGGATGATCGTCTCGTCCTCGGCGATCAGGATGCGCATGGGCGTGCTCGTCACGGGGCCTCCTCCGTCCTGGGGCTGGCGCGCCGCGCGTCGGCGCGGCTCCCGCCACCGTCGGCGGACCGGTCCGGACGACGTCGTCCGTGCGTCGCCAGGGTATCGCGCCGAGGACGGCGCGCAGAGGGGCCCCTCGGTACGGCGGTCAGGAGGAGCGACAGGAGGCCGCTACGCGCGGAACCGCACGTCGGCCCGCAGGCCCCCACGGTCGCAGAGCTCGAGCGTCCCGCCGAGCTCGTCCCGCACGAGCGCGCGCACGATCGACATGCCCGTCCCGTCCTCGGCGCCGCGCAGCCCGCCCCCGTCGTCCGCGACCGTGAGCACCGCGTCGTCGCCGTCGCGGGCGAGCTCGATCGACACGTTGTCACCGCCGTGCTCGAGCGCATTCGAGAGAAGCTCGCTGAACACGAGTGCGAGCGCCGTGGCACGCTGGCCGGCGAGCTCCACCGGCTCGAGCTCGGCCGAGACGTGCTTCCCTACGACCAGCCCCTGCACGAGCGTCGCTCGCAGCCGGTCGACGAGCTCCGCGAGGTCGACGACGTCCTCGCGGTGCTCGGTCAGCTCCTCGTGGACGGCCGCGATCGCGAGGATCCGGTTGACCGAGTCGCCGAGCGCCTTCCCGGGGTCGACGCCCTCGGCCCGCGCCTGGAGCCGCAACAGCGACGCGACCGTCTGGAGGTTGTTCTTGACCCGGTGGTGGATCTCCTGGGCGAGGACGCCGCGCAGTGCCATCCGACCGTGCTCGAGCGCGACCGCGGCCTGGTTCGCGATCGCGTCGAGCAGCTGACGGTCGTCCTCCGAGAACGGCGTGTCGCGGTCGACGACGAGCTCCCCGATGCCGCGGCCGCGCCACCGCAGAGGGAGGCGGACGGCGTGGGCGCCGGCCCGTCCCTCCGGCCAGGCGATGCGCCCGTCCTCGAGGACGAC
>DATBIQ010000091.1:0-4286 GCA_036556865.1 Gaiella sp.
CAGCTCGCGGCGATGCTCCTGGCGCCGGAGAAGCTCTCGGTCGCCGGGATCGGTGCGAGCGAGGACCGCTTCCGCGACGCTGCCGCGCGCGTGGCCCCGCACCTGGCCGAGGCCAGGGCCGCGTGACGATCCGCGGAGGACGAACGACCGCGCCGGCGAGCGTGCAGACCCCGGGCGTCCGCGTTCGCCCTCCCGTCCTAGCCCGTTCGGACGTGTCCCCGCTCGGAGCCGGTGGTCCCCCATCGGGGGGCGCGGGCTCCCAGCACGAACGCTATCCAGGAAGGACGCACGGGTGTGTGCCGCTTCGTGCCGGGTTCGCGCCGGATCGTCCACAGGGGCGACGGTCGTGAAGGTGCTGCTCCTCGGGGCCGGCGGCCGCGTCGGGACCGCCCTCGCGCCGCGGCTGCGCGACGCCGGCCACGACGTGACCGAGGCCGGCAGCGGTGACCGCCCGGACCCGGCCGGTCACGACGCCGCGATCGACTTCACCCGGCCCGACGCGGTCCGCGCGAACGCCGAGCGGTGCCTGGCCGCGGGCGTCCCGACAGTCATCGGGACCACCGGGCTCGCCGATGACGACCTCGCGGCGCTCGACGCGCTGGCGCGCGACCGCGGCGTTCCGTGCCTCGTCGTCCCGAACTTCACGCTCGGCGCCGTCCTCATGATGCGCTTCGCCGCCGAGGCCTCCCAGCACCTCGACCGCGCCGAGATCGTGGAGCTCCACCACGAGAGGAAGCTCGACGCGCCCTCGGGCACGGCGAAGGCGACGGCTGCCGCGATGGAGGGCGACGTCCCGATCCACAGCGTCAGGCTGCCCGGGCTCGTCGCCCACCAGGAGGTGCTCCTCGGCGGCGAGGGGCAGACGCTCGCGATCCGCCACGACACGGTCTCGCGCGACGCGTTCGCGCCCGGCGTCCTGCTCGCGCTCGAGCGGCTCGACCGGCTCCCGCCCGGCGTGACGCGCGGGCTCGACGCCGTCCTAGAGGCGGGCTAGCCAGGCCCAGAGGAGCGCGACCGCCCCGAGCGCGAGCCCGACGATCAGGTGCTCCGCGAGGACGAGTGCCAGCACACCCGCCGCGAACAGCGCCAGCTCGACGAGGAGCCGGGTCGGCTCCGACACGTGGAAGCGCCGCTTCGGCGCGACGAACATCCCCCAGAGCACCGCCGCGCCGAGCGGCAGGCCGATCGCGAGCAGGATCCGCACGACGAGCGGCGCGTCCACCGAGGCCCCGGCCCAGGCGAGCGCCGCGAGCAGGCAGAGCTCGAGCAGGAAGCGGCCGATCAGGACGGTGCTACGCACCGGTTCGATGCGCCTCTATCTCGGCCAGGGCTTCGGCGAGGGCTTCGCGAAACGCGGCATGGTCGGCAGATGACCCGACCGTGACCCCAAGCCATGTGCTCACCGGCAGGAAGCCGTCGCTCGGCCAGGCTGCGTCCAGCGAGAACCAGATGGCCTCGCGCAAGGGCTCGCCCGCATGGTTGGTCGTCATGACGAGGTCGTCTTCGCCGGGAAGCTGCAGGAGAGTCCTCTCGAGATCGAACGCGGTCTCGATACGGCGGCTCTCCTGACCCCAGGAGCAGACGTAAACCGCGCCCTGTGCGAGGGCGCGCGCCGCAATCTCCCGGAGCGCTTCGACGTCGAGCCCGCGTGCATCCGCCGCCATGCAGAGGACAAAGCGACCCAGGTCGAGCGCGTCCGGCCAGTCGTCCAGGTGCTCGAGCTCGAGTACGAACAGCGAGCGCTCGTTGGCGGTTCCGGCCGGACGGGGCGAGGACATGCCCTTCCAGACTAGAATGACGCCTCGTGCTGGGCGAGGTCCTGACCGCGACCGTCACGCCGTTTCGCGACGACGGCTCCGTCGACCTCGACCGCTACCGCGAGCTCTGCACGTACCTCGTGGAGAACGGCTCCGACGGCGTGGTCGTCAACGGCACGACCGGCGAGGCGGCGACGCTCTCCGAGGACGAGCGCCTCGCGCTCGTCGAGACGGCGGTCGACGCGATCGGCGACCGGGCCACGGTCGTCGCCGGGACCGGAACGAACGCGACCGCGCAGTCGATCCGCCTCACCGAGCAGGCCACGGACGCGGGCGCCCACGCCGTCCTCGTGGTGACGCCCTACTACAACAAGCCGCCCCAGCGCGGCATCGTCGAGCACTTCAGGGCGGTCGCCGCCGCCACCGACCTGCCCGTGATCGCCTACAACATCCCCGGCCGGGCGGTGATCAACATCGAGCCCGAGACCATGGCCAGGCTGGCCGAGATCTCGAACGTGACGGCCGTCAAGCAGTCGAACGCGGACCTGGGGCAGGCGCGCGCGATCCTCGACCTCGGGCTCGCGCTCTACGCCGGGGACGACAACCTCGTCCTGCCCTTCGTGGAGCTGGGCGGCGCGGGCGGCGTCTGCGTCCACACGCACGTCGTGGGGCCGCAGGTGAAGGAGCTGATCGCACGCGTGCGGGCCGGCGACCTGGAGGGCGCGCGGCGCATCGACGAGGAGCTCGCGCCCGCGTACGAGCTGATCGGCGTCGTGGTGGGCCCGATCCAGATCAAGGCTGCGCTCGCCATGCTCGGCCACGACGCCGGAGGCGTGCGGCTGCCGCTCGTCGAGGCGACGGACGAGGAGCGCGCGCGCATCCGCGACTGCCTGGCCCGGCTCGGCGTCCTCGAGCCGGCCGCAGCGCGCTAGGCTCCCAGCCGGTGGCCTGGACGCGCATCACCCCGCTCGGGGGACTGGGGGAGGTCGGGAAGAACATGACCGTCGTCGAGTCCGACGACGGCCTCGTCGTGATCGACGCCGGCCTCTCGTTCCCGCGCGACGAGCATCTCGGCGTCGACCTGATCCTGCCGGACTTCGGGCCGCTCGAGGACCGCCGCGGCGACGTCCGCGCCGTCGTCCTCACGCACGGCCACGAGGACCACGTCGGCGCGCTCCCCTACTTCCTGCGCGAGATCGGCGCGCCCGAGATCTGGGCGACCCGCCTGACGCTGGGGCTCGTGAAGTCGAAGCTCGACGAGCACGGGCTCGCGCGCGCCGCGGAGCTGATCGAGGCCGACCCCGACGCGGGGCCGGTGCAGGTCGGCCCGTTCCGCGCCCAGTTCGTGCGGATGGCGCACTCGATCCCGGACGCGGTCGCGGTCGTCCTCGACACGCCCGGCGGCCGGATCGTGCACACGGGCGACTACAAGATCGACCACACGCCCGTGGACGGCTTCCGCACGGACGTCGGCCGGCTCGCCGAGCTCGGCAACGAGGGCGTCGACCTCCTGCTCGGCGACTCGACGAACGCCGAGCGGCCCGGCGTGACCCAGTCCGAGCGGACGGTGGGGGAGGCGTTCCGCCAGTTCATCCCGCCGCTCGAGGGGCGCGTCCTGATCGCGTCGTTCGCGTCGAACGTCCACCGCGTGCAACAGGCGATCGACGTCGCGCTCGAGACGGGCCGCCGCGTCGCGCTCGTCGGGCGCTCGCTCCGGAAGAACGTCAACATCGCGCGGAGCCTCGGGTACATCGACGTTCCCGAGGACGTCCTCGTGAAGCCGGCCAACCTCGGCGAGCTCGCGCCGCGCGAGACGATGATCCTCTGCACCGGCAGCCAGGGCGAGCCGATGTCCGCGCTCACGCGGATCGCCTACCGCGACCACCAGAACGTCGAGATCGAGGCCGGCGACACGGTGATCATCTCCGCGAAGCCGGTGCCGGGGAACGAGCTGCGCGTCCACGACACGATCAACCGGCTGACGAAGGCCGGCGCGACCGTGCTCCACCAGGAGATCGCGCCCGTGCACGTCTCCGGGCACGGGAACGCGGAGGAGCTGCGGACGATCCTCGCGCTCCTGCGGCCGAAGAACGTCATGCCCGTGCACGGCGAGTTCCGGATGCTCATGGCGCACGCGCGCCTCGCCGTGGATGCCGGCGTGCCGGAGGAGCGGATCGTCCTCGCCGAGAACGGCTCCGTCGTGGAGCTCCGCGACGGCGTCGCCGAGCTCGTCGACCACCTCGACATCGGCTCCACGTTCGTGGACGGCCTCGGCGTCGGCGACGTCCGCGACGTCGCGCTCCGCGACCGCCGCCATCTGTCGGAGGACGGCGTGCTCATCGTCGTCGTGACGCTCGGGGGCAAGAACGGCCGCCGCCCGGTCGCCGCGCCCGAGCTGATCGCGCGCGGCTTCGCCGAGCCCGGCCCGCTCTTCGACGAGGCGCGCGAGGAGGTGGAGCGCACCGTCGACGCGCTCCTCGCCGAGGACCGCGGCGAGATGAAGCTCGTCCAGGAGCACGTCCACGACGC
>DATBIQ010000092.1:0-11689 GCA_036556865.1 Gaiella sp.
CGCTTCCGGACCGAGGTGCGCCCGGCCCTCCAGTTCGAGCAGTTGCTTGCGACGATGTACGCGCTCGCGGCGGACGGAAAGACGAACCGCAAGGGGATGCCGAACCCGCTGAGGCTCGCCGTGATCGCGAAGCACCACTTCGACGATGTCCGGCTGCCGTTCCCGCCCGCATGGCTCCAGCGTCTCGGCCTCGCGATGGGCTCACCTCTCGGCCGCATGCTCGGCTTCCGGCCGACCTACCAGCCGCAGGCGCCGAAGGCGCCGACCGCGCTCGGCCTCTGAGCGAGGTGCTCGCGGCGTCCCGAGACCCGCCCTCTCTTCGCCCGCCTGCCGCGGTCGGAGAGGGGGCGTGGCGCTGTCAGAGGGATTCCCGCAGGAACCGCAGGAGGTTGGCCGACGTCACTGCCTCGACGTCCTCGCCGCCCCAGCCGCGCCGCTCGAGGCCCGCGACGAGCGCGGGGTAGCACTCCGGTCCCGTCAGCTCCTCGATCCCCTGCCCCGGTTCGAGGCCGGGCGGCGCGAGGCCGTCCTTCGGCTCCGGCGGTGGCGGCATCGCCTCCCACAGCCGCTTCGTGAAGTCGCCGCCGAGGCAGACGTGCTCGATCCCGATCACCGAGGCCGCGTGCTCGAGGTGGTCGATCACGCCGTCGATCGTCCGCCGTTCGGGCCCGATCGCGATCGGGTGGAGCATCAGCCCGAAGAGGCCGCCGGCCGCTGCGAGCGCGCGGAGCTGCTCGTCGTCGAGGTTCCGCGGCGTGTCGTAGACGCCCCTGCAGCCGCCGTGCGAGCAGAGCACGGGTGCTCCGGCGACGCGCTCGAGGACCTCGGCGAACAGCCCGTGCGAGGCGTGCGCCAGGTCGAGGATCACGCCGAGCGCCACCAGATGGTCGACCAGCTCGCGGCCGAGCCGCGAGAGGCTCCCGTCGTGCTCGGCCGCGCCGTCGGCGAACGCGTTGCGGCGGTTCCAGGTGAGGCTCGCCATCCGCACGCCCAGCTCGTGGAAGACGTCTGCCGGCCAGGTCTCGACCCCGAAGCACTCCACCCCCTCGAGCGAGAGCAGGAGCCCGATCCGCTCGCCCCCGTCGACGGCGTCGAGATCGTCCGCGCTCCGCACCTGGACGACGCGGTCCTCGTTCTCGCGAAGCGCACGGTGGAAGGCGGCGACCATGGACAAGGCCTCGCGGAGCGACCCCTCGGGCTGCACCGTGACATCGACGTAGACCGGGCACACCTGCAGGCCGACACCGCCGCGCTCGAGGAGCGGCAGCCAGGTCTCGGCGAAGACGTTCGTCTCCCCGAGCCGGCGCTCGCGGTAGGCGAGCTCCATGAGCAGGTCGACGTGGGCGTCGGCGATCATCGCCACGACCCTATCCCGGGCGAGGCCCTGCGGGCGGGTCGAGGGAATCCGAACGGGGTGCGTTCCCGTTATCACCCGTGTCCGCAGCCGCCGACCCAAGGAGACCGATGAACCGCCTACCGATCCTCGTTCCGGCCGCCCTCGTGGCCCTCGCCTTCGCCCTCCCGGCGAGCGCCGCGACGCCGACCTACAACGGCACCGTCGGCCCCGGGTTCACGATCACGCTGGCGAAGAAGCCGACCAAGGCCGGCAAGGTCAAGCTCGTCGTGGCCGACAAGTCCTCGATCCACAACTTCCACCTCACCGGGCCCGGCGTGAACGTGAAGACGAGCGTGAGCGCCACCGGGACGAAGTCCTTCACGGTCACTCTGAAGAAGGGCACCTACAGGTTCGTCTGCGACCCCCACTCGAGCGTGATGAAGGGCTCGTTCACGGTCAAGTAGCCCTCCGGAACGCGGCCCCGAGGCTGGCGCTCCCGTGGGAGCGCCAGCCCCGCAGGCCCGGCCGGCCGCGTCTTGCGGCTCGTCTCGACCGCGCGAGCCGGGCCCTGGCGCCGTCGCCCATCCGCAGCCCCGCCTCGAGCGCCGACGCGGCGACGAGGAGGAGCAGGAGCCCGGCCAGCACGCTCGCCCACAGGAGCCGCCGTCGCAGCCTCCGCCTCCGCGTCACGTCGCGACCACCTCGCGCCCGACGCGCTCCGCCGCGGGCTCGTACGTCGCGCGATATCCGAGCATCCGCCCGAGCGGAGACCCGACGGCGAGACCGATCCGTTGGATCCAGGCCGGCGGGAACGGCAGGCGCACGGTGTCGAAGTGCGCCCGCGCGATCACCGCGAGGCGCAGCGGGCCCGGCATCCCCTTCCGGTTCGTCTTGCCCGCCTCGGCGAGCGAGAACATCGTCTCGATCAGCCCTTCGAAGCCGAGCGCCGGGCGCACCTCGCAGCGGAAGCGCGCCTCGGTGTCGCCCGTGTTACGGAAGCGATGGCTGCGGCCGGCCGGAACGAGCACGCAGTCACCGGGGCCGACCGGCAGGTCCTGCCCGTCGATGCGGAACGTGAGGGCGCCCTCGAGGATCTCGAACCGCTCGCTCTGGAACGGGTGCACGTGCGCGGCCGCCACGAAGCCCGAGGGTCGGACGGCGCACTCGAACACGACCGCCTCGCCGTCCGTCTCGGCCGACGTCCGGAGGAAGGTGATGCGCTCCCCCGTGACCGGGTTCTCGATCGTGTCGCCTCTGCGGAACATCGGAAGCTCCTTCCGTCGGTGTCAGGACCGACGCTAGGGCGGACGGAGGGCGCCCACATCGCCGCCACCCCCGGACGTGCCTCGGTGTCAGCCGGGAGCTCGATCCCGGTGCCAGCACGTATTGCGGTCAGCGAAGCGGCAGCGGCTCGATGCCGTCGGCGGTGATGCGCCAGGCGGCGAGCTCGTCCAGCCGGACGGAGTAGATGACGTACGGCTGGTCGCGCCAGAGGCCGATCCGCTCGACGTCGGTTCGCGACGGCCGCGGCTCGGACGAGACGTGCGAGTGGACGATCGCCTGCTCGAGGTCGCGGTCGCCGAGATCCGCCCACACGACGGGATCGAGCCGGAGCTCGAAGTAGTACGGCGACGGGGACGCGTTCTCGGCGGGCACGTAGTCGACCGCCTCGTCCCCGTCGAGGAGGAGCAGCCCGCAGGCCTCGTTCGGAAGCTCCGCGCGTGCGTGGGCGGCGATCGCCGCCCGCACCGCCGCGGGGATCACCACCAGACGGTCGACTCCATCGACTCGCCGACGTCGTCGGCGGCGACCTCCCAGAAGTCGGCGCTCAGGTACTTCCAGCCGCCGTCCGCGAGGATCGTCACGACGACGCCCTCGTCGAGCTCGTCGGCCAGGCGCAGTGCGACGTGGATCGCCGCGCCGGCGGAGACCCCGCCGAGGATCCCTTCGCGGCGCAGGAGCTCGCGCACCGCCGCGACCGCCTCCTCGTTCGAGACGAGCAGCTTGCGGTCGAGACGCGAGACGTCGAGGATCGGCGGCACGTAGCCGTCGTCGAGCGAGCGCAGGCCCATCACCGGGTCGCCGGGAAGCGGCTCGGCGGCCGCCACGACGACCTCGGGGAACGTCTCACGGAGCCGCTCGCCGACGCCCATCAACGTCCCGCCCGTGCCCAGCCCGGCCACGACGACGTCGACCCGGTCGAGTGCCGCGGCGATCTCAGCGCCGGTGCCCTCGTAGTGGGCGCGCGGGTTCGCCTCGTTCGCGTACTGGAACGGGACGAACCACTTCGGGTCGTCCTCCGCCATCCGCAGCGCGAGGCGCACCGCGCCGTTGGAGCCCTCCTCCGCCGGCGAGAAGACGATGTCGGCGCCGTACAGCTTGAGCAGCCGCTTGCGCTCCTCGGTCGCGTTCTCGGGCATCACGCAGGTCAGCGGGTAGCCCTTGAGCGACGCGACGAGGGCGAGCGAGATGCCGGTGTTGCCCGAGGTCGGCTCGAGCAGCGCGCGACCCGGCTCGAGCTCGCCCGACGCCTCCGCCGCCTCGATCATCGCCTTCGCGACACGGTCCTTGATCGAGCCGGTCGGGTTCTGGCCCTCGAGCTTCGCGTAGACGTGGACGCCCGGCTTCGGGGACAGCCGTGTCAGCTCGACGAGCGGCGTCGAGCCGACGAGGTCGAGCACACTGGTCGCGACCGGCGGCGACCAGGGCTGCGACGAGCCGCCTGCCATCGCCGGGAGCAGGATCACGGTCTCCCCGTCGGGGACGGGGGTGTCGAGCCCGTCGAGCGTGCGGACGTCCTCGCCGCCGAGGTAGACGTTGACGAACGGCGCGATGCCGCCGTCGGCGAGGATCTGCTCCCCGAGCGCCGGGTGCCGCTCGACGAGGTCGTCGAGCACCTCGCGCACCGTCGTGCCGTCGGCCTCGACCTGACGCGCGCCGCCGACCTCGTTGCGCAGCGTCGGAGGTATCCGGACGACCGTCACGAGGCGTGCACCGCCCGCGCACCCTCGGTCTCCCGGGGCGTCGCTCCTGCGGTGAGGCCGGAGGGGACAGTGCTCTGCACGGCCCCGGAAGGCATCGCCGCAGGAGCGGCGTCAGGGCTGGGCGGAGCCGGGCTCTGCCCGGCGTGAGCCCCCGCCCGGCCGGAGGCCGAGGGGCCCTGGCAGAACTCGACGTAGTCGATGTACTCCGTGATCGTCGGGTGGTCGCCGCAGACGGGGCACTCGGGGTTGCGGCGGATCGCGACCTCGTCGAACGTCGTGTGGAGCGCGTCGAAGAGGAGCAGCCGGCCGGCGAGCGACTCCCCGACGCCGAGCGCGAGCTTCAGCACCTCGCTCGCCTGCAATGAGCCGACGATCCCCGGCAGGACGCCGAGCACGCCACCCTCGGCGCAGCTCGGCGCGAGCTCCGGCGGCGGCGGGGCAGGGTAGAGGCAGCGGTAGCACGGGCCGTTCTCCGGGTCGAAGACAGTGACCTGGCCCTCGAAGCGGTAGATCGAGCCGTGGACGACGGGGATCCGGTGCCACACGGAAGCGTCGTTCACCAGGTAGCGGGTCGGGAAGTTGTCCGTCCCGTCGAGGATCACGTCCCAGCCGTGCGCGAGCACCCGCTCGATGTTCTCGGAGTCGAGCCGCTCCTGGAAGGTGACGACCGAGACGTCCGGGTTGAGCGCCTCGATCGTGCGCTTCGCCGAGTCGACCTTCGGCTCGCCGAGGCGATCGGTCGAGTGGACGATCTGGCGCTGGAGGTTCGAGTCGTCGACGACGTCGGGGTCGATGATCCCGAGCGTGCCCACACCGGCGGCTGCGAGGTACAGCGAGGCGGGGGAGCCGAGGCCGCCGGCGCCGATCAGCAGGACGCGCGCGTCGAGCAGGCGCTGCTGGCCCTCCTCGCCGACCTCCGGGATGAGCAGGTGGCGCGCGTAGCGCGCGCGCTGCGCGGGCGTGAGCGCCGCCGGCGTGACGAGCTCGTAGCCGTTCCGCTTCCAGCCGGCGAAGCCGTCGGAGAGGTTGACTGCGTTCTCGTACCCGAGCGCGTGGAGGTCGCGCGTCGCGAACGCCGACCGGGAGCCGCTCTCGCAGTAGACGACGAGCGGCCGCGTCTTGTCCGGGATCAGCGCCTCGACACGCGACTCGAGGTTGTTGCGCGGAACGTGGATCGCGCCGGGCAGGTGGCCCTCGTCCCACTCCTCGCGCAGGCGGACGTCGACGAAGAGTGGCAGCTCACCCCCCTCGAGCAGCGCATGGGCCTCCGGCGTCGAGATCTCGTCGATCTCGGCGCGCGCAGCTGCCAGGAGCTCTCTGTAGCTCGCCATTACTTTCCCGAATATAGCGAGTGAGCGGCAGGCTGCGCCGAGCGGTCGAAGGAAGATCCCGGAGCCTGGCCTCGTCGTGATCGTATGACGCCCAGAGCGGCTACCGTGGCTCCGTGTCGCCGCTCGCCCGCGTCGTCGCGTTCACGGTCGCAGCGGCGGCGGCCGCCGCGGTGGTGGTGGTCGGGGTCGTCGCCCTGCAGACGGAGCCGTCCGGCGGCGCCGCGCCGGCGCCGAAGCCCCGGAAGGGAGCGCCGCCCTTGACGCTCGAGCTCGGCGTACGCACCGACGCGGACGCCGTGGCGCTGCGGCGGGCCGCGCAGCTGTATGCCTCCGGCAAGCGGGCCGCCGCGGGACGGTCGTTTGCACGGATCGACTCGGTCGAGGCGCGCGTCGGCCAGGCGTTCGCGACCTGGCCGGCCGGCACGGTCGACCGCATGAACCGCCTTGCGGGCCTGCACGCGCAGGACGCGGTGGTGCAGCTCAACCTCGGCGTGGCGCTCTTCTGGGCGGGCTTGCCGGGAGCCGAGGACGCATGGCGCGCCGCTGCAGCCTCCGAGCCGGACTCCGCGTATGCGGTCGCCGCCGGCAACTTGCTGCACCCCGAGTACGCGCGCGGGTTGCCGGTGTTCGTCGCGACGGCGACGCTGCCGGCCGGCCTCGAGGGCCTCTCGCCGCCGGCCCAGCTCGCCCTGCTGCGCCGGAACGCCGCGACGGGCGTCGACGGCAAGCTCCTCTACGGCGTTGCCCTCCAGCGCCTCGGCATGCAGCGCTCGGCCGAGCGGGTCTTCTCCGAGGCGGCGCGCGAGGCGCCGGACGACGCGGAGGCGCAGGTCGCCGCTGCGGTCGGACGCTTCGACAAGGCGCGGCCGGCGGACGCGTTCTCGCGCCTCGGTCCCCTCACCCGGCGCTTCCCGGACAAGGCGACCGTGCGGTTCCACCTCGGCCTCCTGCTGCTCTGGTCGGGCGAGGTGAAGGAGGCGCGCACCCAGCTCGTCCGCGCGACGGCCGTCGAGCCGGGCTCGCCGCTCGCGGGCGAGGCGCGGAAGTACCTCGACGAGCTCGACAAGGCGGGCGTGTGACGACGGCACGGTTTTTTTGCGGAACGCGGACTTCGTGGCTACCGTGTCGAGCGACGCGACGGAAGGGGCGGTCCTGAGCGCAGCAGCGAGTGATCCGGAACGGACGGCGGCGGCACCGGAGGTCGTTCTCTCCTCGGACGAGGGGCGGGCGTTGCTGGAGTCCGGCCGTGCGCAGGGGCGTCTCGACGCGGACGAGGTGGCGCTCGCGCTCGACGAGCTCGACCTGGATCCGGCGCAGATCGACGCGTTCTACGACGCGCTCGACGAGGAGCAGATCGAGGTCGTCGTCCCGGAGGAGGAGGCCGAGGAGCCCCAGGGCGACCGCGTCTGGGAGGCCTCCGAGCCGGAGATCTCGACGGACACGCTCCAGCTCTTCCTCAAGGACATCGGGAAGGTGCCGCTCCTGACGGCCGCGCAGGAAGTCGAGCTCGCGAAGCGGATCGAGCGCGGCGACCACGGCGCGAAGCAGGCGATGGTGGAGGCGAACCTGCGGCTCGTCGTCTCGATCGCGAAGCGCTACCGCAACCAGGGGCTCCCGTTCCTCGACCTGATCCAGGAGGGGACGATCGGGCTCGTCCGAGCGGCCGAGAAGTTCGACTGGCGCAAGGGGTTCAAGTTCTCGACGTACGCGACCTGGTGGATCCGGCAGGCCGTCGCCCGTGCGATCGCCGACAAGGGCCGCACGATCCGTATGCCCGTCCACGTCGTCGAGAAGCTCAACAAGATCAGCCGCTCCGAGCGCAAGCTCCGCGGCGAGCTCGCGCGCGAGCCGACCTCCGCCGAGATCGCCGCCGACCTCGACCTCGCGCTCGAGGAGGTCGAGCAGATCAAGCGGAGCGCCCAGACACCGGTCTCCCTGGAGAAGCCCGTGGGCGACGAGGAGGAGTCCGAGTTCGGGCACTTCCTCACCGACGAGTCGGAGCCGCTGCCCGACGAGGCGGCCGAGGTGACGATGCGGCGCGAGGCGCTGCGCTCGATCCTCGGTGCGCTGTCCCCGCGGGAGCGCCAGGTGCTCGAGCTCCGCTACGGCCTCGACGGCCAGCAGCCGCGGACACTCGACGAGGTCGGGCGCGCGTTCAACGTGACGCGCGAGCGGATCCGGCAGATCGAGCACCAGAGCCTGAAGAAGCTCCGCGCGCTGGCCGACGCCGCGGCCGTCCGCGACGTCGCCTGAGAGAGCTGCGCTTCCGGCGCGGGCACGCGGGTACGATCGCCCGCGTGGTCCCGGCCCACGAGCAGCTGGTCGCCGAGCTTGCCGAGCTCATCGCGATCCCGTCGGTCAGCGCCGACGCCGAGCGCGCCGCCGACGTGCGCCGGGCGGCCGAGTGGGTCGCGGCGCGGATCGATGCGATGGGCGGCTCGGTCGAGATCCAGGAGCGCGGCAGCCGGCCGCTCGTGATCGGCGAGGTGCGCGCCTCGACCGGAGGCGACGCGCCGACCGTCCTCGCGTACGCGCATCTCGACGTGCAGCCGCCCGACCCGCTCGAGCTCTGGGAGTCGGACCCCTGGACGCTGACGCAGACCGACGGGAAGCTCGTCGCGCGCGGGATCGCGGACGACAAGGGACACCTCTACATGCTCCTCGAGGCGACACGGCTGCTCGCCGCCGCCGGGGAGCTGCCGGTGAACGTGCGGTTCGCGATCGACGCCGAGGAGGAGATCGGCGGCACGTCGGTCGTCGACTGGGTGACGGAGGACACCGGCGACGCCGACGTCGCGTTGATCCTCGACGGCGGCTACGCCACCGAGACGCTCCCGAGCTTCTGCACCGCGCTGCGCGGGCTCTGCTACTTCCACGTCACGGTGCGAACGGGGGAGCGCGACCTCCATTCCGGCCTCTACGGCGGCGCCGCGCTCGCCGCGACGCATGCGCTGATGGAGATGCTCGCGGCCGTCCTGCCCGGCCCCGACGGCCTCCTCCCGGCACCGCTCCGCGAGAGCGCCGTGCCTCCCACGGACGTGGAGATCGAGGGCTGGGCCGCGCTGCCCGGCGGCGCCGAGGAGCTCGCCGTGCACGGTGCACGGCCGTCGGATCCGCGGGCCGCCGACGACTTCCACCTGCGGACGACCGCCGAGCCGGCCGTCACCGTCCACGGGATCGAGAGCGGGTCGCCGCGGCTGCAGAAGACCGTGCTGCCGGTCGAGGCGATCGCGAACGTCTCGATCCGTCTCGCACCGGGACAGACGACCGCCGCGATCGCGCCGGTGTTCGAGCGGATGCTGCGCGAAGCGGCCCCGGAGGGTGCTGACGTGGAGATCGAGCTCTGGTCGACGGGGGAGCCGGGCTACGTCGATCCCGAGAGCCAGGCCGTCCTCACGGCGCTCGACGCGTTCGAGCACACGCTCGGGATCCGTCCCGTCGTCGTCCGCACCGGTGGGTCGATCCCTGTCGTGGCCGCGCTCACCGCTCGCGGCGTGCCCGTGATCGTCACGGGCTTCATGCGACCGACGGCCCAGCTCCACTCGCCCAACGAGAACATCCCCGCCGACGCCCTCCGGCAGGGGCTCGAGACGACGATCGAGGTGCTGAGGCGGTTTGCGGCGCTCGGCTGACGCCCGGTATACCGGAGCTCTCGCCGAGGAGCTCGGCGAGGAGGTGCTCGAGCGGTTCCTTCGCTACGTCGTGGTCGACACCGAGTCGGACCCGGCCTCGACGACGTACCCGTCCACCGAGAGGCAGCTCGATCTCTCGCGGCTGCTCCTCGACGAGCTCCGCGCGATCGGGCTCGGCGACGTCGAGCTCACGGAGCACGGCTACGTGTTCGCGACCGTGCCGGGCACCGTGCCGGACGCCCCGGTCGTGGGGCTGATCGCGCACGTCGACACGTCGCCCCAGGTCTCCGGCGCGGGCGTCACACCGGTCGTGCACCGGGAGTGGGGCGGAGAGCCGATCCGGCTCGAAGGCGACGCGACGCAGGTGCTCGACCCGGGCGACATGCCCGGGCTCGCCGAGAAGCTCGGCCACGACCTGGTCACGAGCGACGGCACGACGTTGCTCGGTGCCGACGACAAGGCCGGCGTCGCGATCATCGTCACCGCCGCCCACCGACTGCTCGCCGACGACGGGCCGCGCGCGACCGCCCGGATCGCGTTCACCGTCGACGAGGAGGTCGGCCGCGGGACCGACCATTTCGACCTCGACGCCTTCGGTGCCGACCTCGCCTACACCTTCGACGGCTCAGGCCTCGGCGAGGTCGAGACCGAGACGTTCTCCGCCTACCGGCTCGTCCTCACGATCGACGGCGTGGGCGTCCATCCCGGCTCGGCGAAGGGGCGCCTCGTCAACGCGCTCAAGCTGCTCGCGGACGTCGTCGCGGCGCTCCCCCGCGACGAGCTCTCGCCGGAGACGACGGAGGACCGCCAAGGATTCGTCCATCCCGAGCGGGTCGCGGGGTCGGCCTCCCGGGTGACGATGTGGCTGATCGCCCGCGACCACGACGACGAGAAGCTCGAGCGGCACGTCGAGCTCGTGCGGAGCATCGCAGCGGAGGTCGTGGGGCGGGAGCCGCGGGCCTCCTTCACGCTCGCGGTCGAGGAGCAGTACCGGAACATGCGCACCGTGCTCGACCGCCATCCCGAGATCGTCGAGGCCGCCGAGGAGGCGATCCGGCGCGCGGGGGTCGAGCCCGTCCACAGCATCATCCGGGGCGGCACCGACGGCGCCCGCCTGACGGAGAAGGGCCTCCCGACGCCGAACCTCTTCACGGGCGGGCAGCACTACCACTCGGTGCGCGAGTGGGCCTCCGTCCAGGACATGGCCGCCGCGGCTGCGACGTGCGTCGAGCTCGTCCGCGTGTGGGGCGAGCGGGGTCTGGCCCCTAGGCCGAATGAACCTCGCAGCCGAGCCAGTCGTGCCCGAAGCGGCGCATCTCGTCGATGATCGGCTTGAGCGCGTCGCCCTTCTCGGTCAGCTCGTACTCGACGCGGGGCGGCGACTCCGCGTAGCTGCGGCGCACGACCATGCCTTCCGCCTCGAGCCAGCGCAGGCGCTCGGCGAGCGTCCGCGGGCTGATCCCCGCGCACGCGTGCTCGAGCTGCGTGAACCGGCGCGGGCCCTCGGAGAGGTCGTGGACGATGAGCACCGTCCACTTCGAGCCGACGATCTCGCCCGTCGCCGCGACCGAGCACTGGCCCGCCTGGTGGACGGGAAGCATCGTCCGCGGCGTCTCGGCTCGGGTGGCCATGTCCCAATTGTAGGGACAGTTTCCGCCGGTGCCGAGGGCGGTTTCCCGTAGACCTGGGGCGGATCAGTCCCAGGGTGGGGGGTTGTGCGCCCAGCGGCCGCCGACCATCGTCGCGACGACCTGCACGTCGGCGAGCTCGTCGGCCGAAACCGCGACCGGGTCGCGGTCGAGCACGACGACGTCGGCGAGGAACCCCGGGAGCAGCCTGCCGCGGCGGCGCTCGTCGCCCGCGAGCCACGCCGGCGCGACGGTCGACGCGTGGAGCGCCTGCTCCACGGTCAGCGCCTCTGCGGCGCGCCAGCCGGGTCGCTCGTCGATCGTGCGACGCACTCCCGCGGCGATGCCGGCGAGCGGGTCGAGCTCCTCCACCGGCGCGTCCGAGCCGTTCGCGACGACCGCGCCGCTCTCGAGCAGCGTGCGGAACGCGTACGCCCCGTCGAGCCGTCCGGCCCAGAAGCGCTCCGCGAGGTCGCGGTCGGAGGGCGCATGGCTGAACTGGACCGAGCACGCGACGCCGAGGGCGGCAAATCGCGGCACGTCGGCCGGGTCGAGGCACTGTGCGTGCTCGATCCGCTGGCGGAGGCCGAGTGGCTGCCACGCGTCGGCGGTGGCCTCGAACGCGTCGAGCGCCTCGCGGTTCGCGCGGTCGCCGATCGCGTGCACCGCGACGGGCCAGCCCGCCGCGGCCGCGGCGCGGATGCCCTCTGCGAGCTGCTCGCCGCTCGTGATGCAGACGCCGCTCCCGTCGAGGAGCCATGCCGTCTGCGAGCCGAGC
>DATBIQ010000093.1:0-5406 GCA_036556865.1 Gaiella sp.
CGTCGAACGGGCCGGGGATCGCGTCGATCTTCGGGATGGAGACACGTGCGATCGTCTCGAACCCCGGCCCGGGCTTGCAGGCCTGCGCCACGTTCACGTCGCAGGCCACGCTCAGGAAGATGAAGGCGTCCTCCATGGACATGTTCCACTCGTCGACGAGCATTCGCGCGGCCTCCTCGCACGCGAGCTGCATCGCGTCCATGAACTCGAACGCGGTGCCGTGGACGATCCAGCGGTCGGCGAGCTCGGTGACGGGCCAGCGGCCCTGCTTGCCCTTCACGAGGTCGAACCGGATCACCACCTCGCCGGCGATCTCGACGCCGGTCCCGCAGATCTCGCCGTCGCCCATGGACGCGTGCATGTCGCCCACCGCGAACATGCCGCCGGGCTGGCGCACGGGGAAGTACATCTTCGCGCCGGGGCCGTGGAGGTGGTTGTCGAGGTTGCCGCCGTGGCGGCCCGGGAGCGCGTTCGTCAGCGTGTCGCCCTCGGTCGCGACGCCGACGACGCCGACCATGGGGCGCAGCGGGAAGCGGATCCGCTCGTCCATCTCGACCATGCCGTCCCGGACCTGGAAGATCTTCGTGACGGGTGAGCGCACCTGCTCGTGGAGCTGGCCGTAGCCGGGGATGATCGTCGCGACGCCCCACTCGATCGGGGTCACCTCGAGGAGCTCGGCCACGAGCGAGTCGCCCGGCTCCGCGCCCCGGACGGCGACCGGGCCGGTCGCGCTGTTGATCCGCTCGAAGTCGATGCCCGTCACGAGGTCGTCCTCGCTCCGGATCTGGCCCGTGAAGCAGTCGTTCGTCTCGAGGCGGACGACCGCGCCGGGCTCGACCTCGACGACCGGGTCGAGATCGGGCCCGAACGCCCAGATGACGCTGTCGCGCCCGATCACCTCGTCGATCTTCGCCACCGCCATCGCTACCTCCCCGCCGGGGCCGCCGCCGAGGCCGTCTCGTCCTCGACGAACACCCGGCCGCCCTGCTCGAGCGCGGACGGCCGTGCGATCGAGACCCAGATGGTCAGCACGATGCCCACCGCGACCCAGACGAGCGCCACCCAGTTCCCGTACCCGAGCGGGTTGTCCGGCCAATCCTTGAACTGGTAGTAGAGCGGGAAGACGAACGCGACCGCGCCGAGCACCGGGAAGATCAGGTGCAGGAACACGTTGAACTCGCTCCGGCGCTCGCGCAGGTAGAAGACGACCGTCCCGATGCAGACCGCGATGTAGATCAGGATCACGACCACGGTGATCGCGGTCGCGATCGTCGCGAAGGCGAGGAGCGGCCCCCACTTCCAGCCGAGGAGCAGCGCGACGATCGCGCCGCCGACGACGTCCAGGATGATCGCGACGTGCGGCGTCCGGTGGACGGGGTGCGTGCGGGCGAGCTGGTGCGGCATCGCCCCGTTCCGCGCCATCGCGTAGAGCACGCGCGTCGCCGCGTTCACGCCCGCGTTCGCGTTCGCGATCGCCGAGTTCAGGATCGCGAAGAAGACGAGGATCCAGCCGGTCGACCAGAACACCTTGCCGAGCGCGCGCCAGGGGTCGGCGTTCTCGGTCGCCTGCGTGAGGAAGTTGTCGAACCCGGCGCCGTAGACCCAGGCGTACGAGCAGAGCACGTAGAAGGTGCCTACGAGCACGGCCGACCACACGACCGCGCGCGGGATCGTCCTGCGTGGGTTCTTCGCCTCCTCCCCGAGCGGCGCCGCCGCCTCGAAGCCGATGAAGGCGAGCACCGCGAAGATCATCCCCTTGAAGACGCCGGAGAAGTCGCTCGATGCGTCGGGGTTCCGGTTCTCGGGGTTGAAGGCCTGGAGCGTCAGCGTGTCCCAGTTCGACACGAGCATCCAGATCGCGAGCGCGGCGAAGATCGAGATCTCGATCGCGCCGAGCACGACCCCGGCGCGGGTCGAGAGCCGCACGTCCCGGTAGGTGAGGAAGAAGACGATCGCAGCGGCCACGAGCACCCACCACGCCCAGCCGATGTCCCAGCCGATCTCGTTCTTCACGACGTCCTCGGTCGCCCACGCGAAGATGAGGAAGAGGAGCGGCGCCACGAGCGGCTCGAAGAGGAGGAAGCACCAGCCGGTGAAGAACCCGGCGCGCGGGCCGAGCGCGCGGCTCACGTACGTGTAGAGGCCGCCGGCCGACGGCATCTGCTTCGCGAGCTGGCCGATCGAGCTCGCGACGAGCACGCACGCGATCGTGGCGAGGAGCACCGAGAGGGGGAGCGCCTGGCCGGCGAAGCCGACCGACACGAGGATCGAGAACGCGACCGCCGCTGCGGGCGCCATGTGCGTGATCGACTGGAAGAGCACCTCGGGCAGGCCGATCGAGTGCTCGCGCAGGTGGTCGAAGGTGCGGGCGGGCTTCGTGGTCTCCGTGTCCACGTGAACCTCCTTCGGTTGCCGGCGTCGCTGGATTGTTCCGGCGATCGGCCCATGTGACAAGCGGCCGGTCCCGGCCCCGAAGTAGCCTCTGGCCGTGCTCTTCGTCGTGGCGATCGTCCTCGCGGTCTTCGTCGTTCCGTCGCCGTGGGGGATCGTCCTCGTCGTGGCAGCGGCGATCGTCGAGGTGGCGGAGACGGGCTTCTGGCTCTGGCTCTCCCGGCGCCGGGGCGTGCAGGTCGGGGCGGAGACGCTCATCGGGGCACGCGGCCGAGCCGTGAGCGCGGCCTCGGTGAGGATCGACGGGGAGCTCTGGCAGGCGCGGGCCGAGAGCGGGCTGGCCGCGGGCGAGCCGGTGCGCGTCGTCGGGCGCGACGGGCTCGTGCTCGAGGTCGAGCGGGACACCGCCGAGCCCGAGGCGCCGCGAACGTAGACTGGGCGGCCCGTGGCGACCCCGACGACGACCCCGAGGGGCGACCTCCCGCCCGAGCTCGACGACCCGCTCTTCCGGACGGCGATCGGCCAGCTGGACGGCGCGGTCGAGCCGGCCGGGATCACCGAGTCGGTCGCCGAGGTGCTGCGCTTCCCCGAGCGCGCGCTCTCGGTCTCGATCCCCGTGCGGCTCGACGACGGCTCGCTCGCCGTCTACCCGGGCTACCGCGTCCAGCACTCGAGCGTGCTCGGGCCGACGAAGGGCGGCGTCCGGTACGACACGGCCGTCACGCTCGGCGAGTGCGCGGCGCTCGCGATGTGGATGACATGGAAGTGCGCCCTCCTCCGCCTCCCGTACGGCGGTGCGAAGGGCGGCGTGCGCTGCGACCCGCGGGCGCTCTCGCTCGAGGAGCGGGAGCGGCTCACGCGCCGGTTCACCCAGGAGCTCCTGCCGATCATCGGGCCGCAGAAGGACATCCCCGCGCCCGACATGGCGACCGACGCGCAGACGATGGCCTGGATGATGGACACGTACTCGATGCAGGTCGGCCACGCCGTGCCGGAGATCGTCACGGGCAAGCCGCTCTCCGTGGGCGGGTCCGTGCTCCGCCCTGAGGCGACCGGGATCGGGGTCGTCATGGTGGTCGAGGGCGCGGTCGAGCGGCTCGGCTGGACGCTCGAGGGCACCGCCTGCGTCGTCCAGGGCTACGGGAAGGTGGGGGCGGTCGCGGCACACGAGCTGGCCGCACGCGGCGCGAAGGTCGTGGCCGTCTCGGACATCGTCGGCGGGATCCACTCGGAGGCCGGGATCGACCTGGTCGAGCTCGACCGCTACCGCGAGGGCGAGGGCGGAGGCGGGATCGCGGGCTTCGCCGACACGCGGGAGGTCTCGAACGCCGAGCTGCTCGAGCTGCCGTGCGACGTGCTCGTCCTCGCCGCGACCGAGCGGCAGGTGACGGAGGAGAACGCCGGGCGGATCCAGGCGCGGCTCGTCGCGGAGGGCGCGAACGGGCCGACGACGCTCGAGGGCGACGAGATCCTGGTCGAGCGCGGGATCCCCGTGCTGCCGGACATCCTCACGAACGCGGGGGGCGTGGCGGTCTCGTACTTCGAGTGGGTGCAGGACATCCAGCGGCTCTTCTGGACGCGGGAGGAGATCCGCGTCCGCCTCGGCGACCTCATGCGCGACGCGCTCGACCGGGTGTGGTCGCTCGCGGAGGCCGAGGACTTCTCCCTGCGGCGTGCGGCGCTCGTGCGGAGCGTCCGCGAGGTGGCCGGCGCGCTCCAGGCGCGCGGCGTCTACCCGTGAAGGTCCGCGACGCCCTCGTCGCCGACCCGCGCGTGGTCGCGTCGTCCGCCCCGATCCGCGAGGCCGCGGAGCTGCTCGGGCGTCCGAACGTCGAGAGCGTGCTCGTCGCGGACGGCGACCGGCTCGTCGGCGTCGTGACGCGGAACTCCCTCGTGGCCGCCCTCGCCCGCGGCGACGACCTGCGCGAGGCGACCGCCGGCCAGATCGCCGACGGCGAGGTCGAGACCGTCGGGCCGGACGAGCAGCTCGACGAGGTGCTCGTCCGGATGGGCGAGCACGACCTGGAGCGCCTGGCCGTGGTCGAGGGCGGGCGGTTCCTGGGCGTGCTCCCGCGCGAGCCGATCGTCCGCCGCCTCGCCGAGGACGAGCCGCCGCCCGCGGGCGACGAGGGCGACGACGCCTCCGCCTGACCCGGCCGCCGCGCGCCGCGCGGGGGTCCGCCGCTTCGGGGCACCCCGGCCCACCACCCGCTTTCGACGCTACCGGAGAAACGCGCGCGTGTCTGTCACGCGGTGTGGCGGAAGGCGCGCGGCCTCGTGCCGGATCTGTGAAGGTTCAGCAGCACGTGTACGCGCCCGGCGAAGGCTCAGCAGCACGTGTACGCGCCGGGCGGAACGCCGTCCTCGTCGGGCGCGGGCAGCTCGGCCGCGGCGAGCGCGCCGCCGTGGAGGAGGTCCCGCTCGCTCACCTCGAGCTCGGCGAGCCCGAAGTGCCGGACGACCTCCGCGACGACCGCGACGCCGGCCACGAGCACGGGCGCGCGATCCTGGTGGATCCCCGGCCGGGCGCGCAGCTCGTCCACCCGCAGCGCCGCCAGCCGGCCGAGCTCCTCTTCGATCCACGCTGCGGGGATGCGGTGGCCGTGCAGCCGCTCCGGATCCTCGTCCGGCAGCCCGAGCTGCAGCGTCCCGAGCGTCGTGACCGTCCCGGCGACGCCGATCGCGGCGGCCGGGCGCATGCCCGCCGGCACACGCTCCTCGAGCAGCGCGCGCACGGCCGCCCGGCACGCGGTCAGGTCCACCGGGAGCGGCGGGTCGCCGTGCAGGAAGCGCTCGGTCAGGCGCACGCAGCCGAGGTCGAGGCTCACGTGGAACGCCACGCCGCCCGGCCCGCCGAGCACGAGCTCGGTCGAACCGCCGCCGACGTCCACGACGAGCGTCCCGTCGGCGACCCGGCGCCCCGCGGCGACACCCTCGAACATGAGCCGCGCCTCCTCGTCGCCCGTGAGCAGCCGCGTCGAGAACCCGTAGCTCCACTCGATCTCGCCCAGGAAC
>DATBIQ010000094.1:0-4488 GCA_036556865.1 Gaiella sp.
ACCGACCTCCGCGGCGTGGTCGACGGGACCGCGGGCGCGGACGTCTGGTCGAGCCCCGGGCTCGGGCTCGGCGCGGTCGCCTTTGCGCTGGTCGTGATCGCCGAGACCGGACGCCAGCCCGTGGACAACCCGGACACGCACCTCGAGCTGACGATGATCCACGAGGGCCCGCTGCTCGAGTACGCCGGGCGCGACCTCGCGCTGCTCCAGTGGGCGGCCGCGGCGCGGCACTGGCTCGCCCTCGTGCTCGGCGCGCAGATCTTCGTCCCGCACCCGACGGATCCACGCGTTCAGCTCGCCGTCCTGCCCGTCCTCCTCGTCGTGCTGTGCGGCGCGCTCGCTCTCACCGAGACGCTCGTCGCGAAGATGCGGATCCTGCTCGCGCCGCGGCTGCTCGGCATCGCAGGCCTCGTCGCGCTGCTCGGCATCGTCACGTGGCTCGTGGAGGCCGCGTGAGCGGCACGCTGGCGTGGGCACTCGTCGCGCTCGGCATCGCCGTGGTCGTGGTGCGGCGCCGCTCGGTCGCCGTGGGGCTCGTCACGGCACAGGCGCTGTTGCTCGCCGGCGTCGCGACCGCGGAGGCGGAGAGCGGGGACGACGTCGCGGCGGCGCTCGCGCTCGCCGTCCGCGGCGTCGCGCTCGCCGCGCTGTTCCTCGCCATGGTCGCCCGCACGCGCGAGCCGCGACCGGTGCGCGCGGGTGTCGCGCCGTTCGCCCGAGCGGGGCTCGCGATCGTCCTGGCGCTCGCGTTCGTCTGGCTCGTACCGCCGGTCGGGCTCGAGTCCGAGCAGTCCGAGCGGGCGATGCTCACGCTGGTCGCGTTCGGTGCGGCGGTCGTCGCGACGCGCCGCGCGACGCTGCATCAGCTGCTCGGCATCGTGATGGTCGAGAACGGGCTCGTGCTCGGGGCGATCGAGCTCCCCGGTGGCGCGTCCCTCGCGATCGAGCTCGGCGTGGCTCTCGACCTCACGTTCATCGCGGTCGTCGCCGTCGTCTTCCACGAGCGGATCTTCGCCGAGTTCGGCTCCGGCGACACGGCGGTGCTGGAGAGCCTCCGTGACTAGCCGCGAGGCGCTCGCGCTGGCCGCCGTGTCGCTTCCCGCCTGCACGGCGCTCGTCGTCGTCGCGGTGCCACGCCGCGCGGTGCAGCCCGCTGCGATCGCCGGCCTCCTCCTCTCGGGTGGCGTCGCGCTCGCGCTCGCGCTCGTCGCGCTCACCGACCCCGCCGACCTGGAGGTCACCGGATGGGTGGTGATCGACGCCGCCGCCGGCCTGATGGTCGGCGTGATCGGCCTCGTCGGCCTCGCGAGCGCGCTCGTCTCGCCCTCCTACCTCGGAACGGCGACGTCCGGCCTCTTCGGCGCACGTCACGGCACCCGCGCGTACTACGCCGCGCTGGCCGCGTTCGTGGCGGTGCTCACCGCGGTGCCGCTCGCCGGCAACCTCGGCGCCGCGTGGCTCCTCGTCGAGGCGACCACGGCCGCCTCGGCGATCCTCGTCGGCTTCAGCGGCAAGCCGCGCGCCCTCGAGGCCGGGTGGAAGTACCTGCTGCTGACGTCGCTCGGGCTCGGCTTCTCGCTCCTCGGGATCGTCCTCCTCGCCTCGGTCACGCCGGGCAGCTCGCTGGACACGCTCTCGTGGGCCTCGCTGTCCGCAGACGTCCCCGCGGGCGACACGACGCTGGTCGGGTTCCTGCTGATCGTCGTCGGGCTCGCCGCGAAGATCGGCTGGGCGCCGGTCCACAACTGGCTCCCCGACGCACACTCCGAGGCTCCCCCGCCCGTGTCCGCGCTGCTCTCGGCCGCACTCCTGCCCGCAGTGCTGCTCGTCGCCTGGCGCCTCGAGCGGGCGCTCGAGCCCGCGGTCGGCGAGAGCACGGGCCGCTCGGTGCTGATCGGCTTCGGGCTCGTCTCGCTCGCGGTCGCGATCCCGTTCCTCTGGCGCCCGCTCGCGTGGAAGCGACTCCTCGCGTACTCGAGCCTCGAGCACATGGGCGTGATCGCGCTGGGGGTCGGGTTCGGGACGCCGCTCGCGCTCGCGGGGGTCGCCGTGCACATCGCCGGGCACGCGGTCGCGAAGGCGCTCGGCTTCTACGCCGCGACACCGCTTCTGGCGCACGAGCCCCGCGCCGCCGGTCACGCCGTGACCGGGATCGCTCGCACACAGCCGGGCCTCGGCGCCACGATGGGGATCTCGCTCGGGGCGCTCGCAGGGCTACCGCCCTCGCCGCTCTTCCTCAGCGAGATCCTCGTCATCGCCGGGGGGTTCGAGGCAGGCCGCGGCTGGGCGGCCGCCGGCACCGCGGTCCTGCTCGCGCTCGGGTTCGTCGGCCTCGCGCATGCGCTCGTCGAGACGACGGGCGGGCGCCCACGCCGGCGCGACCGCTCCCACGCGCCTGGGCTGCGACCCGTGGTCGTGCTCGGCGGCGTCTCGACGGTCATCCTGCTCGCCCTCGCCGCTGCCGCCTTCTGGCTGCCCGACACCGACATCGTGGAAGCGCTCGCCCGAGGCGTCGGATGACCCTCCACGACGCGCAGGGCTACCGGGAGGCGGTCGCGTCCGCGCTCGAGGAAGGCGAGCGCTTCGCCGGGCTGCACGCGTCGGACGCTGGGTCGGTCGTCCACGCCGTCCTCGTCGCGGCCGACGGCGACGCCCGGCTGGAGTCCGTGCGCACGGAAGGAGGAGCGGCGCCGACGATCGTCGACCTCGCGCCCGCGGCGGGCTGGGACGAGCGCGAGGCGCACGACCTCTACGGCGTCCGCTTCGACGGCCACGAGCCGCTCCGGCCGCTCGTCGACCACGACCTCGTGCTCTCCCACTGGACCGTCCCCGTGCGGGGCGACGACGCCTACCAGGTCGCCGTCGGCCCGATCCACGCGGGCGTGATCGAGTCCGGGCACTTCCGCTTCCACGTCGTCGGCGACCGGATCCTCCACGTCGACGCGCGCCTCTTCTACAAGCACCGGGGGCTCGAGCGCGCCGCTGAGGGCCGTACGCTCGTCGAGGGAGCGCGCTACGTCGGTCGCGCCTGCGCCGCCTGCGCCGTCGCGAACGGACTCGCCTACGCCCACGCCTGCGAGACGAGCCTCGGCCTCGAACCGCCGTCCGAGCTCGCACGGGCACGAACGCTCCTCCTCGAGCTCGAGCGGATCTGGAGCCACCTGAACGACGTCGCCGCCGTCTGCGCCGGCGTCGGCCTCGCACCGGGGAACCACCTGTTCGGCGCGCTCACCGAGCGCGCCAGACGCCTCAACGAGCGTCTCACCGGGCATCGCTTCCTCTTCGGCGCAGTCGCGGTCGGCGGCAGCTCGCTCGACCTCGACGCGCACGCGGTGGCAGCCGCCCGCGACGAGCTCGAGGCGATCGGCCGCGACGCGGCCCGCGCGTGGCGCGAGCTCCAGTTCAGCGCCTCGTTCCAGGACCGCCTCCCGGACATCGGCGTCCTCGGCCCGGAGGACGTCGTGCGCCTCGGCACCGTCGGCCCGGCGGCGCGCGCCGCGGGAGTCTCGCTCGACGCGCGGTCGACCGCGACGCGACTCTCGTACACGGACTTCGAGTGCCGTCTCCCGGACCGCCCCGACGGAGACGTGCGCGCGCGGCTCGAGCAGCGCGCGCTCGAGCTCGAGCAGTCGCTCGAGATCGCGCTGCAGCTGCTCGGCGGGCCGCTCGCACCGACGGCGGCAGCGCGGGGAGCCGTCGAGGCTCCCGTGGGCGTGGGGCTCGTCGAGTCCGCGCGCGGCGCGACGCTCTGCGTCGTCGAGCGCGACGGCGACCGCCTCGGGCGCGTCCATCTCCGGACTGGCTCCTATGCCAACTGGCCGTCGGTCGCCCATGCCGCAACCGACAACCTGCTCCCCGACTTCCCGCTCGTCAACAAGAGCTTCGAGCTCTGCTACGCCTGCGCCGACCGCTGATGCTGACCCTTCTCCGCGACCTCCGCCGTCTGCGCCGCAGCGTTGCGCTGTCGTCACCCGGCCGCGGCCGCAGCCTTGCCATCCGGCACGTCGACGCAGGGTCCTGCAACGGCTGCGAGCACGAGCTCACGCTTGCCTCCAGCCCGTACCACGATCTCCAACGTTTCGGACTCGGGATCGTCGCCTCACCGCGACACGCCGACGTCCTCCTCGTCACGGGCCCCGTCACGACCCGCATGCGGGAGCCCCTCCTCACCGCCTACCGCGCCATGCCCGAGCCGAGGCTCGTCGCCGCCCTCGGCGACTGCGCACTCGGCGGCGGCATCCTCGGCGCCCCGGACGAGCTCGTGGGGTCGGTGGACGCCGTTCTCCAGGTCGACCTCCGGATCCCCGGTTGCCCACCCACCCCCGAGACGATCGCGACCGCGCTTCTCGACCTCGTCGACCGCGCCGGAGGCGGGTCGCGCCTCCACGACGAGCGGCCGACTCGCTGAGTCGGGCCCGGCCCCGGAGGGTCGGGCCCTCGCGGTCGTGCGTGGGCGAGCTCAGCGACGTGCCACCTCCGCCTCCTCGG
>DATBIQ010000095.1:0-30118 GCA_036556865.1 Gaiella sp.
GGCCGATGCCACATCGGACGGCTCGCGCGCGGTCCGCGCGATGCGCCGCATCCTCGCTGCAGCGGGCTTCCCCACGCTCCGCGAGGTCGGTGTGACGGAGAGCGACCTTCCGGCGCTCGTCGAGAGCGCGACGGGCGAGCAGTCGTACAACCTCGACGTCGACTGTCACGCCTGGACCGCCGCCGAGGTCGAGCAGGCCTTCCGCACCGCGCTCGCGCTCGACCGGCGCTGACCCGCGCTCGCGCTCGACGGGCTCGACATCGCGGCTCCGCTACGCCTCCGTGGAGACGAAGACGCTCTTCAGCTCGGTGTTGTGGACGAGGCCTTCCATGCCGAGCTCCTTGCCGACGCCCGACTGCTTGTAGCCGCCGAACGGGGCCTGGGGGAACACCGAGCTGTTCGAGTTGACGCCGATCGCGCCCGTCCGGAGCGCGCGGGCGACGCGGAGCTGCCGGGCCCCGTCGCGCGTCCAGATCGACCCGGAGAGCCCGTACGGCGTGTCGTTCGCGAGACGCACGGCCTCGTCCTCGGTCTCGAACGTGATCACGGACACGACCGGACCGAAGATCTCCTCGCGGGCGACGACCATCTCGTTCGTGCAGTCGCCGAGGATCGTCGGCCGCAGGTAGAAGCCGTTCGCCAGGCCGTCGCCGTCGGGCCGCGTCCCGCCCTCGAGCACCCTCGCGCCCTCGTCGAGGCCTCGTGCGATGTACCCCTCGACCGTCTCGCGCTGTCCCGCCGAGACGAGCGGGCCGACCTGCGTGTCCGGCGATTCCGGATCGCCGACGACGATCCCGCGCGTCGCGGCGACGTAGTGCTCGAGCAGCTCGTCCTTCGCGGACGCCTCGACGAGCAGACGGGAGCGGGCGCAGCAATCCTGGCCGGCGTTCTCGAAGACCGAGAACGGAGCCATCCTTCCGGCCCGCTCGAGATCCGCGTCCGCGAACACGATGCACGCGCTCTTGCCCCCGAGCTCGAGCGTCACACGCTTGATCGTGCCCGCCGCCTTGCGCGCGATCTCGACGCCGACCTCGGTCGAGCCGGTGAAGCCGACCTTGCCGACGAGCGGGTGCTCGACGAGCGCATCGCCGACCGCGCCGCCCGGGCCCGGGACGACGTTGAGCGCGCCCGGCGGCAGCCCGGCCTCGAGGCCGAGCTCGGCGTAGCGGAGGACGGAGAGGGGGGAGAGGCTCGCCGGCTTGAGCACGACGGTGTTCCCGGCCGCGAGGGCGGGCGCCGTCTTCCAGTTCCCGATGTTGAGCGGGAAGTTCCACGGCGTGATCAGCGCCGTCACGCCGATCGGCTCCCGGAACGTGAGCACGATCCCGTCGCGGTCGACCGGGATGGTCGAGCCGAAGAACTTGTCGATCGCTCCGGCGTAGTAGCGCATCACCGCCGCTGCGTTGCCGGCGCACCAGCGGGCGTCGCCGATCGCCATGCCCATGTCGCGGGTCTCGATCAAGGCCAGCTCGTCCGCGTGCTCCTCGATCAGGTCCGCAAAGCGGTAGAGCACCTTCGCGCGCTGGATCGGCGTTCGCGCGCCCCAGTCCTCGAACGCGTGGACGGCCGCACGGACGGCGCGGTCGGCGTCCGCGGGCCCGGCCTCCGCGACGGTCCGGAACACCTCACCGGTCGCCGGGTTGAGCGAGTCGAACGTCCGCCCGTCGGCCGCGGGCACCCGCTCGCCGCCGATCAGGAGCCCTTCGACCGCGGCCACGGCCTCAGACGCCGACGACGTGCACGAGCCACCGCCGGTCGCGCTCGCGGTCGAGCTCGAGGAACAGCACGCGCTGCCAGCGCCCGAGGCAGAGCACGCCGTCGCGCACCGGGATCGACTCGCCGGCCGGCCCCATCAGCATCGACATGCAGTGCGAGTGGCCGTTCGAGGCCTCCATGTCCTCTTCGGACACGTTCTCCGTGCGCCGGTCCCAGTCGTCGTGCGCGTAGTAGTGCTCGGTCGGGACGAGCCGTCGGAGCAGCACGGAGAAGTCCTCGAGGAAGCCGCGCTCGTACTCGTTCACGCGCACCGAACAGGTCGTGTGAGGCGAGTACACGCAGCAGACGCCGTCGCGCACGCCGCTCTCCTTGACCGCCTCCTGCACGTCGTCCGTGATGTCGGTCACCGAGAGGCCGCCCGCCGTGCGGAAGTGCGTCTCGCGGTGGAAGGTCTTCATCGAGCCGCCGGTCGCGGCCGGGCCGAGTGTGGTCTCGGCGGTCTCGGGTGCGCTCGCCACGGCGATCCATTGTCGCAGGCGCGAGGCGACCGGTGCGGGGGAAGCGTGTCCGAGGCGGCGTGAGGCTCTACGCTGAGCCGCGCGGGCCCGTAGCTCAGCTGGTCAGAGCAGCCGACTCATAATCGGTAGGTCCCTGGTTCGAGTCCAGGCGGGCCCATCGCAGAGTCCTCGGATCGGGGGCGGACGTCACGGAGTCGTGGTGTCCGTCGGCGTCGTCTCGGTGGTCGTCGGCGACGTCGTCGACGGCCCCTGGGAGACGTTGATCCGGACGGTCTCGCCCTGTCTCAGTTGCCCGCCCGTCGGGTTCTGCGCGACGACGGTCCCCTCCGGCTGCTCCGACGGCACCACGACGGCGTTCGCGAGGAGCTTCGCGGCCTCGATCTCTGTCTCCGCCTCGGAACGACTCATGCCGACGACGTTCGGGACGTCCACCTGCGCGCTGCCCTTCGAGACGTTGATGGTGACCGTCGCTCCGTCCTCGGCGTCGGCGCCCGCGGCCGGGTCCTGGGCCACGACCGTCCCCGGCTCGTCCTCCGCGAAGACCTCACGCGTCTGGACCTGAAACCCCGCCGCGACGAGCCGGTCGCGCGCCTGCGACTCGGGAAGGCCGACCGCGTTCGGAACCGGAGCGCTCTTCGGGCCGCCCGACACGAGGAGCTGCACCGTCGACCCCTCGTCGACCTCCGTCCCGGGGGTCGGATCCTGGCGGAAGACGGTGCCCGCGGCTGCGTCGTTCTCCTGCGTGACGATGTCCGACTTGAGGTTCTCGTCCTCGAGCCGCGTCACCGCGCGATCGAGCGTCAGTCCCTCGACCGTCGGCACCGTCGTCGTGTCCGACTGGGTGAAGTACCACCATGCGCCGACCGCCGCGGCGGCCAGCAGAGCCAGCAGCACGAGCAGGAGTGCGATCCGGTCGCCCGACATGCGGCGCCGGCGCTCCTCACGGACGACGTCGCGCTCGAGCGAGCCGTCCGGGCGCCGCCGAACCGTCTCCGACTCGACCTCGACCGCCTGCTCGACGTCCGGTGCGCCGAGCGGCGCGTCGGGCGGCGGGACGCCGGGACGACGGTCGCGCACGACCTCGATCGTCTCGTCGTCGTCGCGGATGCGTTCGGTGTCGGACATGTCGTCGCCTCTCCCGCGCCGAATTCACTCGGCCGGAGACGTGCGAACGGTCTACCCGCGAGCGCGAGCCGGGAAACGGGTCAGTCGCTCCACCAGCCCTGCACGAGCTCGGCGTCGCGTGGATCGTCGCCTGCCCCGAACGCGACGTACTCGACGCCGTCCGGCCCGGCTTCGACGCCCCGCATCGTGTTCCTGTCGAACCGGATCGCATCGAGCTCGCCGAGCTCGACGATCTCGTCGTCGACCTTCACTCGGGCCGACCCGCGCAGGACGACGTAGACCTCCTCCTGGTTCTCGTGCTTGTGGCCGAACGGGACGCGGAAACCCGGCGCCAGCCGCATCAGGCTCAGCCCGAGCGTCTCGCCTCCGAGCGCCGACCGGGCGAACCGGGCGTCGAGCCCCTCGGGCATCCCGAAGCTCGGTGCCGCGTTCTCGACGTCACGCGCGAGATTCTTCTTCGTGTACCCCATCGAAACGCCGTATCCGCGGACGGCATCCCGAAACATGGCAGGCATCTCGTGCCGGGCTGCCCTCGCAGCGCATGCCACGAACCCTCGAAAGGGGGGTCGCACCGCCCGGCGAGCGCGCGATCCACCCCGCATCACGACGCTCGAGCCCCAACCCACCGCCGCGATCGTGCAGAGTGCCCGTCCCGCGGGGACGCGCTTCCCGTCCGATGGTCCCGTGCCCCGCGACGTCGTGGCGGTACGGCCGTACGAGAGCGATCCCGCGGTGATGCTGGGGTTCGTCACCCTCGTCGTCGCATGCATGCTTCTCGCAGCGATCGCAGCAGCGCTCCTCGTGCTTGCCGGCTAGCAGCCACGGCGCGAGATGCGGCCGGATCGCCGGCCGCGAGCCCGCTCGGCGGACTCCCCCGCCGCCGAGCGGCGCGTGCGGCGAGCCCTCGTCCCGGCGTCCTTCTCCGATTCGTGAAGGAGTCCGGCCGCGGACGGGGTATCCCGCAGGGGCGGTCATGTCCGGTGACAGACCGCCGGAGGGCCGGGGACCCCGACCCTCGAGAGGACGGCTGCGGAGCCGCCGCCACCCCCTCCCCTGAGGTGCGGCGGCCCGCGCCGCCCCCACGAACGAAGCGGGGGCCCGGCACTCGGGCCCCCGACGAACGGCGCAACATCGTGATCAGGCGAATGTTCGCCTTGGGGAGAGGAGTCGCGCCGCAGTAGTGGTATCTGTCTCACATCGCATTGCAGAATGCGAGGATCGGTCGCCCCCCCAGGAAAGGAAAGGCCGCAAAATGGACAAGCTCGCAGAGCTTTCGCACGGAGCGAAGGTCGTTCTCGGCGCCGCGATCGCGTTCCTCGTGTTCTCCTTCTTCAACTGGTTCAAGTACACGGGACCGGGTGCGGATCAGATCGAGGCCGTCGGCGGCGACATCGGCATCTCGATGTGGCACGGCATCGGGTGGATCGCCGGGTTGCTCGCCATCGCCATCATCGTCTGGCAGGCGATTCGTCTGGCGAACATCAACGTCGAGATCGGCGTGACCCCGTCGATGATCACCGCCGCCCTTGCGGTGCTGCTCGTGATCTTCACGTTCATCCGGTTCATCGACAAGCCTTCGGGTGGCGACCTGGTCGGTCGCACGTTCTGGGCGTGGCTCTGCCTGGCGCTGTCGATCGTCGTGGTGGTCGGTGCATGGATGAACATGCAGGCGGCAGGCGAGAGCATCGGTGACATCCGTGACCGCATGAGCTCCATGACCGGTGGCGGCGATTCGGCCTCCGCGGCACCCGCCGCGCCGGCCGCCTCCGCGACGACGGCCGCTCCGCCCCCCGCAGCGGAGCCCGCAGCGCCCGCCTCGGAGGCCATCGCCGACGAGCCGCCCGGCGACGAACCGGCACCGACGACCTGAGCGACCGGCGGGGCGCCTCGCGCAGGCTCGCGCGAGGCGCCCCGCTACACTCAGCGCATGGCCGAGATCGGCACGTTGCGCGTCAAGACGGGCCTCGCCGAGATGCTCAAGGGCGGCGTCATCATGGACGTCGTCGACGCCGAGCAGGCCCGTATCGCCGAGGACGCGGGGGCCTGCGCGGTCATGGCACTCGAGCGCGTGCCTGCCGACATCCGCCGGGACGGCGGCGTCGCGCGCATGTCCGATCCGGAGAGGATCCGCGAGATCCAGGAGGCCGTCTCGATCCCCGTGATGGCGAAGTGCCGCATCGGCCACTTCGTCGAGGCGCAGATCCTGGAGGCGCTCGAGGTCGACTACATCGACGAGTCCGAGGTGCTGACGCCGGCCGACGTCGAGCACCACGTCGACAAGCATGCGTTCACCGTCCCGTTCGTCTGCGGGGCGACGAACCTGGGCGAGGCGCTCCGCCGCATCGCCGAGGGCGCCGCGATGATCCGGACGAAGGGCGAGGCGGGCACGGGCGACATCGTGAACGCGGTCACGCACATGCGCGCCGTCTTCGGCGCGATCAGACAGCTGCAGGGGCTGCGCGAGGAGGAGCTCTACGCGGCGGCGAAGGAGCATCGCGCGCCGTTCGAGCTCGTTCGCTGGGTCGCGGAGAACGGACGCCTTCCCGTCGTGACCTTCACCGCCGGCGGGATCGCGACGCCGGCCGACGCGGCGCTCTGCATGCAGCTCGGCGCCGACGGCGTGTTCGTCGGCTCGGGCATCTTCAAGTCCGGCGACCCCGACCGTCGCGCGAAGGCGATCGTCGAGGCGACGACGCACTTCGAGGATCCGAAGATCCTCGCCGACGTCTCCGCCGGGCTCGGGGAGCCGATGGTCGGCATCTCCGCGAGCACGCTTCCCGAAGCGGAGCGGCTCGAAGTCCGCGGCTGGTGAGCCCTCGCTGCCCGAGGGTCTGAGCCGGGCCCTATCTACACTCTCGGGAGATGAGCCGTCGTCCCCGAATCGGTGTTCTGGCGCTGCAAGGAGCGTTTCGCGAGCACGCGCGCGTCCTCCGGGCGGCGGGGGCGGACGTCGTCGAGGTGCGTCTCCGCGAGCAGCTCGACGCCCTCGACGGGCTCGTCATCCCCGGCGGCGAGTCGACGACCATCACCAAGCTGGCGACGCTGTACGGGCTCGACGACGCGATCCGAGCGTTCCAGGGGCCCGTCTTCGGGACGTGTGCGGGAATGATCCTCGTCGATCGCGCGCACCTGGGGCTCGCCGACCTCGAGGTCGACCGCAACGCGTACGGCCGGCAGGTCGCGAGCTTCGAGGCGGACCTCGACCTGGAGGGCGAGGAGCGGCCGTTCCGCGGTGTCTTCATCCGCGCACCGCGCGTCCGTGACGTCGGCCCGGGCGTCGAGGTGCTCGCCGAGCTGGACGGCGAGCCGGTCCTTCTGCGCGACGGTCGCGTGCTGGTGGCGGCGTTCCACCCGGAGCTGACGGACGATCCGCGCATACACGAACGGTTTCTCGAGCTCGTGACGGAGGCGACGAGTGTCAGGGCATAGCAAGTGGTCGACGATCAAGCACAAGAAGGGCGCCGCGGACGCGAAGCGCGGCAAGCTCTTCTCGAAGCTCTCCCGGGCGATCATGGTGGCCGCGAAGGAGGGTGGGGCCGATCCAGGCTCGAACCTCGCCCTCCAGAACGCGATCGAGAAGGCGCGCTCCTACTCGATGCCGAAGGACAACATCGAGCGCGCGATCGCGAAGGGGGCGGGCGAAGGGACGGACGGCGCGAGCTTCGAAACGGTCGTCTACGAGGGCTATGGCCCCGAGGGGGTCGCCGTGATCGTCGAGGCGCTCACCGACAACCGCAACCGCACCGCCTCCGAGGTGAGGCATCTGTTCTCGAAGCACGGCGGCAACCTCGGCGCGACGGGCGCGGTCGCGTGGCAGTTCGAGCGACGGGGCGTCGTGCTCGTCGACGCGGACGGTGTCGACGAGGACGAGCTCGTGCTGGCGGCCGCGGACGGGGGCGCGGACGACGTCGAGCTCGACGGGACGACGTTCGTGGTCTCGGCCTCGCCCGACGACCTCTCGGCAGTGCGGCAGGCGCTCGAGAGCGCCGGATACTCGCTCGAGTCGGCGGGGCTCTCGATGGTGCCGAAGACGACGGTGGCGATCGCGGACGAGTCGACGGCGAAGCAGGTCGTCCGCCTCGTCGAGGGCCTCGAGGAGAACGACGACGTCCAGGACGTCTACGCGAACTTCGACATCCCCGAGGCCGTGCTCGAAGCCGTGGCCGGCTGACGCCGATCGGGCGTGGCTTCAGCCTCGCCCGTCCTCGTTCGCAGCGCGCGCTCGAAGGTCCGTCACGCCGAGCCCGCCGCGCCGCCGGTGCACCGTGACGCAGCGAAGCCCGTCCGCTCCCGCGACGATGCTCCGAGTCGCCCCGCGGGGGACGACGGCGAGGGTGCCCGCACGGACGTCGTACCCGACGCCGTCAACGGTGAGCGAGCCCGATCCCTCGATCACGACGATCGCGACGTCGCGACCATCGTTGACGTGCTCCGGCTGACCGTCGCCCGGACGCCAGACGAGCAGCGTCGCGTTGAGCTCCTCGCTCGCCGTTCCCCACGCCGGCCCGCGCCCGTCGAGCGCGGTGAGGTCGACGATCTCCACGCGGCCACCGTAGCGTCCGAAGCGCTTCGTACCCTCCTGACGTGAAAGTCCTCGGCATCGACCCAGGGACGGCCGCATGCGGGTACGGGATCGTCCAAGAAAGAGACGGGCGTATCAGGGCGCTTGCCCACGGGTGCTGGACGTCAGGCGCCCGGGAGCGCCCGGAGCTCCGGCTCAGGACGATCTTCGACGGCGTCACCGGCCTCATCTCCGAGCACGAGCCGGACGCCGTCGCCCTGGAGGAGTCGTTCGTCGGTGCCGACGCCCGCATCGCGCTCTTCGTCGGTCAGGCTCGCGGCGCCGCGCTCGTCGCGGCCGCGGCGGCGGGTGTCGCGTGCACCGAGTACGCACCCGCTCGCGTCAAGCAGGCGGTCTGCGGGTACGGCCGCGCCGACAAGGGGCAGGTCTCGCGGATGGTGAGGATGCTGCTCTCGCTGCAGGCGGAGCCCGAGACGTCCCACGCGGCGGATGCGCTCGCGGTCGCGATCTGCCATGTGTCGATGCCGCCGCTCCACAGGCTCGCCTCGTGAGGGGCGCCGCGTGATCGCGCGACTGCGGGGACGGCCGGCGGGGCGGACACCGGATGGGCTCGTCCTGGACGTGAACGGCGTCGGCTACCTCGTCGCGGCCACGCCGACGGTCCTTCGCCGAGCCGGCGCCGGCTTGGAGGTCACCGTCGAGACGTACCTCCACGTACGCGAGGACGCGCTCCAGCTCTACGGCTTCGGCGATGCCGAGGAGCGCGAGCTGTTCGTGCACCTGCTGACCGTCAGCGGCGTGGGGCCGAAGGTCGCGCTGGCCGTCGTCTCCGGCTCGCCGGCGGCCGAGCTGCGGAAGGCGATCGCGCTCGGCGACCATGCGCGGTTCCAGGCGATTCCGGGCATCGGCAAGAAGACCGCCGAGCGGATCGTCCTCGAGCTCAGGGAGAAGCTCGGCGCGGTCGTCGAGCCCGCGCTCGCGGCAGTCGGCGACGCGCCGGGCCACGTCGTCGCCCGCGACGCGCTCGTCGAGCTCGGCTACTCCGTGATCGACGCCGAGCGCGCGCTCGCGGACGTCGACCCCGAGCTCCCGGCCGAAGAACGCGTGCGGCTCGCGTTGCGTGGGGCTGCGGCGTGAGTCAGTTCCTTGCGCCCGCATTGCGGCCCGAGGAGGAAGAGGCAGAGCGGTCGCTCAGGCCGCGCCGGCTCGACGACTTCGTCGGGCAGGAGCGCGTGAAGGAACAGCTCGGCATCGCCCTCGACGCCGCGAAGGCCCGGGGCGAGGCGCTCGACCACGTGCTGCTCGCCGGCCCGCCGGGCCTCGGCAAGACGACGCTCGCGCAGATCGTCCGCGAGGAGCTGGACGTCGGCCTGCGGACGGTGGCGGGGCCGGCGCTCGAGAAGAAGGACATCGCCGCGATCGTCACTGCACTCGAGCCGCGGGACGTCCTCTTCGTCGACGAGATCCACCGCCTGAACCGCTCCGCGGAGGAGATCCTCTACCCGGCGCTCGAGGACTTCAGGCTCGACCTCGTCTTCGGCCAGGGTGCGGCGGCGCGGACGCTCACGCTCGACCTGCCGCCGTTCACGCTCGTCGGCGCGACCACGCGGACCGGCCTCCTGACGACGCCGCTCCGCGACCGGTTCGGGATGACCTTTCGGCTCGGCTACTACGACCCGGGCCAGCTGGGCGCGATCGTGCGCCGGTCTGCCGGGATCCTCGGCGTCGAGATCGCCGACGACGCCGCAGAGGAGATCGCGTCGCGCTCGCGGGGGACGCCGCGCATCGCGAACCGCATCCTCCGGCGCGTACGCGATGTCGCGGAGGTTCGCCACGCCGGCGCCATCACGACGCAGGTCGCGCAGGAGGCGCTCGAGCTGCTCGAGGTCGACGAGCAGGGGCTCGAGCGGATCGACCGCGAGCTCCTGGACGCCGTCGCGTCGAAGTTCGGGGGCGGACCGGTCGGGCTCTCGACGCTCGCCGTCGCCCTCGGCGAGGAGCCGGACACGATCGAGGACGTCTACGAGCCGTACCTGCTCCAGCTCGGGTTCCTGCAGCGGACGCCGCGCGGACGCGTGATCACCGAGCACGGCCGCGCGCACCTCGGCGCCGCCCGCGACGAGGGAAGCCTCTTCTGAGCGGTCTCATCTGGACCCCGGGCATGGCCGGGCCGCTCGACGAGCTCGTGCAGCGGATCCTCCGTCGTGTCGAGGCCTTCAAGGCCGAGTACGCGCTCGACGACGCCGAGGTGAGCATCGAGCTCGTGGACGGCTCCCTCTACCGCCTGAAGACGCTCTCCGCCGAGCCGGGCTTCGGGTTCGTCAGCTTCACGCCACACGGTGAGGGTGGCGAGCCGGAGCACGTGATCGTCCCGCTCGGCGCGATCCGCGAGCTGAGGATCGCTGCGCCCGGCCACGAGCAGGCGCTCGGCTTCAGTACGCAGCCGGTCGGGGCCTAGTCGCGGCGGAACTGGAGCGCGCGCCACGACGGCGTCGGAGCGAGTTCCAGCAGGGCACGGCGGCCCGCCGGCTCCGCGTAGGAGAACTCGCCGCTGTCGTCGTCCCACACGACCTCGAGCACCCCTTCCTTCACCCGGTGGTCGAGGTACGCGCCACGGAACACGAGCTTGCGCAGCCAGTACACGAGAGACTCGCCCTCGACGAGCGCGACGCGCTCCCAGTGGCGCACGACGTACGAGCCGAGGGAGCTCCGGGGCTCTGCGATGCGGCCGTCGGCGGCGAGCTCGACGAGGTCGGCCGTCTCGTCGTCGTCCAGGTCGTTCGACGGGACGAGGCCGAGCCGGACGGCCGCCGCCGCGACGCGCTCCTCGAAGTCCGGGGCGCCGAACGAGAACCGGTAGCCCAGGAACTCGAGCGTGTAATCGTCGCCGGACGAGTAGTTGGACGTCACGTCGGCCATCGGCCTCACGCTAGCGTGAGGGTGTGAAGAATCGGGCCCTCGTCGTGGGCGTCGTCGCCGCCGTGCTGCTCATCTGGCTCGTCGGCGCGGCCGTCACGAAGTACTCGCTCGAGCAGATGGCGTTCTTCGCACCCCTCGCGGTGTGCGTCATCGGCGCGACCGCCGCCATCGTGCTGCTGTGGGTCAAGGTCGTCCTGCAGCTCGTGCGCGAACGCCGGGAACGACGTGCGTAGCGCGTCGCCCCCGCGTGGGTCAGATCGCGTCGTGCAATGAGGTAGTTGCGACCGCGCCAGCGGGCGCCTTCAGGGATCTGCCCCGCCGCAGGCGGGGATCGAGCGGCGGGGATCCGCTTCTGCGGATCCCCGCTTCGCGCAACGAGCACCGTCCGATTGCCTCCGTACCGTCGGCTGGGCGATGCAGGAGGGCCGCTGGATCACCCGACCGTGCGACTGGGGTCGCGTCGAGAAGCTCGCGGGCGCGCTCGGCGTCGGCGAGACGACCGCGACCGTCCTCGTCCGGCGCGGCCTCGACGACGCAGACGCGGCTCGTGCCTTCCTGGCCGCGGAGCTTCCTCGACACGACGCGTTCGCGCTCGGCGACATGCGTACGGCGGTCGAGCGGATCCGGTCGGCCGTGGCCGCCGGCGAACGGATTTGCGTGCACGGCGACTACGACGTCGACGGCATCTCGGCGACCGCCCTCGCCGTGCTCGTCCTGCGCGAAGCGGGAGCCGACGTCGAGTGGCGCCTGCCGAGCCGCTTCGAAGAGGGCTACGGCCTCGCGGTCGAGACGATCGAGCAGCTCGCGGGGCAGGGTGTCGACCTCGTCCTCACGGTCGACTGCGGCATCACGGCGGTCGACGAAGTCGCCCGCGCGCGGGAGCTGGGCGTCGACGTCGTCGTCACCGATCACCATCGACCGGGCGAGACGCTCCCCGACTGCCCGGTCGTCGCGACGCGCCCGTCGGCGTACCCATGCGCCGACCTCTGCGGCACGGGAGTCGTCTACACGCTCGCCCGAGCGCTCCTCGGCGACGAGCACCCCGCGATCCCAGGCGTCCTCGACCTCGTCGCCCTGGCCACGATCGCCGACGTCGTCCCACTCGTCGACGAGAACCGCGCACTCGCTGCCGCCGGTCTGCGGGCGCTCGCACGGACGAGCCGCCCGGGGCTGAGAGCGCTCATGCAGACGGCGCGCGTCGACCCCGCCGTGATCGACGCAACCGCCGTCGCGTTCAGGCTCGCCCCGCGCATCAACGCTGCGGGTCGGCTCGGCCGCCCCGACCTCGCGCTCGAGCTGCTCCTCACCGACGACGCGGCAACCGCCCGGCAGCTCGCAGGGGCCCTCGAAGACCTCAATCGCGAGCGCCAGGCCGTGGAGGAGCGGATCCTGCGCGAGGCCGTCTCGCGGGTCGAGTCGTGGCCGCCCGAGCGTCGCGCGCGGCGGGGCTACGTGGTCTGGGACGAGAGCTGGCACGAGGGCGTGATCGGCATCGTCGCCTCACGGCTCGTCGAGCGCTTCCATCGCCCCGTCGTCCTCGTCGCCCGGAGCGGAGAGGCCTGGAAGGGCTCCGGACGCTCGATCGCCGACTTCGACCTCCACGCGGGCCTGGCAGCGTGCGGGTCGCACCTCACGCGCTTCGGCGGGCACCGCGCCGCTGCGGGCCTGTCGATCGACACGGAGCGTCTCGAGGCGTTCGCCGACGCCTTCGGCGAGCACGCAGACACGGCGCTCGCCGACGTCGACCTGCGGCCGACGACGACGATCGACGCGATCGTGCCCGCGGAGGCGCTGACGCTCGAGCTCGCGCAGGAGCTCGACCGCCTGGCGCCGTTCGGGCTCGGAAACCCGGAGCCGACGCTCCTCGTGGCGAGCGTCGAGGCGGCCGCGCCGAGCACGGTGGGCGAGGGGAAGCACCTGCGGTTCCGCGTTCGACAGGGGGGACGCGACGGCGGGACGGCAATCGCGTTCGGGCTGGGCGGGCAGCTCGAGCGCCTGCACGACGCCGCACGCTTCGACGTCGCCTTCCGGCTCAAGGAGAATCGCTGGAACGGCACGATCGCCCCACAACTCGTCGTTCGGCGCCTGTTCGACGCCGCCGCCTCCTACGACGCGCTGCGCGCGTGGCTCGCCGAGCAGTGGAGGGCCGGCGAGGCCGCCTGGACGCCGGACGCACGACGCATCTTCGCGGAGCTCGACCTCGCGGCGGGCGCGCGGCGGCAGCTGCTCGAGTCGGAGAGCTTCCGGGCCCTGCTCGAGCACGGCGACGTCGAGCTGCCGCGCGCCGCGTGACCTGCCGCGTCGCTCAGGCGTCCACGAGATGCGACTCGACGAACCAGAGATGCTTGTCGATCGCGCGCGAGACGTCCGTGAAGAGGTCGGCGGTGTCCATGTCGCCGAGCTCGGAGTCGGCGGTCTCGATCGCCTCGCGCACCAACGCGCCGTAGGCGGCAAGCCGGTCGGCGACGAGCCGCACCGTCTCCTGCCCGTCCGTCCCGTCCAGGGGATACTCGTCGAGCTCGCTCGCCTCGGCTGCCATCCGCACGGTTCCCGTCGCCAGCCCGCCGAGCGCCGTCGCGCGCTCCGCGATCTCGTCGACGAACGGGAGCACCGTCTCGGCGACCATGTCGTAGAGCTCGTGGAGCTGGATGAAGTCCGGCCCCTTGACGTTCCAGTGCGCCTGCTTCACCTGGCTGTAGAGGTCGAGCGTGTCGGCGAGACGGGCGTTCAGCAGCGCGACGAGCTTCTCGCGATTCTCCGCCGGCAGGTCGTTGCGGGTCTCGAACATCGTCCGGGTCTTCGTGGCCACCCTCGGGCTCCTTTCGACAAGAGGCTGATTCCGCGCGTGCGCGAGCGCACGGCGCGTGTCCGTTGTCTACCCGGGGCCCGGAGCCGGGAAACCGTCAGCGGCGTGTCGCCGCGGCGAGCATGAAGAGCATTCGGCGCAGGCGCCGCCGCTCGATGTAGTCCCGCAGGAGCCGCATGATCCATACCGTTCGTCTCATTCGCCCCGCGTCCTTCCCCCCTTAGGGGGAACTCGAACCCTCGGCCCGTACACTGGGTCCATGGCGGTCGTCGGCACCGAGCAGCACCACGAGAGCCTCGTCGAGGAGCTGCTCGCCAGCGTCGAGACGTACAACCCGGACGTCGACCGCGACCTCATCCGCCGCGCGTTCGCCACCGCGGAGGAGCGGCACCGCGGCCAGGCACGGCGCTCCGGCGAGGACTTCATCCACCATCCCTACGGCGTCGCGCGCATCTGCGCGGAGCTCCACCTCGACGAGCAGACGATCGCCGCGGCGCTGCTGCACGACGTCGTCGAGGACACCGACGCGGAGCTCGACGACCTCCGTGCGGAGTTCGGCGCCGAGATCACGCAGCTCGTCGAGGGGGTCACGAAGCTGACGCGGATCCAGTTCTCGAGCCGCGAGCAGGCGGAGGCCGAGAACTACCGCAAGATGATCGTCGCGATGGCCCAGGACGTGCGGGTCATCCTCATCAAGCTCGCCGACCGCCTGCACAACATGCGGACGATCGAGTACCTCGGCAAGCAGAAGCAGGTGCAGAAGGCGAAGGAGACGCTCGAGGTCTACGCGCCGCTCGCCCACCGGCTGGGGATCCACGCGCTCAAGTGGGAGCTCGAGGACCTGTCCTTCCAGGCGCTCCACCCGCGCAAGTACGCCGAGATCAAGGCGATGGTCGCCGACCGGCGCGCCGACCGCGAGTCGCAGGTCGACCAGGCGGCGACGATCCTCACGCTCGAGCTCGAGAAGGCCGACATCCCCGCGGCGATCTCCGGGCGCGCGAAGCACTTCTACTCGATCTACGACAAGATGGCGAAGAAGGGCCGCGAGTTCAACGAGATCTACGACCTCACCGCGATGCGCGTCATCGTCGACCGCTCCGGTGAGGAGGGAACACGCGACTGCTACGGCGCCCTCGGGATCATCCACTCGCTCTGGAAGCCGATGCCGGGGCGGTTCAAGGACTTCATCGCGATGCCGAAGCTCAACCGCTACCGCTCGCTCCACACGACGGTGATCGGGCCGACGGGGACGCCGCTCGAGATCCAGGTTCGCACGCGCGACATGCACGAGGAGGCGGAGCTCGGCGTCGCCGCGCACTGGCTCTACAAGCGTGGCAAGTCGGCCAAGGGCGACGACGAGTGGCTCACCTGGGTGCGCTCCCTGATGGACTGGCAGGGCGACGAGCAGGACGCGGCGGAGTTCATGCGGACGTTGCGCACCGACCTCTTCGACGACGAGGTGTACGTCTTCACGCCGAAGGGCGAGGTCAAGACCCTGCCCGCTGGAGCGAGCCCGATCGACTTCGCGTACGCCGTCCACACGGACGTCGGCCACCGCACCGTGGGCGCCAAGGTCAACGGCCGAATCGTGCCGCTGCACTACCACCTGAAGAACGGCGACTTCGTCGAGATCCTGACCTCGAAGTCCGGCCGCGGCCCCTCACGCGACTGGCTCTCGCTGGCCCGGTCGTCGCGGGCGCGCAACAAGATCCGCCAGTGGTTCCAGCGGGAGACGCGCGGGGAGACGGAGCAGAAGGGTCGCGAGGCGCTCGACGGGGCGCTCAAGGCGCAGAACCTCCCGTACCGGAAGCTGCAGGGCTCGAGCGTGCTCGCCTCGGTGATCCGCGAGCTCGGCTTCAAGAAGGCAGAGGACTTCTACCTGGCGCTCGGCTCCGGGAAGATCGGCACGGGCCAGGTCGTCAACAAGGTGCTCCAGCGGCTCAAGGTCGACGACGTCAGCGAAGAGCCGGTCATCACGGTCAAGCCCGCCGCGCGCAAGCGCATCGTCACCGGCACGTCGCTCGGCGTCGTCGTGCCCGGCGTCGAGGATGTCCTCGTCCGGCTCGCGAAGTGCTGCACGCCGGTTCCGGGCGACGAGATCAAGGGCTACATCTCGCTCGGCCGCGGCATCACGATCCACCGCGCAGACTGCCCGAACGTGAAGGCGCTGATGCGGAATCCCGAGCGCTTCACGACCGTCGAGTGGGAGGGCGATCAGACCTCGTCCAGCTTCCGCGTCCAGATCGCGGTGGACGGCTGGGATCGGGCGCGCCTGCTCGAGGACGTCGCGCGCACCTTCGCCGAGCACGGCGCGAACATCGTCTCGTACGGTGGCGCCGTCGAGGACGGCATGGCGCGGAATTGGTACACGGCCGAGATCGGCGACGTGAAGGCGCTCCGCTCGCTGCTCACGGCGCTGCGGAACCTCGACGCCGTGTTCGACGCCTACCGGATGACGCCGGGCGGCTGAGCTCGTTCGCGAGCAGGAATCCGCCGAGCGGATTCCTGCCGCTCGGATCCCCGCCTTCGGCGGGGAGGATCCCTGAAGGCGTCCCGCTCCGCGGGCCGCAACGACCCGCCGGTCAGAGTCGGTCAGAGCCGGTCGTGGAGCGCGGCGAGATCGTCGTCGCCGAGCGCCCACTCCCGGGCCTTCGGGTCGAGCGCGATCGCCCGCTGCAGCGTCGCCCACGCGTCGTCCGGGCGGCCGGCGAGCGCCTCCCAGCAGGCCGTGGAGTAGACGACGCCGACGTGGTCGGGGAACCGCTCGTTCGCCTCGTCCATCAGGCGCAGTGCGGCCTCCGGGTCGAGCGGGTCGCGGAACCGCTCCGCCTCGAAGTACCACTCCCAGGCAGACGGCGTGTAGGCCTCGCCCGGCTTGCCGCCGACGGCGAGCACCGTCGTGCCGGGCTCCGCGGCGGTCGCATGACGCCGCACCGTGGGGTCGCGCAGGAACACGATCGTTCCCGCGGGCGCGTCGAGCCTCTCGCCGTCGAGCTCGAAGCTCGCCCGGCCCGCGAGCACGATGTACACCTCCTCGTGGCGCAGCCGCTCCTCGCTGTGGCGCTCGACGACGTCGTCGCCGGCGCGCTCGGCGGTGTACGCGTTCATGCCGAACGCCTCGATCCCGAGGGTGCGCCGGATCGGCTTCCAGCGGAGCTCGCCCGCAACCTTGATCGAGGGCACCTCGTCGACGCGGAGACTCGTCCAGCGCTCGCTCACCCGGCCGACGCTACAGGACGGAACCCGTGCGACGTCCGGGTCGGAACCCCGGCGGTACGCCGGGTGTAGAAGAGGCGAGTGGGGAGCCGACCACCGGACGAGAGCACCCTCGTCGCGCTCGCGAAGCGGGGCGACGCGGCTGCATACGAGGAGCTCGTGCGCATGCATCAGGGAATCGCGTTTCGCGTCGCCTACGTCGCCGCCGGAGACCGGGGCGACGCCGAGGAGGCGGTGCAGGACGCCTTCGTCAAGGCCTATCGCGCGCTCGGCCGCTTCCGCGACGGCGCGCCGTTCCGGCCGTGGCTCCTGCGGATCGTCGCGAACGAGGCGCGCAACCGGCGGCGGTCGGCCGGCAGGCGGGCGGGGCTCGCCCTGCAGGCGGCGGCGGCCTCGGGGGACGCGGCTCCGTCCCCCGAGGCGGCCGCCGTCTCGCGCGAGCGGCGCACGGAGCTGCTCGAGGCGATCGCGCGGCTCGACGAGCGCGACCGTGACGTCCTCGTGCACCGGTTCCTGCTCGAGCTCGGCGAGGAGGAGACCGCCGCCGCGCTCGGTGTACGGCGTGGGACGGTCAAGTCGCGCACATCCCGCGCGCTCGAACGGCTCCGCGAGCTCGTGGGAGAGGACGACGGATGACCCGACTCGAGCGCGAGCTGGCCGCCTTGGGGAGGGGCGTCGAGTGGCCCGAGACGCCCGATGTCGCAGCCGCCGTCGCGCGGAGCGTTCGCGAGGCGCCGCGCGACCGTTCGTTCCGGCGGCGCCGCCGTCTGGCGGTCGCGATCGCGGTCTTCCTCGCCGCCCTGCTCGCCGTCCTCGCCGTGCCGCCCGCGCGGACGGCGATCTTCGACTGGCTCGGGATCGGCGGCGCTCGCATCGTGCGGGTCGACGAGCTGCCGCCGCTGCCGGCTCGTCGCGACTTCGACGTGCTCGGCCGGCCGACGACGCTCGTCGCGGCCCGAGCGGGGGCTGGGTTCCCCCTTGCCGAGCCACCGCGCGACGAGCCGGCCCCCGACGAGGTGAGGCTGTCGCCGGGGCTACGGGTGAGCTACGTGTGGCGCCGAGGAGACGACGTCCGCCTCCTCGTGACGCAGTTCCCGGGTCGCATCGGTGATCCGGCACTTCTGAAGAAGCTCGCCGGGCAAGGGACCGTGGTCGACCGGTTCGAGGTCGACGGCGATGCCGCGGTGTGGCTCGAGGGTGGCCCTCATGCCGTGCTCTTCGTGGCCCCCGACGGGACGATCCGCGACGACCAGGGCTGGCTCGCCGGCAACACGCTCCTCGTCGACCGCGATGGGGTCACCGTCCGGGTCGAGGGTGAGCTCGAGCGCGAGGACGCGGTCGACCTCGTCCGCGCCCTCCCGCACCGATAGTTGCCGAGTCCCTCGTTCGAGGGATCGAGCCGGAAGAGTGAGTGGTACCCCGTTCGGGGGATTCGATCCCTTGAACGAGGGATGACGGGACGGTCGCGCGCCAATACAAGGCGTGTGGGGGAGGGGAAGCCGCGCCGCGCCCGCCCGGGCTCGTCCGGGCGGGCGCGCCGGCCTACCGTCATCCGTGCGAGGACCCTGCGGCGGGGCGACTTGACCGCGGTTCTCGCACGGGCGACGCTCCGTCTCGTGTCCGGAGTGCGCTTCGCCAGAAGCGGGGAGGTCGACATCGCATACCGCGTCGTCGGTGGCGGGCCGGTGGACCTCGTGTACGCGCAGGGCGCTCTCACGCATCTCGAGATCGGATGGGAGGGACCCGCGTTCCGCCGTTACTGCGAGCGCCTCGGCGAGTTCACGCGGCTGATTCTCTTCGACAAGCGCGGCATGGGCATGTCGGACCGCGTGCCGGGGGCCACGACCCTCGAGGAGCGGATGGACGACATCAGGGCGATCATGGACGCCGCCGGCAGCGAGCAGGCCGCGATCATGGGTGAGTCCGAGGGCGGCCCGCTCGCCATGCTCTTCGCCGCCGCGTATCCGGAGCGCACGATCGGCCTGATCCTCCAGGGCGCCGAGGTGCGCGAGCGGACGGACGAGAGCTGGCCGTACGGCGACGCCACCGAGGAGGCATTCGAGGAGGCGATGCGCACGATCCCGGAGCGGTGGGGCAAGGGGCTCGCGATCGACGTGATCGCCCCGAGCGTCGCGGGCCAGGAGCATCTCCGCGCGTGGTGGGCGCGGAAGCAGGTGCATGCCGCGACGCCCGCCGCCGCGGAAGCGTTCATGCGGATGGCGTTCGAGATCGACGTCCGCGAGGTCGCCGTGACGATCAACGTCCCGACGCTCGTCCTCCACGCGGCCGGCGACAGGGTCTGCGACGTGGAGAACGCCCGCTTCCTGGCGCGAACGATCCCCGGCGCTCGCTACGTCGAGCTTGCGGGCGAGGACCATGTGCCGTGGTTCGAGCCGGACGTCGCGATCGGCGAGATCCGCGAGTTCCTCACGGGACGCCGCGAGGCGGGTACGCCCGACCGCCGCCTCGTCACGGTCCTGTTCACCGACCTCGTCGGCTCGACCGCACGCGCGTCGCAGCTCGGCGACAGAAGGTGGCGTGACCTCCTCGCACAGCACAACTCTGCGGTGCGTCGCGAACTCACCCGCTTTTCCGGCCACGAGGTGGATACCGCGGGCGATGGGTTCTTCGCGACGTTCGACGGCCCGGCTCGGGCGATCCGCTGCGCCGAGGCGGTCGTCGAGGGAGTCCGGCCGCTCGGCCTCGAGGTGCGCGCCGGCGTGCACACCGGAGAGGTCGAGGTGCTCGACGGAAAGATCGCCGGGATCGCGGTCAACATCGGGGCCCGCGTCGCGACGCGGGCCGCTGCGGGTGAGATCCTCGTCTCGGGCACCGTGCGCGACCTCGTCGCCGGCTCCGGGCTCGAGTTCGAGGACCGCGGCGCGGCCGCGCTCGAGGGCGTGCCCGGCGAGTGGCGCCTCTACGCCGTCGGCCGGACGGGCCCGGGCGGATAGCTCACTCGACGAGGTCGGCGCCCTCGAAGGCGCGAATCGGCTCTCGCGCCCCCTCGGGAAGCGGCACGGGGCGGCGCGTGCCGACGTCGACGAGGACGAGCGTCTGGGTCGCCGTCACCATCAGCGCGTCGTCCGGGAGACGAAGGGCGACGCTCTCGTAGGTGACGCTGGTGCGGCCGAGCCGGCTGATGCGCATGAAGCACTCGAGCAGGTCGTCGAAGCGGGCGGGCGCGTGGTACTCGACGCTCGAGGCGCGCATCACGAACTCGGCACCCGGGATGCCGTGCATCCCGAGGCTGCCCAGGTGGCGGTGGTACTCGGTCCGCGCGTGGTCGAAGTACGGCAGGTAGCGACCGTAGTAGACGACGCCCTGCGCGTCCGTGTCCGAGAACCACACCCGCGTCAGCGCCGAGTACTTGAACGGCGGCCGGCGGTCGGTGACACGGCCGAGCTCGGGCGCCGTCGCCACCTCAGACGGGGCCGTGCGTGAGCTCGGTGAGCGGCTCGTTCACGTGGAGCAACTTCGCGCGGATGTCCGTCACGCCGAATCCCTCCAGGCGCGCGGTGTGCTCCTCGAGGTAGGCGAGCGCGGTCTCGTCGTCCTCGAACAGGTAGATGCCGCCGCCGAGGCCCTCCTCCTCGTTCTCGGTCCAGATCTTCCAGCGGAGGCCCGGTGAGCGCTCGATGATCGCCGCCAGGTCGCGGAACGCCTCGGCGAGGTCGTCGCCCCACGGCCCCTTCATGGGAAAGTCGAACTGGAGGAGTGTCGGCATGGTCGTCCTTTGCTCTCGAAGGTCAGCTGCGAATCAGCTCGAGCACCTCGTCGCGGCGCAGCTCCATCGTCCTCTCGTCCAGCGCCTCGAGGTTGAGCCGGAGGAGCGGCTCGGTGTTGGAGGGCCGGACGTTGAAGTGCCAGTCGTCGAAGTCGACCGAGACGCCGTCGAGGTGCGAGATCCGGCCGCCCGCCGCCGCATAGCGCTCCTCGAGCTCGCGCAGCTTGAGCGCGACGTCCGCGACGGGGGTGTTGATCTCGCCGGTCAGGAAGTACTGCGAGCGGTACGCGGCCAGGAGCTCCGAGAGCGGCTGCCCGGCACGTGACAGCAGCTCGAGCATCACGAGGAACGGCACGACGCCCGTGTCGGCCTGCGAGAAGTCGCGGAAGTAGTAGTGCGCCGACACCTCCCCCGCGAAGAGCGCGTCGACCTCGCGCATGCGCTCCTTGATGAACGCGTGCCCGACACGGTTCACGAGCGCGACCCCGCCCGCGTCCTCGATCGCCCGCGGCACCGCCCAGCTCGCGCGGACGTCGTAGATCACCTTCGCGCCCGGCTCCTTCTGCAGCATCGCCCTGGCGAGCAGCGCCGTCACGAAGTCGCCCGGGACGAACTCGCCCGTGTCGTCGACGAAGAAGCAGCGGTCGGCGTCGCCGTCGTACGCAACGCCGAGGTCGGCGCCCTCCGTACGCGTCCGCTCGACGATGAACTCGCGGTTCTCGGGCAGCAGCGGGTTGGGCTCGTGATTCGGGAACGAGCCGTCCGGCTCGAAGTAGCACCGGACGACGTCGAGCTGCGGCAGGCGCTCCAGGACGGGAGGGAGCATCGTTCCCGCCATCCCGTTCGCGGCGTCGACCACGATGCGAAGGGGGCGGATCGCGTCCCGGTCGACGAACGACAGGACCTTCTCGACGAAGCCCGCCCAGACGTCCTCGGGACGGATCTCGCCACGCCGGTTGCTCTCGCCGAACCCGGCCTCGGCGACGCGACGGACGTCCTCGAGCCCGGAGTCGCCGCCGACGGGGAGCGCCCCGCCGCGGACGATCTTCATGCCCGTGTACTCCTTCGGGTTGTGCGACGCGGTGACGACGATGCCGCCGTCGAGGCCGAGCTCGCCGACGGCGTAGTAGAGCATCTCCGTGCCCACCAGTCCGAGGTCGAGGACGTCCGCGCCGCCGTCGGCCGCTCCGTCGAGGACCGCGGCAGCCATCGACGGCGAGCTCAGCCGCATGTCGCGGCCGACCGCGATCGTGTCCGGGCCGAAGTGCTCGACGTAGGCGCGCCCGATGCGGTACGCGCCGTCCTCGTCGAGCTCGGCCGGGTGGATCCCGCGGACGTCGTACGCCTTGAAGACCTTCGGGTCGAGCACGCGGCGGATGGTAGTCGCCGGGTGTCCGACTCAAGGTCGGACACCATCCGCGGTGCGGAAAACCGCCCGCGCAGGGGCCGACCCCGAACCTAGACTTCGAGGCATGGAGCGCAAGCTCGCGACGGCGCTGTTCGTCGATCTCGTCGACTCCACCGCACTTGTCTCGTCGAGCGACCCCGAGGTCGCGCGGCGGCGCGTGACGGGCTTCTTCGAGGGCGTCAAGGCGCAGATCGACGCGTACGGCGGCACGGTCGAGAAGTTCGCCGGCGACGCCGTGCTTGCCGTCTTCGGCGTTCCGACGGCGCACGAGGACGACGCCGAGCGGGCCGTCCGCGCCGCCCTTGCGATCGTCGAGAACGGCGACGGCGACCTCCCCGTGCGGATCGGCATCGAGGCCGGCGAGCTGGTGGTCGAGGACGGCGACTCGACGTTCGCAACGGGCGAGGCGATCAACGTCGCCGCGCGGCTCCAGCAGACCGCGGCACCCGGCGAGATCCTGATCGGCCCGACCGCCCACGGGCTGACCTCCGACCGCGTGGTCACGGAGGTCCGCGACGGCGAGCGGCTCAAGGGGCTTCGCGAGGGCCTGGAAGTGCGGCGCGTCGTCTGCACCGAGCGCCCGATGGGGCGACCGCTCAACGTCGTCGCGCCCTACGTCGGGCGCGAGGAGGAGCTCGAGCTCCTCGAGAACGCGTATGCGCGCGCCGTGCGCGACCGCCGCGCGCAGCTCGTCACGATCTTCGGCGACCCCGGGATGGGCAAGAGCAGGCTCGCGCGCGAGTTCTTCGCCGGCCTCGAGCGCACGACCGTCCTCACGGGACGCTCGCTTCCGTTCGGGGAGGGTCTCGCGTACCGGCCGCTCGCGGAGATGGTCCAGGCCGCGGCCGGGATCTCGCCCGACGACTCGCCGGAGGAGGCGTTCGAGAAGCTCCGCGAAGCGTGCTCGAGCGACGCGGTCGCCGACCTCCTCGGCCTCGCGGCGGGGGTGCTGGACACGGTGTCCGGGACGCGGCGCGGGCAGGAGATCGCCTGGGCCGCGCACGAGTGGGCCGTCAGCCTGGCCGAGGCACAACCGGTCGTCCTCGGGTTCGAGGACCTGCACTGGGCCGAGGAGCCGCTGCTCGACCTCGTCGGGCATCTCGCGGACCGCATCGACGACGCCCCGGTCCTCATCGTCTGCCTCGCACGGCCGGAGCTCCTCGAGACGCGTCCGAGCTGGGGCGGAGGCCGGCGCCGCTCGATCTCGATCGACCTCGCTCCGCTCGCGGACGACGAGGCCGCGCAGCTCGTCGACGCGCTCGTCGAGGGGGCATCCCTGCCCGGCGCCGTGCGGAGCGCCCTGCTCGAGAAGACGGAGGGCAACCCGCTCTTCGTGGAGGAGACGGTCCGGATGCTGGCCGAGCAGCGCGACGGCGGAGCCGTGCGGATCCCCGACACGGTGCAGGCGCTGATCGCGTCGCGCATCGACCGTTTGCCGCGCGACTCGCGCTCGGTCGTTCGGCACGGCGCCCTCGTCGGACGCGTCTTCTGGCGCGGCGCCGTGGCCGAGCTCGACCCGCACCTCGACGTGGACGCGGCGCTCGACGACCTCGTCGACCGTGAGCTGCTCACGCGCGAGCCGCTCTCGACGATCCCCGGCGAGGCGGCGTTCCGGTTCCGCCACATCCTGATCCGCGACGTCGCCTATGGCGGGCTCGCGAAGGGCGAGCGCGCACGGCTCCATCGCGCGTCCGCCGCGTGGCTGCGCTCGCGGTCCGCGGACGAGCTCGTGGAGGCGCAGGCGTTCCACCTCGACCGTGCGGCCTCGCTCCTCGCCGAGCTCGAGGGGCAGATCCCCGCCGACCTGCGCGCCGAGGCGGCGGACGTGCTCGAGCGCGCCGGCTGCCGGGCGCTCGCGCGCGAGGCCAACCGCACCGCGCGTCGGCTGCTGCTCCGCGCGATCGAGCTCGAGCCGAGCCTCGCGCGCCGATTCCACGCCGCCCGCGCCGCGTGGCGGCTCTGGGAGCTTCCCGCCGCCGCCGACGAGATGGAGGAGGTGCGCACGCTCGCCCAGTCGGCCGACGACCGCACGATCGAAGGTCTGGCGCTGACCCAGCTCGCCGAGATCGTGCTCAACCGCCACGCCGACGTCGAGCAGGGACGGACGCTCGGTCTCCAGGCGCTCGAGCTCCTCTCCGGGGCCCCCGGCGACGCGCGCTCCGAGGCGCTGACGCTCCTCGCGACCATCGGCTGGTGGGAGGGCGATCTCGAGAGCGTCGAGCGGTACACGGGCGAGGCGCTCGAGATCGCGCGCGAGGCGAACCGGCCCGACCTCGAGAGTCTCGCGCTGGGTGAGCTCGCGGCTGCACATGTCGCCCGGCTCGAGCTCGCGCGGGCCGACGTGGTGCTGAACGCCGCGGCGGCGCTGGCCGAGTCGAGCGGCAGCCTCTCCGCGAAGGCCTGGGTCGCTCGGGTCCGAGGCTCGATCCACCTGCGGCGGAATCGCTTCGAGGACGCGGAACGGGAGTTCCACGCGGCGCGCGATCTGTTCGACGAGATCGGCGCCGCCTCCGACGCGGGCCGAACCCAACAGCTCCAGGGACTCGCGGTGTGGCAGGGCGGCGACCCCGACCGCGCCGAGCAGCTGGTCCGCGAGGCGGTGCGGTCGCTCCTCGCACTGCAGGAGCGCGCGAAGGTGATCGAGGCGCAGAGGACGCTCGCGGAGCTCGTCCTCGCGAAGGGCCACGTCGAGGAGGCCGAGCGCTGGGCACTCTCGGCGGTGGAGACGGTCGGAATGCAGGACACCATGTCCCGGGCGAACGTGCGCATGGTGCTCGGGCTCGTCCGCGCCGCCCAGGGGCGGGACGACGAGGCGGAGCTCCTGCTCCGCGACGCGATCGACTCGCTCGCCGCAACCGATTACCGGAACTCCGAGCCGGAGCCGCTCGCGGCCTACGCGCGGTTTCTCCGCGACAGGGGCCGCGACGGCGAGGCGGCGGTCGTGGAGGAGCGGCTCGCCGCGCTCCTCGAGCCCGAGAGCGCGGCGCCCATCATCTGAGCATTCAGTCGAGAAGTGCGGCGCGGATCGCCTGGCTCGAGCGCTCGTCCGGCGACTCCGAGATCACCGTGGCCGGGCGATCGAAGCCGTCCAGTGCGACGCGGAGGGGGTCGGCGCGCAGCGTGCCCTCGCCGTAGGGCAGGTGCTTCGTCTCGTTGCGGTTGGCGAAGGCGATGTCGGAGAAGTGGACGTGGAACGGAGCGCCGGCCGGCAGGACGGCGTCGGCGAGCTCGAGCGCCTCGCGGAACGGCTCCGGCTCGACGAACGCGCCGTCGCTCGTCGCGTGCATGTGCGCGAAGTCGACGACCGGCCGCACCCAGCCGGCGCGGCGGCTGATCTCGACACAGTCCTCGAGCGAGCCCAGCTCGCGCACGCGGCCCATCACCTCGATCCCGAACGGCACCGCGCGGCCCTTCCCCTCGAGCCGCTCGCGGACGACGGCGAGCTGCTCGACGACCGCGTCGATCGCGTCTTCGCGGCTGCGTCCGAGCAGGAACCCGGGGTGGAAGACGACGACCTCGGCGCCGCACGCGGCGGCGATCCCCGCGCTCCGGTCGAGCCCACCGAGCGCCGACGACCACTTGCGGCCAGTCGCCTCCAGGTGGCCGACCCACGCGAAGAGCGGCGCGTGCACGGAGAGCGCGACGTCGTGCTCGCGGGCGAGCTCGCCGAGCTGCTCGGCCCACGGGTAGTCCATCCAGAAGCCCGACTCGAAGTCGACCTCGCACGCGTCGTAGCCCCGCTCGAGGACGAGCTCGATCGCGCGCTCGGGGGTCTCCCGGTCCGGGATGCGCGCCGGCCCGACTCTGATTCTCCCCATCTCGCGACTCTATTCCCCTGCAAACCAGGTGTGTCGTCCGACGGGTCCCGTACCCTCGCGACATGGCTCAGCCCACACGCATCGACCTGCTCGAGCTCGACATCGACCTTCGCCTGACCGACCTCTGGCGCGAGGCGGCCGACATCGCCGAGTGGAACCTCGAGGTCGTCTCGGCGTTCATGCGGGCGGCATACGGGAAGGGGTACTGCGACGCGCTGACCGAGGACGCCCCCGGTGCGCTCTGCCTCGACCACGGGTACGAGGTGCCTCGGCGCCGCGAGCGCGACGCGGCCGAGGCCGCGTAGAGCGGCGCCGCTGACCCGTCCGGCCGTGTCCGGCCGTCTCTAGACTGTCTCCCATGGCACGGTCCTCGTCGCCTGCCAGGCTCGTCGTCGCGCTGTCCGTCGCGGCGGTGCTCGCGGTCTTCCTGCTCTACACGTCCCTCGCGGGTGGCGGAACACCGTCGGTCTCGCCGAGCGAGCTCGCGTCGAAGACAGGCGAGGTGTCGCTCGCGGGCCGCGTCGTCGGGACGCCGACGGGCGATGCGCACGGCGCCGGGCTGCGATTCGTGCTCGAGGACATCACAGGAGCGGACAAGCAGCGCGTCACCGTCGTCTACAAGGGCTCCGTGCCCGACCTCTTCCGCGTGGGTCGCGACGTCGTCGTGACCGGGACGCAGCGCGCCGACGGCACCTTCGTGACGAAGCCGGGCTCGATGATCACGAAGTGCCCGTCGAAGTACCAGGCCGCGAAGTCCTGAGCCATGGCCGAGCTCGGTCGCGCCGCGCTCGTCATCACTCTCGGGCTCTCCGTCTACGCGCTCGTGGCCGGGGCTGCGGCCGCGGCGCTCGGCCGGCGACGGCTGGCGCTGTCGGCCCGGAACGCGCTGATCGCCTCGTTCTTCTCCACGCTCGTCGCCGCCGCCGTGCTCGTCGCCGGCTTCCTCCGTGACGACTTCTCGCTCGCCTACGTCGCGGGCCATTCGAGCCGCGCGCTGCCGTTCGCGTACAAGCTGTCCGCGTTCTGGGGCGGGCAGGAAGGGTCGCTCCTCCTCTGGCTGCTCGTGCTCACCGGGTATGCGGCGCTCGCCGTCTGGTTCGCGCGTCGGCGCGCCCGCGACCTCGTCGTCTGGGTCACGCCCGTCCTCGGCGGGATCGCCGTCGGCTTCAGCTGGCTCCTCGTCGCGGTCTCGAGCCCCTTCGACACCGTGCCCGCTCCCGCCGACGGCAACGGGCTCAACCCGAGCCTCCAGAACCCCTACATGGTGGCGCACCCGGTGCTGCTCTACCTCGGCTACGTCGGTCTCGCGGTGCCGTTCGCGTTCGCGATGGGGGCGTTGCTCGCCGGGCGGACGGACGAGCGCTGGATCGTCGCGACCCGCCGGTGGACGATCGTCGCCTGGACTGCGCTCGGCGTCGGCCAGCTGCTCGGCGCGCACTGGGCCTACCAGGAGGTCGGCTGGGGCGGCTACTACGCGTGGGATCCCGTCGAGAACGCGGCGCTGATGCCGTGGCTCGCGGCGACGGCATACCTGCACTCGGTGATGATCCAGGAGAAGCGGGGAATGCTGCGGGTCTGGAACGTGACGCTCGTGAGCCTCGCGTTCTGCCTCTCGCTGTTCGGCACCTTCCTGACCCGCTCCGGCGTCGTCAGCTCGATTCACTCGTTCACGCAGAGCGCGATTGGCCCGTGGTTCCTCGGCTTCATCGTCGTCGCCGTCGTCTTCTCGGTGACGATGATCTGGCTGCGGCTCCCGCAGCTCCGCACGACCGCCCGGCTCGAGTCGCTCGTCTCGCGCGAGGCGACGTTCCTCTACAACAACCTGCTCCTCGTGGCGCTCTGCCTGACGATCCTCTGGGGGACGGCGTGGCCGATCGTCTCGGAGGCGGTGCGGGGCGAGGCCGTGGTCGTCGGCCGGCCGTACTACGACTTCTTCCTGCGGATCTTCGGCCTGCCGCTGCTCCTGCTCATGGGCATCGGGCCGCTCGTCGCGTGGCGTCGCGCGTCGCTACGCGGGCTCGTGCGGGTCTTCGCGTGGCCGGCCGCCGTCGCGCTCGCGACCGGTGTGGCGCTGATCGCCTTCGGCGCGGGCTCCTCGATCCCCGGCCTGATCGCGTACACGTTCTCGGCGTTCGTCCTCGCGACGATCGCGCTCGAGTTCGGCCGCGGCACGGCCGCCCGCCGGGCGCTGACGGGCGAGAGCGTCCCGGCGGCGTTCAGCCGCCTCGTCGGGCGCAACCGCCGCCGCTACGGCGGCTACGTCGTCCACGCGTCGGTCGTCCTGCTCGCGATCGGGATTGCCGGCTCCAGCGCATACGACTCGGTCGTCGAGGGGAAGCTCGCGCGCGGCGAGTCGCTCGCCGTCGGCGGCTACACGCTCACGTATCGCGATCTCACCGAGAAGGACGCGGCCAACGCCACCGAGATCCGGGCGGTGCTCGACGTGCGGCGCGGCGGGGACTCGCTCGGCACGATCAAGGCGGGAAAGAACGCCTACAGCGTCGAGCAGCAGGTCTCGAACGAGGTCGGCATCCGCTCCGACAAGCTGACCGGCGAGGACCTGTTCGTGATCGCCGAGCAGGTGAACGACGACGGCACGGTCTTCTTCCGCATCTTCGTGAAGCCGCTCGTCAACCTCATCTGGCTCGCAGGTCTCGTCTTCGTGCTCGGCTCGCTGATCACGCTCTGGCCCGACGCTCGGGAGGAACGGCGCCTCGCCACGCGGTACGCCACCGCCGGCGAGCGCCGGGAGCGCAGCGCGACGACGTGAGCCTCTGGCTCGTGCTCGGCGCGGCGCTGGCGGTGGCGGGCGTCGTCGTGGTCGCGCTCCCCTTCCTCCGCGAGCCGACGCCGGAGTCGGACGCGCTCCACGAGCTCGACGCGGCGGAGCGCGAGCGGCTCGAGGCGGAGGAGGCGCGGGACCGTGCGCTCGCCGCGCTCAAGGAGCTCGAGGCCGACCACCGCGCCGGACGTATCTCCGACGAGGACTACCGCGCGGTGGTCGGGATCCTGCGACGCGACGCGGCGGAGGCGTTGCGCGAGCTGGATCGCGTCCGCGCGATGAACCGGGAAGGGACTCGGACGGAGGGCGCGAAGAGCGCGTGATGGGTCGTCGAGCCGGGCTCGGTCCGGCCGCAGCGGGCGTTCTGGTCGTCTGCCTGCTTCTCGTCGCCGGGACGGCGGCGGGTGATCCGGGCACCGACAAGGCGCGCATCGACGGCCGCATCGACACGTTGCGCGGCCGCGCCTCGGCCGCGGACCGTAAGGCAGGCGTTCTCACCGAGCAGCTGAGCGCGGTCGCCGGCCAGGTGCGCGAGCTCGAGGCGGGCGTCCGGGCGCAGCAGGCGCGGCTCTCGGTCCTCCAGGGGCAGCTCGCGGGAGCGAGGGCACGCCTGACGACGCTCGACGGCACGATCGCACGTCAGACCGATCGGCTCGAGCGGCTGCGCGGCGAGTACCGCGTGGCGCTGAGCCGGCTCGAGCGACGGGTGCGCGAGCTCTACATGACCGACGGCCCGGACGCGCTGGCGTTCGTGCTCGGGACGGCGAGCTTCGCCGACCTGATCGACAACCTCGATCTCCTCGACCGGATCGGACAGCAGGACGAGCGGATCGCGGCCCGGGTCAAGGCCAGCCGAGACGGCGTCGCCGACGCGCGACGCCGAACGAGGGCCGCCCGCGTCGAGGCGGCGCACGTCGAGGCGGCCGTCGCGTCGGCGACGGCCGAGCAGCAGGGCGTCGTCTCGCGGCTCGTCGCGAGCCGGGACGCCCTGGTAGCGGCCCGGAGGGAGAAGACGACGACGCTCGCGTCGATCCGCGAGGATCGGGAGTCCACACTCGAGGAGATCGACGCCCTCGAGGAGCAGAGCGCCGCGCTCGCGGAGCGGATTCGGCAGGCGCAGCAGCAGGCGTCCACCGCGACGGTCGTCGTGCGCTCGGGGAGCGGCGCGGTCGCCTGGCCCGTCTCGGGGCCTGTGACGAGTGGGTTCGGGATCCGCTGGGGGCGGATGCACGAGGGAATCGACATCGCCGTTGCCGAGGGGACTCCCGTGCGGGCTGCGGCCGCGGGCACGGTCATCTACGCGGGGTGGTTGGGCGGCTATGGAAACCTCGTCGTCGTCGACCACGGCAACGGGCTCTCGACTGCCTATGCGCACAACTCGTCGCTCGGAGTCGGCGTCGGCCAGTCGGTGGCGGCGGGGGAGGTCGTGTCCTATTCAGGCAACACGGGCAACTCCACCGGCCCGCACGTGCACTTCGAGGTGCGCGTGAACGGTTCGGCCGTCGACCCGCTCGGCTACCTCTGAGTGGCCCACGTCTGTCTCAGAGACCGGCTCGTGTCA
>DATBIQ010000096.1:0-3904 GCA_036556865.1 Gaiella sp.
GCGCTCGGGCGTGCCGCCGGCTGCGAGCGCCCGGCTCGCGTCGGAGACGCGGGCGACCGGTCGCGCGACCGCGCGGGCGAGGAGCAGAGCGACCCCTGCCGCGAGCACGGCCCCGACGAGCCCGGCGAGCCCGAGCCCGAGCGCGAAGGGCGTCCAGTCCGCGGCCTGCCGGGACGCGGGGCGGAGGAGCACGATCGCCTCGGCGGCGTTCCGGCGGGCGGCGTAGAGGAAGCGCGTCCCGCGGACGTCGACGCTGCCGCTCGCCGTTCCGCGCGAGCGTAGGTGCGCGGCGCCCGACTCCGGCAGCAGGAGCTCCGCCTGCGCCGGCGTCACGATCGCGAGGCGCTGCTCGTCGGTCGCGAGGAACTCCCCGAGCTCCCGCGTGCCGAGCGCGGGGTCGTCACGGCGCTGGGCCGCGATCAGCTCGGCCTGGCGCTCGAGCGCGTGGATGCCCGCCTGCTCGAGCGACCTCCGCGTGAGCAGCGCGCCGGCGACGACGGTGACGACGAGCGAGACGAGCACCGTCCCGGCGATGCCGAGGAAGAGGCGCGAGCGCAGGCTCACGGCGCCACCAGCTTGTACCCCGAGCCACGCACGGTGCGGATCAGATCGGGCCGGTCGAGCTTGCGGCGAAGCTGGCCGACGTGGACGTCGACGGTGCGCGTGCCACCCGGGAAGGTGAGCCCCCAGACGCGATCGAGGAGCCGTTCGCGGCCGAAGACGACGCCGGGCCGCTCGGCGAGATGCCAGAGGAGGTCGAACTCGCGTGCCGTCAGCTCGACGTCCGCACCTGCGACCGCGACCGACCGCCGTCGCCGGTCGAGCACCACGTCGCCCGCGACGAGCTGGTCGTCCCCGGCGTCGGGCTCGGCCCGCCGCAAGACCGCGTGGACGCGCGCGACGAGCTCGCGGGGCGAGAACGGCTTCGTCACGTAGTCGTCGGCGCCGAGCTCGAGGCCGGTGACGCGGTCGACCTCCTCGTCGCGCGCGGTGAGCATCACGATCGGGACACGCGAGCACGACCGGATCGCGCGGCAGACCTCGAAGCCGTCCGTGTCGGGAAGCTGCAGGTCGAGGATCGCGAGCCGCGCGTCGTGGCACTCGAGCGCCTGCAGCCCCTCGGTGCCGCGCGTCGCCCACACGACGCGGAAGCCGTCGCGCTCGAGGTACGCGCGGACGAGGGAGGCGATGTCCTCCTCGTCCTCCACGACCACGATCGTTCCCTCACGTGCCGTGGCGACCACCCGCTCGGACGAGGACGACGCGCGCGGCCCCGGCGGGCGAGAGCACCACCGTCACCTGCAAGCCCCGACGAAGCACCCCCGCATCGGCGGTCCGGCTCCCGCGCCAGACGACCGTGCGCGCCGAGATGCGCACGCGAACGGTGTCACCGGGCCCACGCCGCAGGACGAGCGCACGGGGCAGGACCCGCACGAGCCGGCCGCTCTCGACGCGCCCCGAGGCTCGTCCGAACGCGCGGAGCACGACCGCGGTCCCGGAGCCGACGCGGACCGCCTCGGCGACGAGGCCCGGCGAGACGGCGGCGAGGGCGGCCGCCCTGCCGTTCAGGCGCACACGCGTGCCGGGGCCGACCGGAACCGTGACGTCGGTGCCGTCGAGCGCCCGCAGGACGACGGCCGAGGGCCCGACGGACTGGACGACGCCGCGTTCGACGACGCGGTCGGCGGCAAGGGCGGACGAGGCGAAGGCGAGCGCCGCGGCGCAGAGGGCGACGATCCCCACGAGAGCTCTCACCGACCGATCGTCACAGAGCCGCGTTAGCGAACCGATGCACGGACGTAAGCCCTCTGTAAGCCCTCGGAGCTCAGGCGCGGTCGAGCGTCGCGTGGCGAAGGCTCAGCCGCTCCGCGCTGCGGATGAAGAGGTAGCCGAGCGTGCCGAAGACGACGCCGATCGCGACCTCCGCGCCGAGGAGGTCGGCGACGTCCGCGAGCGGCGCGCCGTCCGCGAGCTCTCTCGCCGCTTCGATCCCGTGCGTGAACGGGAGGACGTTCGACACGGACTGCATCCAGCCCGGGAGCGCGGAGACCGGGACGTTCGCGCCGGTGAAGATGAGGAGGAAGCCGAACATGACGTTCGCGAGCACCGCCTGCTCACGCATCAAGAGCCCGAACGCCGCACCGACGAGGCCGAGGCCGGTGCACGAGAAGGCGCAGATCGCGGTCGCGAGCGCGAGGGGCGCAACCGACGAGGGCGGGACGTGGATGCCGACGATCAGCCCGCCCACGACGAGCGCGAACGCGGCGACGAAGAAGCCGTTGACGATCACGGGCAGTGCCCGGCCCAGGAAGAGCGGCAGGCGCGGGGCCGGCGTGACGAGGATGTAGCCCAGCGTCTTCTGGAAGCGCTCGCCGCCGATCGTGAAGGTCATTGCGAAGATGCACGGGATCGCGGCGTACTGCACGGCGTTGCCGATGACGAAGAACTCGTCCGACTCGAGCCCGGCGGAGCGTCCGATGTAGACGAAGAGGAGAATCTGGAAGATCGGTGCGACGAGCATCGACGGGACGTAGATCTCGGGGCGCAGGAACGAGAACAGCGCGCGGAAGCTGATCAGGCCGCCCACGAAGAAGATCCGCAGCGACGTCACGCGAGCGCGACCGTGCCCGACCGACGCGCGCCGGTGAGCACCGTCTCGAGCACCGCCACGCCGATCGCGAGGTAGACCGCGCCGAGGCCGAGCGCGAGGGCGATCTCGGGCCACGGCCCACCGCCGGTCGCGGCCTCGCGGATCGCGTCGACGCCCCAGGTGGGGGCGAGCACCCACGAGAACGGCCGCACCCACCCGGGCAGGATCGTCAGCGGGACGAGGAAGCCGGCGATCAGCCAGACCGGGTACTCGAGCAGGTTGCCGAGCGCCCAGGCCGTCCGATAGCGGACGAACGAGACGGCGAGCAGAAAGCCCATCGCCCCGATCGAGACGACGGTCGCGACGAGCGCGACCGCGAACGAGAGCGGCTCCTCGAAGGGGAGCTCGACGCCGAAGACGAAGCGGCTGATCAGCAGCGTCGCGGTCATGCTGTAGAGCCCCATCGCCGCCATTGCGATCGTCACGGGCAGGAGGATGACGGCGAAGTGCACCGGCGCGGTGACGAGCAGCTCGAGCGTCCCGTGCCACCGCTCGCGCTGCATGGCCGAGCCGGCCGACGTGCTCGTCGACGACCAGATGCCCATCACCGCCGCGCCGAACGACGCGAAGACGAGCGACTCGCCACCCGCGCCCGCGCGGAACATCAGGAAGGCGACCGTCGCGAAGAACAGCGGCCACAGCACGCCTAGCAGGCCGTCGAACGACGAGCGGGTCATCATCTTGAGGTGGAGCCCGAAGCCGACGGCGAGCGTGCGCGCGATCCGCGGCGACTCAACCATCGACCGCGACGGGCTGCTCGGTGACGAGCGCCACGTAGGCGTCCTCGAGCGTCGGCTCGCGCGTCGTCACGCGGCCGAGAGCGACGCCGTCGAGACGGGCGAGCACCTCGTGCGTCGGCTCGTGCCCTGGGTCGGACTGCACGACGACGACCTGCGCCTGGTCACGGTCCTCCACGGCGACCGACGTGACGCCCCCGATCGAGCGGAGCTCCTCGACCTTCCCGTCCTCGATCCCGTAGACCTCGATCTCGACGACGACGCCGTCCGAGACCCGCTCCTTGAGGTCGCGCGGCGTTCCCTCCGCGACGATTCGGCCCTTCGCGACGACCGCGATGCGATCGCAGAGCGCGTCCGCCTCGAACATGTAGTGCGTCGTCAGGAGCACGGTCTTGCCGGCCTCGCGGAGGCCCGCGATCGTGCGCCGCAGCTCGCGGGCGCCGACCGGGTCGACGCCGATCGTCGGCTCGTCGAGGAAGATCACGGGCGGGTCGTGCAGCAGGCCGCGCGCGATGTG
>DATBIQ010000097.1:0-5351 GCA_036556865.1 Gaiella sp.
CGCGAACGGCGGCGTCGAGGTGTCGCCGCACCTCGTCGAGCGGATCGTCGGCGGTGAGGTCCAGCGGCCGAAGCGGCGGCGCGTGCTCTCCGCGCGGACGGCGGCCCAGCTGAACGCGATGCTGCGCGGCGTCGTGGACGAAGGCTCGGGCGTCGAGGCGCACATCCCGGGTTACCGGGTCGCGGGGAAGACCGGCACGGCGGCGAAGCCCGACCCCGTGCACGGCGGGTACTCCGAGAGCCGGTACGTGGCGTCGTTCGTCGGGTACGCGCCGGCGAAGAACCCGCGGTTCGTCGCGCTCGTGACGGTGGACGAGCCGCGCGGGACGATCTGGGGCGGGACCGCGGCCGCGCCGGCCTTCCGCGAGATCGCCGAGTTCGCGCTCCAGTACTTCCAGGTGCCGCCCGACGTCCCGTCCGAGCTCGGCACGGGCTGAGCGCTCTCGGCGCCGCCCGACGGACATGAGACGTGACGCGGCGCCGCCCGACGGAGGACCGGCGTGACCCGGCGTGCGCGACGGAGCGAGACGCGTGAGAGTGAGAATTAGACGCGCACGTGTAACCGGCCCCGCCGCCGCCCACCAAAGATTCTATCGCGGAGGCTCGCGCGTGTCTGTGCCGGGACCGTGTCAAAAGTGCGCCGATTGCAGGGATTTCGCATGCAGGGGACCGGCGGGGGCGACAGGGCGCTCGGGTAGAATCGCTCGCCATCGAGCTCCAGCGTCTGAGTGAGGCAGTGCGGGCCGCCCGCACCGTGCACGCCGCTCCCGTCGACGTCACCGACCTCGCGTACGACGCGCGGGCGGTCGTGCCGGGCGCCCTGTTCGCGTGCGTCCCGGGCTTCCGAGCGGACGGGCACGACTTCGCCCCGGATGCGATCGCGCGCGGGGCGGTCGCGCTCCTCGTCGAGCGCGAGCTCGAGCTCGACGTGCCGCAGCTCGTCGTCCCCGACGCGCGCGCCGGGCTCGCGCTCGCGGCTGACGCGTTCTTCGGCAGGCCGACCCGGGAGCTCGCGGTCGGCGCGGTGACCGGCACGAACGGCAAGACGACGACCGCCTTTCTCCTCTACGCGATCCTCGCCGCGGCCGGACGCAGCCCCGGGCTCCTCGGCACGATCGAGAGCCGGATCGGGGGCGAGCGCCGCGCGGTCACGCACACGACGCCCGAGTCGGTCGACCTCCAGCGCACCTTCCGCGAGATGCTCGACGCCGGCGACCGGTCGGTCGCGATGGAGGCCTCGTCGCACGGCTCCGAGCTCCGCCGCCTCGTCGGGGTCCGGTTCCGCGCGCTCGCGTTCACGAACCTCTCGCCCGAGCACCTCGACCTGCACGGGACGCTCGACGCGTACTTCGACGCCAAGCGCCGGCTCTTCGTCGAGCCGGACGTGGACGGGAACCGGCCCCCGGCCGCCGTCAACCTCGACGACCCCTACGGGCGGCGTATCGCCGGCGAGCTCGCCGGGCTTGGCGACCGGCCGCTCACGTTCGGGATCGACGCCGAGGACGCCGCGCTCCGGCCGACGACGCTCGAGATCGCGCCGACCGGGTCGCGCATCGTGCTCGGCGACCTCGAGCTCGAGACCCGGCTGCGCGGCCGGTTCAACGCCGAGAACGTCCTCGCCGCGACCGCGCTCGCGCGCCTGCTCGACGTGGGCGACGACGCGATCGCGCGCGGCGTCGAGCACCTGGCCGGCGTCCCGGGACGGTTCGAGGCCGTCGACGAGGGGCAGCCCTTCGCCGTGCTCGTCGACTACGCCCACACGCCGGCGGCGCTCGCGAACGTCCTCGGCGAGGCTCGTGCCCTCGCGACCGGACGCCTCATCTGCGTCTTCGGGTGCGGCGGGGACCGCGACCGGGAGAAGCGTCCGCTCATGGGCGGGATCGCGACCGAGCTCGCCGACGCCGTGATCGTCACGTCCGACAACCCGCGCAGCGAGGAGCCCGAGGCGATCGCCGCCGAGATCCTCGCGGGCACGGACGGAACCGCGGAGGTCGAGCTCGACCGGGCCGCCGCGATCGCGTCCGCCCTCGAGCGCGCGGACGAGGGCGACGTCGTCGTCATCGCCGGCAAGGGCCACGAGCCGGGGCAGACCTTCGCGGATCGCACGATCCCGTTCGACGACCGCGAGGAGGCTCGCGACGTGCTGCGCCGCCTGCGGGCCGCCGCGTGATCCCCCTCCTCCTCGACGAGGTCGCCGCGCTCGCCCCGGGCGAGCTGCGCCGCGCGGACGGCGTGACCGAGGCGACCGGCCTCACGGTCGACTCCCGCACGGTCGAGCCGGGCGACCTGTTCGTCGCGGTCGGGCGGGGCGGCGAGTTCGCCGGCGAGGCGCTCGCGGCGGGCGCCGCAGCCGCGCTCCTCCCCGACGACGCGTTCGCTGCGCTCGCGGCCATCGGCCGGGCCGTGCGCGACCGGAGCGGGGCGCGGGTCGTCGGCATCACCGGCTCGATCGCGAAGACCTCGACGAAGGACATCCTCGCGGCGCTCGTCCGGCCGCACCGCCGGACCGTCGCGGCGGAGGGCAGCCAGAACAACGAGGTCGGCCTGCCGCTCACGCTCGGGCGGATCGAGCCGGACACCGAGGTCGTCGTCCTCGAGATGGGCATGCGGGGAACGGGCCAGATCGCCGAGCTCTGCGCGATCGCCCGCCCGCACGTCGGCGTGATCACGAAGATCGGCCCCGTGCACCTCGAGCTCCTCGGAACCGTCGAGCGGGTTGCGGAGTCCAAGGCCGAGATCGTCCGCGAGCTCGAGCCGGGCGGCACGGCCGTCGTCCCCGCAGGAGATCCGCTGCTCGAGCCGTACCTCGACCGCACCGATGTCGAAGTCGTGCGCTTCGGGCCCGGGGGCGACGTGGAGCTCGCCGCGTACGCGCCTGCCGGCGACCGCTCGTCCGTGGCCGTCGACGCCTTCGGCGAGCGCGTCGAGCTCGAGCTGCCGTTCGCCTCGCGCCACAACGCCGAGAACCTCCTCCCGGCGCTCGCCGCGTACGGCGCCCTGGGACTCCCCCTCGCCGACGCGGCCGCCGGGGCGCCCGACATCCGGCTGTCCCGCTGGCGGGGGGAAGAGCTGCCGCTTCCCGGCGGCGGGCTGCTCATCAACGACGCCTACAACGCGAACCCGCTCTCGATGAAGGCCGCGCTCGAGCATCTGCGCGACCGGGCCGACGGACGCCGTACGGTCGCCGTCCTCGGCGACATGGCCGAGCTCGGACCCGATGCTTCCGCCTACCACGAGGAGATCGGCCGCGCCGCCGCCGCCACCGGCGTCGCCGCGCTCGTCGCGGTCGGCCAGCTCGCCCGCGGCTACCTCGAGGGCGCCGGCGGGGTCGAGGTGACGCGCTGGGTGCCCGACGCCGAGGCGGCGATCGCCGAGACGGAGGCCGTCCTGGAGCCGGGCGACTGCGTCCTCCTCAAGGCCTCGCGGTCGGTGGGCCTCGAGATCCTCGCCGACGCGCTCGCGGTCGAGCCCGCGGCCCGCTGACCCGAAGCCGCCGTGGAACGCGTCCTCCTCTCGGGCATCATCGGCATGGTCATCGCCATCGCGGCGGGGCCGAAGTTCATCGAGTTCCTGCGCCGGAACGAGCTCGGCCAGCAGATCCGCGAGGAGGGCCCTGCGGGCCACGTGGCCAAGCAGGGCACGCCGACCATGGGCGGCCTCCTGATCATGATCGCGATGTCGATCCCGTTCCTCGTCTTCACGCAGCGGACGCTGCCGGCGCTGACCGCGTTCTTCGTCACGCTCGGCTGCGCGGCGATCGGGTTCGTGGACGACTGGACGAAGCTCACGCACCGTCGCTCGCTCGGGCTCGCGGGCCGCTGGAAGCTCCTCCTCCTCGCGGTGATCACGCTCGTCGTCGCGCTCGTCGTCTACGACGCGGACTTCAAGACGAGCATCTACCTGCCGCTCGTGGACTGGAACCTGCCGCTCGGCTGGGCCTGGTACGGGCTCCTGTTCGTGATCATCGCGGGCGCCTCGAACGGCGTGAACCTGACGGACGGCCTCGACGGCCTCGCCGCCGGCACCTCGACGATCGCGATCTTCACGTACACGGCGATGGGCGTGGTCGCCTACCTCGTCTCGGTGCGCGCCCGCTCGCCCGACCCGGAGGACCTCGACCTCGCCATCCTCGGTGCGAGCCTGATCGGGGCCTCGATCGGGTTCCTCTGGTACAACGCCTTCCCCGCGCAGGTCTTCATGGGGGACACCGGCTCGATGGGCCTCGGGGGCGCGCTCGCGGCGTTCGCGATCATGACGAAGACCGAGGCGCTGCTCATCCTGATCGGCGGCGTCTTCGTGATCGAGGCGCTCTCGGTGATCATCCAGGTGATCGCCTTCAAGTGGACGGGCCGGCGCGTGTTCCTCATGGCGCCGCTCCACCACCACTTCGAGATGAAGGCCTGGTCCGAGACCCGCATCATGGTGCGCTTCTGGATCGTCGGCGCGATCCTCTGCGCCTGCGCGTTCGTCCTCTACTACCGGTACTTCTCCGAGTTCGCGACGTAGGCGCCCGTCCGGGCCGGGCAAGCCCGGCCCCTACAAATGCAGGGGCGAGGCATGCCTCGCCCCTACGTGGCGTCGACGAGCCCCTCGAAGTACGGCGCCGTCTCGTCGGGCGAATGGCGTGCGAGGACGTACTCGTCCGCGTACATGTCCGCGTCGGGCATGCCGCTTCCGCGGATCGACTCGGCGGCCGCCTCGAGGTCGTACTCTGTGCGCCGCAGCGCGACGTCGGGCCCGAGGAGCGCCCAGCGCGCGCCGGGCTCGTGCTCGTAGGGCATCCCGACGCTCCCGCCGTTCACCCACCGGATCCCGCCGACCGCCCGGTCCATCTGCGAGTGCGTGTGCCCGGCGAGCACGACGTCGGCCTCGACTCCCTCGAGGATCCCGGCCAGCCGTTCGTCCGGCGTCACGAGCGTCACGATCTCGGTGTCGCTCCGGGGCGTCCCGTGGCAGAGGAGCACCCGGCCGAGCCCCGCGACGTCCACCTCGGCGACCGGGGGAAGCCCGGCGATCCGCTCGAGCTGCTCCTCGCTCAGCCGGTCGGCACACCAGGCGGCGTCCTCGCCCTCGCGTGCGACGACCATCCGCTCGCCGTTCCCGTGCACCTCGACGAGCCGGTCGCCGAGCGCGTCGAGCAGCTCGAGGCACTCGGCGGGGAAGGGCCCGGCGACGGTGTCGCCGCCGCAGAGGACGAGGTCGGCGGCGATCACGTCGGGCTCCGCGAGCACCGCCTCGAGCGCGGGAAGATTCCCGTGGACGTCGAAGAGAGCCGCGACCCGCACGCCGCCATGATGACGCCCTCCGACCTCCCTCGCCGCGCCCTCGTCCTGGGTCTCGCCCGCTCGGGGA
>DATBIQ010000098.1:0-14678 GCA_036556865.1 Gaiella sp.
CCGTTCCCGTACCAGTCGTCGATCACCTGCTCCGCGCACGTCTTCGCGCTCGCGACGGGCGCAAACGACAGCGCGGTCAGCGCCGCGATCCCGGCCAGGGCTGCGAGGAAGGAGATGCGACGGGAGAGGACGTCAGGCACGAGTGATGGACGGGTGGCGCGGGTTGAGTCTTCCCACCCTCCGTGGGTCTGCGATGGGGGAAGGGTAAACGATGTGTAAGACGCCGTTCGCGGCAACGCTCGACGCTCCTGCGGCGCCCGCGGGCCATGGTAGCCTCGCCGCGTCATGGACGCGGTCCCGCGACCCGGACGCGTCGCGGAGGCCGTCCTTCTCGGGGCGCTCGGGGCCCTGCTCGCCTGGGTCGTCCTCTTCGGCGGGGGCTCGAGCGACGACACCCTCGCGACGGCGGGCAGCGCAGCGATCGTCTGCGCTGCGCTCGGGCTCGCCGCCGGCCTCCGCGGGACGTTGCCGCTGCCCCGTCTCGACGGTGCGGGGAAGACGACCTTCGCGGCCGTGGCTGCACTGGCGCTGTGGGCGGGCCTGTCGATCGCCTGGTCGATCGCCGGCGACCTCTCGTGGGCCTGGCTCGCCCGCTGGCTCGTGTACACGGCCTTCCTCGCCCTGGGACTGCTCGCCGGCGCCGTGCGGGCGGGAGCGCGGCGTACGGCCTGCCTCGCGGCGGTCGTGCTGGCGGCCGCCGTCGGCTGGGCGCTGCTCGGCGTCGCGATCCCGTCGCTCTTTCCCGACGGCGACCGGATCGCCCGTCTTCGCGAGCCGGTCGGCTACTGGAACGCGCTCGCGCTGCTCGCCGACGCGACGATCGCGTTCGGGCTCTTCGTCGCGCGGGGCCAACGGACCGCGGGCCGCGTCGCGGGCTGCCTGGTCGCCTTCGCCGCCGTGCTCGTCGTGTTGCTCACCCAGTCGCGCGCCGGTGTCGTCGGCGCGTTGGCGGTGCTCGTGCTCTGGTTCCTGCTCTCCGACGACAAGCCGGCCGACGCCCTCCGGTTCGCGCTCGCCGGCGTGCCGGCGCTCGTCGTCGCCGGCTGGGCGTTCACGCGTCCCGCGCTCGTCGAGGACGGTGCCCTCCGGAGCGATCGGGTGTCCGACGGACGCATCTTCGCCGCCGTGACGCTCGTCGCGGCCCTCGCCGTGGCGTTCGCTGCGTGGCGTGTGCCGGTGCGACGGCTCGTCGACAGCAACGGCCGCGCGGTCCGCGCCGTGCTCCTCGGCGTGTGCGCGCTGGCGCTCGTCGCCGGGCTCGTCGGCTTTGTCGCCAAGGTTGGCAACCCGGCGTCATGGGTCGATGCGCAGCTCTCCCGCGGGGAATGCGTCAACGAGCCCGGGCGGCTGACCGACCTCTGCGCGAACAACCGGCTCCAGTGGTGGGGCGAAGCGCTCGACGTCGCCGCAGACCGGCCGGTCGGCGGCTCCGGCGCGGGCACCTTCGCACTCGCCCGACGGCGCTACCGCGAGAGCGCACGACCGGTGACCGAGCCGCACAGCGTCCCGCTCCAGCTGCTCGCCGACCTCGGCGTCGTCGGCCTCGGCCTCGGGCTTGCGGCTGCGATCGGCGCAGTCGTCGGCGTGCGCCGCGGCCTGCGGTTCGCGACGGGCGAGGAGGCTCCCGCGGCTGCCGCGCTCGCCTGTCTTCCCCTCGCGTACGTCGTCCATGCGGTCGTCGACTACGACCTCGACTTCGTCGCCGTGACGGCGCCCGCGCTCGTCGCGCTCGGGGCGCTCGCTGCGCTCGGCCGACCCCGGGCGGTGGCCCGAGCCGGCCTCCCGGGTCTCGTCGCGGTCGCGGCGGTGGGGGCGGCGGCCGTGCTCGCGGTCGCGTTGCCCCGCCTCGCGCAGGGCCAGGTCGACCGGGCGTTCGCGGCGATCGACTCCGGCCGTCTCGACGAGGCCGTGGACGCCGCCGACCGCGCGCGGCTCCTCGACCCGCTCGCGCTCGGGCCGCTGCAGGCACGCGCCCAGGCGGCGGACGCCGCGGGTGACCGCGCGGCGGCCGTCGCCTGGTACGAGAGGGCCACCCGCCTGCAGCCCGAGAACCCCGACACGTGGTACGACCTCGGCCTCTACCACGCGATCGCGACGCACGACCTGTGCGCGGCCTACGCGGCGCTCAACCACTCGTACACGCTCGACCCGCGGTCGAGTCGCTGGGCTCCCGGAGGCCCGCTCGACGTTGCCCGCGACGCCGTCGACGCCGGCGCCTGCGAGCGCTAGCCGCCGAGGATCAGGACGGCCTGCGCGCCGTGGAGCTGGTTCGGTCGGACGCCGTCCAGCGGGCCGACCACCTTGACGCCCAGATCGCGCGCGAGCCGCTGGGCTTCCCCCTCGAAGCCCCGGCGGTACATGACGAGCGACGTGGCGTAGTCGTGGCTCGGCGCGTTCGCAACGAGCCCGATCCGGTACCCCTTGCGGCTGACGCGCGACGCGGCGGCCGCGGCCGCGCCCTGGCGGCCGTTCCCGTTGAGGACGACGACCTTCACCTTGCGTCGAGGCAGCTCCGCGGCGGCGACGGCCTTGGCCTTTGTCGGTCGGGCGGCCGCTGGCTTCGCGGCGCTCTTCGTGGGGATGGGCTTCGAGGCGGTCGAGCGCTTGTCGGTCGCGTGGGGCTTCGCGAGCAGAGCGCCCCCGATCATCACGAGCAGCACCAGCTCGACGGCGGCGACGGCGGCGACGACGAGCGTGGCGGTGCGCCATGGGCGGACGGCGAGCTCGACGTGATCGAGGCGCATCGGATGGTCCACGACGCGAACGAGGTTCGCCCGCGGGGCCGCTACTCCTTCCGCTCCGCGGCGTGCGTCGCAGCGATCCCCTCGGCGAGCGGCACCGAGGCGGTGAAGCCGAGCTCGCTCGTCGCGAGCGTCGTGTCGAGGACACTGCGCCGGGCGTCGCCCGCGCGGGGCGGGCCGAACGACGGCGGCGCCTCGACGCCGACGGCGCGCTCGCAGAGCCCGTGCAGGTCGGCGATCGTCGTCTCGCTCCCCGTCCCCACGTTGAACACCCCGCCGTCGTGCCCCGCCGCGAGGAGCAGCGCACGGACGACGTCGTCGACGTGGACGAAGTCGCGCGTGATCGAGCCGTCGCCGAAGATCGTCGTCGGCTCGCCCGCACCCAGCCGCTCGAGGAAGATCGCGACCACTCCTCCCTCGAGCGCGGCCGACTGGCGCGGGCCGTAGACGTTCGCGAAGCGCAGCGTGACGTGGCGCGTCCCGAAGACGCGGTTCCACCCGTCGAGGTAGATCTCCGCGCAGCGCTTCGCGAGGCCGTAGGCCGAGACGGGGAGGAGCGGCGAGCCCTCGCGCGCGGGCTCGTCGACCGAGCCGTAGATCGCGCCGCCCGTCGAGGCGAAGACGAGGCGCGCGCCGGCGGCGCGCGCCGCCTCGAGCGTGTTCACGGTGCCGACGACGTTCACCTCGGCGTCGAACCCGGGTCGCTCCATCGACGTGCCGACGTCCGCCTGCGCGGCGAGGTGGAAGACGACGTCGGCGTCCGTCTCGAACGGCGCACGCACGTCGTGCTCCACGAGAGTCGCGGCGGTGTTCACGAACTCGCGGCGGCCGGTGCTGAGGTCGTCGACGACGACGACCTCGTCCCCGCGGGCGACGAGCGCGTCGACGAGGTGCGAGCCGATGAACCCGGCGCCGCCGGTGACGAGCGCGCGCATCGCGGCAGCCTACTCCGGTTAACGTCCCGCCGATGTTCATCACGTTCGAGGGCCTCGACGGCTGCGGCAAGACGACGCAGGCCGCGCTCCTCGCCGAGTCGCTCCGGCGGGACGGGGTGGAGGTCGTCGCGACGCGCGAGCCCGGCGGAACTCCGCTCGGCGAGCAGGTGCGCGACCTCGTGCTCCACGGCGACCACGTCGCACCGTGGGCCGAGGCGGCGCTCTACGCCGCCTCGCGGGCGCAGCACGTCGAGCAGGTGATCCGCCCGGCGCTCGACCGCGGCGCGACGGTCGTCTGCGACCGCTACATCGACTCCTCGGTCGCGTACCAGGGGATCGGACGCGGGCTCGGGCTCGAGGAGGTGCTCGCTCTCAACCTCGTCGTCGTCGGGGGGCTGCTGCCCGATCGGACGGTCCTCGTCGAGATCGACCCGAAGACCGCGGCGGAGCGGGTCGGCTCGAGCGGCGACCGGATCGAACGTGACGGCATCGCGCTCTGGCGGCGCGTCGCGGATGCCTACCAGGGGCTGGCGCACCGGTATCCCGAGCGCTACGTCGTCGTCGACGGGCGGCGCTCGGTGGGCGAGGTCGCGGAGGAGATCCGTGACCGTCTTCGCTGACGTCCCCGAGCAGCCCGAAGCGAAGCGGCTGCTCGAGGCAGCGCTCGCCGACGGCGCCGCGCACGCCTACCTCCTCCACGGCCCGGCGGGAGTCGGGAAGCGGGCTGCGGCTCGGGCGTTCGCGGGAGCGGTGCTCGGGGACGCACGGCGCGTCGATGCGGGAATCCACCCGGACCTCCGCGTGGTGGAGGCGCTCGGCGAGATGATCCGCATCGACGAGATCCGGGCGCTCCACCACGACCTGCACATGCGGCCCTTCGAGGCGGACCGCCGCGTCTACCTCGTCTTCGACGCGCACCGCATGAACGACGAGGCGTCCGCCGCGCTGCTGAAGGACCTCGAGGAGCCTCCGGCGTACGCCACGCTCCTCCTCGTCGCCGACGAGCTCGGCCCGCTCCCGGAGACGATCCGCTCCCGTTGCCAGCTCGTCCCCTTCCGGCGCCTGTCTCGCGCGGCGGTGCAGGCGTGGATCGCGGAGCGCGCGCCGGAGCTCGCGCCCGAGGAGACGGCCGTGCTCGGTCGCGTCGCCGGCGGGCGCCTCGACCGCGCCGCGCGGCTGCTCGACGACACCGCGCGTGCCCGCCGCGCGGCACTCCTCGACGCAGCACGGGGGACGTACCGGGACGAGGGCTTCGACCCGGCCGCTGCGGCAGGGATCGTCGTCGAGGGAGCCGGGGCCCAGGGCGCTGTCGCACGCCGACGGGAGCAGGAGCTCGTCGACGGGCTCGACCTCCCGCCGCGCGAGGCGGAGCAGCGTGTCCGGCGCGCCGAGTTCGGCGCCGAGCGGGCGGAGGTCCTCGCGGCGCTCGACGACCTCGGCAGCTGGTACCGCGACCTGGTCGTCGTCGCGAACGGGGCGGAGAGCGCCGTCGTCAACGCCGATCTGCTCGCCGAGCTGCGCGAGGACGCGGCCGGACCGGTCGGCTCCCGGGCCGAGGACGCGGCCGCCGTCGTCCGCCAGGCGTGGCGCGAGGCGGAGGAGCTCAACCTCAACGCATCGCTCTTCCTCGAGGCGCTCTTCGTCCGCCTGCGCCGCTCGTTCGTCTGACTGGAGTCAAACCTCACCGGTTCGAGGGATGACCTCGAGGCGCTCTTCGCCGAGGACGAATCGGAGGACGGCCGTCGCGGCGGCCCGGCGACTCGGGCATCTGCGGACACCGGCAGGCGCTGCCTGCCGTCGGCCCCTCGCCGCGCGCGACGTGGCCCCGGCCGCTGGTGCCTGTCGGGGCCACGCCGCCGCACTCGTCCGATCGGGCGAGCGCTAGAATCCGCGGCCCGCCGACGTAGCTCAGCTGGTAGAGCACTTCACTCGTAATGAAGGGGTCCCCGGTTCGAGTCCGGGCGTCGGCTTCCAGCATTGATGCGGGATCGCGGCCTTCCCCGTCGTCCGTCTCCGAAACGCCCGCGTACTCTCCGCGAACATCGAACTCGGCTCTTGCCGCCTCGATCGCATCGACCGCGCTGACGCGAGCAGCCGGCTCGAACTCCTCGAACACGTGCGCGTACGTCGTGAGCGTCACGTCAGGCGAGTTGCCGACTTGCCGCGCGACCTCGATCACCGACACGCCTTCGTGGATCAGCAGCGACGCGAACGAGTGGCGAAGGTCGTACGGACGGCTTCCCGTGAGCCCTGCTTCCTCCGCCGCCGGCCGATAGGTTCGCCTGCGCCAGTTCCGCCAATCGAAATCAGTCCACACCGTTCCCCTGGACGTCGGAAACACCAGCCCGCTCGCGGGCTCTCCGCACCGTTCGCGCCAGATTCCAAGGTCACGCCCGAGCGGTGCCAGGAGCCTGACCGTCCGAATCTCGTTCGTCTTCGTCTCCTTCACCGTCGAGCCCGCCGCCGCGCGCTCGACCCGGATCGTCCGCTCGCCCACGTCCTCCCACCGCAGTGCCCGCGCCTCCTCCGGTCGAAGACCCGCATACGCGAGCACCGAGACGAGCATCGCGTCCCGCAGTTGCCCGGCCGCCAGGAGCCGAGCCCGGATCGCCTCGACGGTCACCGGAGCGAGCGGACGGACGAACCGCTTTCGAGTCGCTCGCGGCAGTTTGATCTCCCGCACGGGGTTGCGATCCACCCGATCCCAGATCACGGCCTGACGGAACATTCCCGAAACGATCGCGAGCGCCTTGTGGATCGTCGCCGCTCCGACCCCCTCGCTCGTCAGGTCGGCCTTGACGCCCGCGACCACCGCCGGCGTCACGTCCCGCAGTCGATATCCGCCCAGCCGATGCCGAACGTGCCGCTCCCAGATGCCCGCGTAACAGTCCCGCGTGTTGTCCGAGAGCGTGGGGACGGCGTAGTCGCGCCACCACCGCTCCATGAACTCGGCCACCGTCTCCCGACCGCGATCGAGGTCGAGCGGCCCGCCCAGCTCCCGCGCCCGCCGAACCCCAAGCTCGAATCGCTCCGCGTCCGCCTTCACGCTGAACGACCGCGATCGATTACGCCCGTTCTCGCGCCAGCGAACCTCCCACTTGCCCGTATCTCCGCGACGCTTCAACGCCGGTCCCTCTCGATCAGGCGAAGCGCCGCCCGCGAGCCCGTCTCCCGGGGAGCAGCGACGCGAACGACCGCGGGCCGCGCCACCGTCGGGTGAGGAAGCAGCCATGCCTCCAGGTCTTGAACGGTGATCCGCCAGCGGGAACGAACCTTCTTCGCCCGCAGCTCGCCCGCCGCTATCGCGCGATAGAGCGTCTTCGTCGAGAACCCTGACCGAGCCGCCGCCTCCTTGATGCTAAGCCAAGCTGACACAAGTGGCAGCGTAGCGGCACCGACCCACCCTCCGCAAGTCCAGTCAGTCAGCCCACCCGGCCGCGCCGCTCGGAACGGGCACCGGCGTCCCGAGCAGCCGAGGGAGCCGCGTTGCGGACAGGTTCTCCTTACGCGCCCGATAGTCCGCGATCAGGACATCGGCAATCGGGTCGGGCGTGTCGTAGCCGGCAGGCTCCCAGACCTCCCTGAACTCCTCCAGCCGCCGGTACATCGTCCGCTCGGCCTCGCCCCACATCTCTGCCACCGTCTCGACCGTCGCCACACCATCGCGGTTCTTCGTGATCGCCCACATCGAAATGAACTCCCCGACGCGCGTCGCCTTCGGAAGCGCGCGCGCCATCGTCCGCGCCTGCTCCATCAGGGACAGACGCCTCGGGTTCGTCCGCACCTCGTCCGGCAGGAACGTCGCCGCAGCGAGGAGCGTATTCACCTCCAGCAGGGAACGAGGCTTCTTCCGCCGTGCCACTACTTGCAGTCTACCGAAGCCCAGACACGCGGCCGTCGAGTCTCCGGAGACGCCGACACACTGACCGCGAGGCCACCGCGTCCGGCGCCCGTGCCGATGCGTTACGTCGTTAGTCCGGCGGACCCAGCATGGCCAGGACGTCGCTGGGGTAGATGCTTCCCCGAAGCCCGTCCGGCACCCCTACCTGCTGGTACGAGAACCAGACCACGACTGGCGTGTCTGCCGCCGACATTTCCAGCGGCCCGAGCGAGATCGCGTGCGTGTCCCCGAAGCCATCCCGCGCGGTGCCCTCGTCCCCACCGATACGCGAGCGGACGTCTGCAAGCGACACGCTGATTTCAGCGAGGACTGGCCGCCAGCGGTCGTCGGCCGGTGCCATTTGGTCGAGCCTGTCCAGGTGCGCTCGAATCGTTCCCCGCGTTGCGGACTCCCAGCCCATCCACCGGAAGAGTGCACCTCCGCTGACGTTGTTGCCACGGTGCTACACGTAGTCAAGTCACACCGCGCTTAGTGCGAGTCAGGAGCTTCCGGCCGCGGGAGACGATCAGCCTTCGCCCCCGCAGTCGCTTAGTCGGGCCCGCCTGCTCAATCCGCAGAAGCGGCGGCTGCGCTAAACAATCCGGCCCCTCGTACGCTCTTCTTAGGGCATGGACGAGACCGCCGCCGAGATCGAGCGCCTCTATCGAGAGCGGTACGTGCGTTTCCGCAACGGCGTCGCGACTATCACCGGCAGCCACGAAAGCGCACGCGACGCGGTCCAGGAGGGATTCGCTCGCGCACTCCAGTCACGTGATCAATTTCGTGGCGACGGGTCCCTCGAAGGTTGGGTATGGCGCATCGTGCTGCGCTGTGCGCTCCGTTCAGCACGAAGTGACGCGACCTACGTTTCGCTAGACGAAGTTGATCCCCAGCTTGTCGAAGATGAGCGCGACCCGGTGCTCGCGACGGCGATTCGATCACTTACTCCGCGCAGGCGACTTGTCGTTTTCCTCCGTTACTTCGCCGACCTTCGCTACGAGACGATCGCGGAGATCTGTGAGATCGACACCGGCACCGTGGCGGCGACACTGGCCCAGGCGCGCCGCGCGCTCGCCGAGTCTCTGGAAGAGGAAGGAGTCAGGTCATGACCAACCTCGTCGACGAGCAACTGATGCAGGCGCGCTTCGACGCGCTCGCCGACCTGACCAACGACTCCGCATGGAGCGACGTACTGCGGAGGCTTAGCGAGCTCCCCGGAGCGCCGACAACAGCCCGAACGCCGAGCCGCAGTGTCACGACCCCTCGCAGACGGCCCGCGCGGATTCGTTACGCACTCGTCGGGACGGTCGTTCTCGTAGCCGCACTTGTCACTGCCGTGGCTCTTGGCTGGCCGCACACCTTCATCAACTTCCTGACCGCTCCGTCTGCTCCGAATCCGGTGAAGAACTCCTTTGGCGCGCAGAACGTGAGCGCGCCGCCTGGAATGAATCCGCAGGCGATCCCCGGTAAGGCACGGCGCATCATGACCGCGCGCTTCGATGCAACTGGGCTCCACCCCGGCCGCGGCGGCTTGCACGTTCTCTACGTTGCTCCCACCCACAAGGGCGGCTTCTGTTACCAGTGGACCCGCTTCGCGGGCGGCTGCTTCGATCCGAATGCCGGGTCCGCGGCCGCTGCTGGCCCGCTCGGCATCACGTCGATGGGCAGCGAGTTCCCGAAGGTGATCGTCGGCTACGTTCAGAGCGGTGCTGCGAAACAGGTGAGGGCGGAGTTCGCAGATGGCGACAGCGTGAACCTCCCCATCACCTGGGTGTCATCGCCGATAAACGCTGGCTTCTTCGTCTACCCCGTCCCGGCGGTGCATCAGACGCCTCGGAGCGCCGTGCAGTCGATCGTCGCTCTCGACGCGAACGGCAAGGTGATCGGAAGACAGAGTTTCCTGAGCGTTCCCCCTGGCGGACTCGAGGTACAGCGAAGACTGCCCGATGGCACCCTCGTCTCCCTCTCCGCAAGTGCGGATCTATCAACCGCGCGAAGGCTGATCGACTTCCGCGCAACGAATGGGTCAAGGGTGTGGCTGTGGGTGATGGATCGTCGCGGCGGCGGGCGCTGCTACGTGTTCAACCAGGGGAGCGGCTGCTCGTCTCCCGCAGCGTTTGCCCGCGGCCCGGCGCTCGCTGGCGGCCTCGCCATCGGAGGGAAGCGCGTCCTCTTCTTCACCCAAGTGAAGCGTTCGGTCGCTGCCATCGAACTGCGCTACCAGGACGGCTCAAGCGAACAGATCGTCCCTACCGATGGCTTCGCCCTCCACGAGATCACGCCGCAGCACTACGCGCCTGGGAAGCGACTGGTTAGCGCGCTGGCGCTCGACGGCTCCGGCCACGTCCTCCACCAACAGGCCTTCCAACCGCAAGCCCACGGCACTTACCCGTGCTCGAAGCCAGTCGCGCGCGGATACGGCGTCGAGAGCTGCCCCTAGCGACCCAGTCCTGATCGCGCGTGCGCCATCTCGCCCGGCGGCGGCCACCCTTCCGGGTGGCACGCCCGCCGGCCGCGATCACGGCCCCCGCGCCGGCCATGGACCTGCCAGCGCAACGACCCGAGCGAGCTCCACTCCTGACCACGACGGCGGATCCGCTCTTCCGAGTCGTACCATGTACAACTGACGGCAACGCCGCAGGTTGCGCATCGTCACCCCCGTCGATCGCGTCAACGCGGGCGAGACCCAGATCAGCATGTGCGGCAGATGCGGGTTGCGGGCGTTCTCCTGAACCGTCGCCTTCGCGCCCTTGCCGCGGATGAGGTAGCTGGACAGGTACGCGGCCGCGCGGATCGGTTCGAGAATCTGCATGCTGACGCCGCGCTTTCGTCCCACGAAGCCAAATCGATGCTTGGGCGCGAGCCGCTCGACGTGGCGCAGATAGGACTCCGCCACCCGAATATCGTCCGGCGAATGGAGCGCGAACACCGGGTGAACATGTCCCGGCCCGCGAGCTTGGGGCTCCCACGCTCTCGTCGCTAGCGGGAGGCAACGTCCCATCTCCCGCTTGCACGCGTTCCGAGCCGCGTTGTGAAGACGCTTCCACCTACGCGAGACGTCGCGCGACCACTCCGCGAGCGCGTCCTCGTCGACCCGACACCCGTAGCGCTTCCCGTGCTTGTGCGGCCCGTGATGAGCGCAGACCCGCTCGTCGTAGGGAAGCTCGTCCTGACCCGGCGGCGTTACGGCTGAAAGCGCAACCGGCACACCGAGCCCCTTCAGGTTCTCGAACAGCACCCGACGCCAGTCACGCGCCCACGTCAGCGAGCAGATCGAGCAGGTCCGCTTCTTGCACGGCCAGCCCTTCCACCCACGCGTACACAGCTTCCGCCTGACCGCCGCCGACGACGGCAGACGATCACTCGGACGGGCCATCGCCCGGCCCCGCTAAGCCGTCTTCGTCATCCTCTCCCGCGTACCCTCCGCGAACATTGGTCTGCCCTTCGCCGTCCGCCGACGTCCCGCGCAGTCCACCGCAATGCGGGCAGCGAGCAGGACTTTCATGCCCCCGCGCTCCCTCCGATGGACTCCGCTTCCCACCCCTGCGCTCCCTCGTAATGAAGGGGTCCCCGGTTCGAGTCCGGGCGTCGGCTTCCGCGGGCGCCGCCCGAGCCGGATACGGCCTCAGTCGGCGGGGCCGGGCGGGCGGTCGAGCTCGAGCAGGTCGAGCAGCTCACCGATCTCGCGGCCGTGCTGGGCCCGATGGCGCATCGCCGCTTCCCGGTCGATCTCGTAGCGGTTGCGCCGGCCCACGCGCTCGATCTTCACGAACCCTCCTTCGGCGAGATCCGCGACGATTCGCTGCGCGGCTCGTTCGGTGATCCCGACCATGTCTGCGATGTCGCGCGTCCGCACGTTGGGGTCCCGCGCGATGCAGAGGAGGACCTGGGTGTGGTTGGTGACGAACCGCCACGGACGACCGTCCTGGCTTGACACATCGGACATAGTTTTCGTATATTTCTTATCGCGGTAAAGAAATCGTATCTACATCGTCGCAGATCATAGCGAAGGCCACCAGATGTCCGACGTCGACGACGCGACCCCGCGAGTGCCCGGACGAATGCCGACGGGGGCGGACGGCGTCCTGGAGGTCAGGCAGACCGGCGACGAGACACGCATCGTCGTGATCGCGGACCTCGACATGCACACCGCGCGCCATGCGCGGTCGGTCATCGACGCCGTGTGCGACGCACGTCCGTCGAACGTCGTCATCGATCTCTCCCGGCTCGAGTTCGTCGACTCGCACGGGCTGCACCTCGTGGTGCTCGCCCACCGTACGCTGACCGCCGCCGGATGCTCGATCGCCGTCGTTGCGCCTCCTGCACACATCAGACGCGCGTTCGCGATCGCGGGTCTCGACGGGCTCTTCCCTCGGCGCAACGGCAACGGCCGAGGGCACGTCTCGTGACGCCGCTCGTGGCGGGTCGTGCGTGACGGGTCGTGATGCGGTCGGCCGCGCGTTACTCGCGCGGTCGGCCCGGCTCGACGGCCTTGCTCGCACGCTCCGCGGCCTCGTCGCGCTGCGGATCGTCGTCGTCGGGCGAGAGCCAGGTCCGCTCGAGCGTTCCGTACTGCGGCTTCTGCGGCTCCTCGTCGATCGCGAGGTCGTCGTCGGGTCGTGTGCGTTCGTCGCTCATGCCGACGGCCTTCCCCGCTGCGATCGGCCCTAACCGTCGGCTCGGCGCGGCGACGCGTGTTTGCCGCCCGAGGCGGTGGGAAGCCCTACGGGGAGCGTTTTCCTTTCAGAAGGAGGTGGGGAGTAGTGGCTACCGACGCAGTGAGGCAGCGGCAGCGCACGCGGCCCGCGGTCGACCGGTTTTCCATGGACGAGACCAAGGCGTCGTTCAAGACGACCGAGTTCTGGGCCATGGCCGCGGTCATCGCGGCGATCCTGATCGCATCCGCGGTGTCCGACTCGCTCGGCGACGTGCGGGCGTGGACTCTCGTGGCCGCGGTCGCGATCGGCTACATGCTCAGCAGGGGCCTTGCGAAGTCCGGGACGAAGTATTCGGGCGGCGAGGATCTGCTGGGTGGGGGCGATCCGGTCAGAGGCATGGATCGCTGAACCGGGCCAGGGCCGGCTCGGGCCGGCCCTGGATCCGCTCGCGCGTTTCCGTTGCGTCGATCTCGGGATCCGCGTCCGAAGCGTTCCTCGTCCAGGTCCTCCAGCGCGACGACCAGCCGTCATCGCGGCGCGTGGCAGCTCGAGGTCCCCGTCCCGCGTCCGGGACGGTCAAACCGCGTCCGGTCGCACGCCGAGGAAGCGGGCGCCGACCGTCGTGGCGAGCGTGCGGTGGGCCGTCGACGTCCCGACGAGCGTCGACCGGGAGGGGTCGACGCCGACGGCACGGGAGAAGGCGAGCACGAGGCCCGGCAGCGGCGGACGGCACCAGCAGGTCGGGGGGCCGCCGCCGTGCGGGCAGACCGCTCGTTGCACCGGACCGCGAACGACCTTCGCGATCAGCGCCGCGGCCGCCGCGAGATCGTCGGCGGAGCCATCGGGCAGCCAGTCGAAGACGAGATGCGCGGCGCCCGGGTGGACGGAAGCGAGTTCGTCGCGCCAGTGCTCCGCGCGCAGCGCGGACGCCGCGACGAAGACCCCTCCCCGGCCGTTGGCGGGCGCGCGCGAGAACGGAACGCGTTCGATCGATGCGAACCCCTCGTCCGGCTCGGGCGCCTCGAACTCGCGGAGCACGCGCATCTGCCCCGTTGGCGCCATGACGCCGGGCTCGCTCCGCGCGACCGCCCTCACCTCCTCGGGCGTCGGGAGCGAACCGAACCGATCGAGGAGACGCGCGACCATGTTGACCTGCGCCTGCGCGAGCGGCGTGTCGAGCCAGACGCAGCGCACCCGGGCGCCGTGCGGCGCCGCCGCCTCGAGCAGGTGGCTGCGTGAGGAGCGGGTCGCGTACGTGTTGTCGAGGACGACACGCTGCGCGCCCGACGCGAGCGCCGCGTCGAGCGCCTCCGCCGTCTCGCGAAGCGTCCCGCCGCGCTGGTCGCGATTCAGCCGCACGAATCCGCGTGCGGCGTACTCCTCTGCGACGCGGCTCTTGCCGGCACCGGGGATGCCCATGACGACCACGACCTCGGAGGCCCCAGGCCCCGTCGCCGCGCTCGCGCGACGCGAAGGTGCCAGGCGCTCGCGCTCGGCGTCGTCGAGCACGAGCGACGCGGTGCGGGCGGCGGAACGCGCCGTCTCGGGGCGGCGCGCGCCCGGGATGGCGACGACGTGGGTGCCGAGCCCGAGCACCCAGGCGAGAGCCGCCTCGGCGGGAGTCACCCCGTGGCTCCGGGCGACCGCCACGAGCTCCGGGCGGCGGGCGAGCGTGCGCCCGCGGCGAGGCCCGCCGAGCGGCGAGTGCGCGATCACCGTCACGCCCGCCTCGGCGCACCGCTCGACGACCCCGCCGCGGAGCGCGCGGTCGTCGAAGAGGCTGACGGCGACCTCCACGGCCGCGATCGGGGCGAGCGCCATCGCCTCGTCCAGCTGGCCCCGGTTGACGTTCGAGACGCCGACACGCCCCACGAGGCCCTCGTCGACGAGGCGAGCCAGCGCGCGTACGGACGTCCGCCACGGCGTGCGCGGGTCGGGAGCGTGGATGAGGTAGAGGTCGATCGGGAGGCCGCCGAGCGCCTCCAGGCTCGCCTCGCAATCGGTGCGGATCGCCTTCGCCCGGCCGTCGGGCGCCCACCCGCCGCCGGGTCGTGCCATGCCGCCCTTCGTCACGATCCGGGCGGTCGCCGCCGCCCCGCAGCCGCGAAGCGCTCCGGCGAGCACGCGCTCGTTCGGGCCGTACGCGCGGGCGGTGTCGAACACCGTGATCCCCGAGGCCGCTGCCGCGGCGATCGTCGCGACCGCACGCTCGTCATCGGCGCCGTCGTCGGTCGAGAGGCGCATGCACCCGAGGCCGACGCGCAGCTCGGAGCCGGACAGCCAGCCGGCGGTCATCGTCACATGGTCACCCAACAGATACCCGATAGGGGTATCATCTGAGGTATGGGGACGACGGCCCAGGAGCATGAGCGTGTCCGCCTCGACGTCGACGGCATGACCTGCGCCTCGTGCGCGGCGCGCATCGAGCGCTAGCTGAACAGGCTCGAGGGAGTCGAGGCGACCG
>DATBIQ010000099.1:0-2373 GCA_036556865.1 Gaiella sp.
GCGCGAGCCCGAGCTGACGCTCTTCGACGCCTGACCAGCGGCCGCGGCCGTTGTGGACACTTGAATCGGAGAAGCGTACGCTTCATGCTGTGGTCGTGAAGGTCGGAGTGCGTGAGTTCAGGGAGCACCTGAGCGAGTGGCTCGACCGCGCCGCCGCGGGAGAGCAGATCGTCGTCACGGAACGCGGACGGCCGAAGGTGCTCCTCGGCCCCGCCGGCGAGGAGGCGGTTCTCGATCGGCTCGCGCGCGAGGGCCGGATTCGACGGGCGACGCGCCCGCGTGGTCCGCTTCCGCCGCCGATCCCGGTTGGGGGGAACCCGGTGACCGATGCTCTGCTCGACCAGCGCCGCGCCAAGGACTACTGACGCTCTACTTCGACTCGTCTGCGGTCGCAAAGCTGCTCCTTGCGGAGGACGGATCGGAGCGTGTGCGCGAGCTGTGGGCGTTCGAGACGACTGTCGTGTCGTCCTGGATCACATACGTAGAGACCACTGCCGCCATCGCCGCGGCCGAGCGATCAGGGAGAATCTCGCCGCGGACGATGAGGGAGGCGCTGACCCGCCTGCGGAGCGAGTGGGCGGCCGTCGAGGCGATCGACGTCGACGACTCGACCTCGGCCAAGGCTGCCTCTCTCGCTGTGCGGCACGGCTTGCGCGGAATGGACGCGATCCATCTGGCCTCCGCAGTCCTGCTCGCCGAGGCCGAGCCCGTCGTCGTCACCTGGGACGTCGCTCTGCACCGTGCCGCGCAGGCCGAGGGGCTGGCGGTGTCCGTCTAGCGAACGGCGTAGGAGTTTGCGTCGGGCTCGTGGAAGCGCACGAGCCGCTCGCCTTCCTCGCGCAGCTCGTCGCGGGCTCCGCGTGGGAGCCGCTCGAACGGCTCGAGCCTGAGCGTCGCCTTCTCCCGCGTGCGCTCGACGCGCCATGACCCTGCGACCGCGCCGTCGACGAGGAACGTCGCCATCGACTGCGGCGCCTTCGTCGAGAAGACGACGTCCCGGAACCGCTCGGGGAGCACCTGCGTGCGGCGGGCGTGCACGAGGAGCACGGCGTCCCAGTGCCCGAGGAAGCGCACCGGCGCGCGTGCGTCCTCGTGCGGCAGCGGCGCCCGCGGGAGGTCGACGAGCTCTTTGCCGTCCTCGTGGCGCAGCGTGCGCAGGGCCATCTGTTCGGCGACGGGGAGAAGGGACGTTCGGGCGACGCCGGCCCAGGTGGCCGCGTCCGCGAGCGTCGACGGCCCGAACGCGGCCAGGTATCGGCGCAGGAGATGCTCGAGTCCCTGCTCCTCGGTCACCGCTTGAGGCGCCAGCCACTCGCCGGCGAGGCGGAAGAGGTCCGCGCGGCGTCGTTCCCACGTCCCCGACGGCGGCACGCGGACGAGCGGGATCCACATCCCGGACCAGACGGTCGAGCTCTTCTCCGGGAGGAGCGCGTCGATCTCCTTCCGGTGCCACGTCCTCCCGGCGAGCGCCTCCTCGAGCTGATCCGCGACGAAGTCGACGTTCGCGGCCGGCTCGTGCCGTCCCCACGTCCGGAGCCACCAGTCGCGGCGCGAGGGGCCGACACCCGCGGAGAAGCGCCAGTAGTCGCGAGGGGAGACGATGTGGATCGTCGAGCGCATGAGCGTCCCCTGGACGGCACGTCGCCGTTCGAGCGCGCCGGTGAGGTCGTGCCGCGAGAAGCCCTCGAGCATCGACCACAGGCGCACGTACGGCGACGGTGCGTACTGCGCCTGGAGGCCGGCGACGCGCTCGAGCGCGCGGCCGATCGGAAGTCGGGCTCGCGCGAGGAGGAGCTGGCGCGCGAGGAGCGTCCGGTTGAGCCTCCTCGCTGTCAGCGTCACGGCCGTACGGCGGCCTTGAGGTAGTCCCGCGGCGGGTCGTCGAACAGCGCGCCGACGCCGTCCAGCCCCACCTCGTGGGTGACGAGCCGCTCGAAGGGATACGCACCACTCGCGAGGAATGCCAGCGCGGCGCGGAAGTGCCGCGGCGTGTGGTGGAACGAGCCGACGAGCCGCACCTCCTCGTAGTGGATCCGGTATGCGTCGACCTCGACGCGCGCATCGCGCGGCAGGCCGCCGAACGCGAGGACGGTGCCCCCCGGACGGACGAGTTCGAGCGCGCGCTCCCACGCCGCGACGGCCCCGGCCGCCTCGATGACGACGTCGGCGCCCTCGGGATCGGCCGCGACGGCACCGAAGGAGGGTGCGAGTGTCCGCCGTTCCTCGCGGGAGCCGACGCCGACGGGGCGGCCACCCGCATCGGCGACGCAGGCGCAGAGCATGAGCCCGATCGGTCCCACGCCGACGATCGCCACGGTGTCGCCGCGCTGGACGCCGGCGACGTCGATCCCGTGCAGGCAGCACGCGAGTGGC
>DATBIQ010000100.1:0-8194 GCA_036556865.1 Gaiella sp.
GAAGCACGGCCACCAGCCGCACGCGACGCCGATCGCCTCGTCGTCGGGCAACTCCTCGTCGCCGCCGATCAGCTCGACCGCCTTCGCGAGCGTCTCCTTCATCGTGATGCCCTCGAGCACCTGGCCCGTGGCGGTCACCGAGCCGTCCTCGATCAGTGTTCGCAGCCGCAGCTCGACCGGGTCGAGCCCGAGCGCCTCGGCGAGCTCGTCCATGTGCTGCTCGAGCGCCCAGCACACCTGCGGCGCCGTCGGGGCGCGGATCGACGACGAGGGCTGGTTGTTCGAGTAGACGAGCGACGACTCGATGTGGACGTGCTCGAGCTCGTACGGGCCGTGGGCGTGCATCGCGGCCATCTGCGCGAAGAAGCCGCCCTCGCCGCAGTAGGCGCCGCTGTCGAGCACGAGCCGCGCCTTGCGGGCGAGGATCCGGCCGTCGCTCCTGGCGCCGGTCTCGAGCTCGATCACTATGCCCTCGCGACGGTGCCCGACCGCGAAGAACTCCTCCTGCCGCGAGAAGACCAGCTTCACCGGCCGTCCCGCCGCGCGCGCGAGGGCGGCGACGTGCCCCTCGAAGTGGAAGTCGCACTTCGCGCCGAAGCCGCCGCCGAGGAGCGGGACGATCACCCGCACGTTCGCCTCCGGGATGCCGAGCGTCTCCGCGACGCCCGCACGCGCCGCGTACGGCACCTGCGTCGAGGACCACACCGTGACGCGGTCGCCCTGCCACTGCGCGACGATCGCCCGTGGCTCGATCGGGACGCCCTGGACGGGGTCGGTGACGTACCGGCCGCGCACGACGACGTCGGCGCCCGCGAGCGCCGCGTCGGCGTCGCCCTTGACGATCGTCGAGAAGCCGAGCACGTTGCCGTGTCGCCCGAGCTCGCTGGAGCCGTCGTACGACTCCCACTCGGGGTGCACGAGCGTGTCCTCGTCGTCGAGCGCCGCCTCGAAGTCGCTCACGACCGGCAGGGGCTCGAGCTCGACCTCCACGAGCGCGGCGGCTCGGCGGGCGAGCTCGGGCGTCAGCGCGGCGACGGCGGCGACGATGTCGCCCTCGAAGCGGACGGTGTCCCGGGCGAAGAGGCGCCGGTCCTTCACCATCCCGCCGTAGAGCACGTCGGGCACGTCCTCGTGCGTGACGACCGCGATCACGCCCGGGAGCGCCCGGGCCTCGCTCGCGTCGACCCGGGTGATCCGCGCATGCGGATGGTCGGCGTAGCGGAACGCCGCGTGCAGCTGCCCGGTGACCGTCAGGTCGGCCGTGTACCGCCCGCTTCCGGTGACCTTCTCGCGGCCGTCGGCGCGGACGGTCGGCGGCGCTTCCTCGAGGGTCGCCATGGCGCAATCCAAGCAGAGCGGGACGGCGCGCCGAGGGCGGTACAGTCAGGCGCCGTGGCCGCCTCGTACAAGCTCGTGTGGTTCGTCCCGGCGACCCACGTCGAGGCCACGCGCGACGCGGTCTTCGTCGCCGGCGCGGGTTGGATCGGCGACTACTCGCGCTGTTCCTGGTCGACGCTCGGAGAGGGCACCTTCCGCGGCGGCGAGGGAACGCGGCCCGCTGTCGGCGAGGCAGGGCGGGACGAGACGGTGGCGGAGTACCGTGTCGAGACGGTCGTCCCCGAGGCAAAGCTCGCCGCGGTCGTCGACGCCCTTCGCCGTGCGCACCCCTACGAGGAGCCCGCCTTCGACGTCTACGAGCGCGCCGACGTCGAGCGTGGTCGAGAGCGGACGTGACCGACGAAGAGCCCGCCTTCGCCCTCCCCGAGCGCGCCTGGTTCGAGGCGGGAGAACGCAAGTGACACTGTGTCACGTGCGTTCTCCGGGCAGGGACCCAGTGTGGAGCTCGCTGCCGTGAAGGCCCGCCTCTGGACCGACGGCGGCGCCCGGGGCAACCCCGGACCGGCCGCGTTCGCCTACGTGCTCGAGGCCGAGGACGGGACCGTGCTCGACGCGCGAGGCGAGGCGATCGGCGTCGCCACGAACAACGTCGCCGAGTACTCCGCGCTCGTCGCCGGGCTCGCACGTGCCGTCGCGGCCGGGGTGAGCGAGCTCGAGGTGCGCTCGGACTCCGAGCTGATGGTGAAGCAGATGCGCGGCGAGTACCGCGTGAAGAACCGCGACCTCCAGTCGCTCTTCCTCGACGCGTCCCGCGCGGCGCGCCGGATCGGTCGCATCACCTACACGCACGTGCGCCGCGAGCACAACGAGCTCGCCGACCGCCTCGTCAACGAGGCGCTCGACGCCGCAGCGACGCAGTAGCTCCTACGACCGGCGCACGCCGGACACGAGGTGGTACACCCGGTCGAAGCGGACGACGTCGCCCGTCCGCTGCTCCTCGAGCCAGCCGACCATCTCGTCGTGGAACGACCGCGCACGCTCCTCCGGCAGGTTCGCGATCAGGGTCTTGATCGGCCCGAAGCTCGTCGAGAGGAGCTCCCAGACGGCTTCACCGCTCTCCTCCTCCTGGGGCGTGTTGTGCGTCGTGATCGTCAGCTCGAAGGCGTCGCCGAGCATCTGCTCGCAGTACGCCGCCTCGCCCCACTGGAGCGCCGTTCCGGCGCCCGGCGGGGGCGGCGGCGCGTACGTGGCGATGATGTCGAAGAACTCGTCGACGCCGCCGTCCGTCGCCCATGCGGAGAGCGCGAGGCGCCCGCCCGGCCGGCACGTGCGCCCGAGCTCGGAGGCCACCGCCGCGTGATCCGGAGCGAAGATCGCCCCGACCGACGACGTGACGACGTCGAAGCTGGCGTCGGGATACGGCAACGACTCCGCGTCGCCGACCTCGAACGCCACGTCGGCGTTCCGCTCGCGTGCCTGGCGCTTCGCCGTCTCGACGAGGGCGGGGGAGAGGTCGGCGCCCGTGACCTCCGCCCCTGTCGATGCCGCGAGGAACGCGAGCTCGCCGGTGCCGCACCCGACGTCGAGCCATCGGTCGCCCGTGCGGGCCGCGACCGTCTCCACGATCCTCGTGTGCATCTCCGAGAGCGTCTCCGCGATCCGCTCGAACGGCGCGGATCCCCACATCGCCGCATGTCGCTGCTTGAGCTCGTCGAACCGCATGCGTCCCTCCATCGAATCGTCTCGACACACCGAGTTACGGAGACGAAACGTGACAGATTCGATGCGATCGATCCAGGAGCGCCGCTCGGCCGGCGTAGGGTTTCCCGCACCTTCCGAAGTGTGGCGCGCCGCTCGCCGCGCGGAGCGTCGGCGTCCTAGGCTCCCCGCCGTGCCCCTCCCGATCCTCATGTTGAGCCGGCCCGCCCGTGTCGCCCGCCTGGTGGCACTCGCCGGCCTCCTCGCCCTCGTCTCCGGCGCGCTGGCGCTCGGCGCACATCCTGTCGGTCATCGCATGGCGGCGCTTGCTCTGCTCGCGACCGCTGCGGTAGCCGGGGTGCTCGCGCCGCTCTACGGCCGCGCCGCGACGATCGGGCTGTGGACGGCCCGCGGCGGACTGGCGCTCGGCGCCGTCGCGCTCGTGCTGCCCGACGGCCGCCCCACGACGGCGCTGCGGATCGCCGCAGCGCTCGTCGTGCTCGCCGGGCTGCGGGTCGTGGCGCGGGGCGCGAATCGCATGGGCGATCTGCCCGCCTGGGCGTGCTCCGCCGTCGGCGCCGGCGTCGCGGCTGCGCTCCTCGCTCCCGGCCTCGGCGGCGCTGTCGTGCTCGGCGCCGCGTGGCTCGCGATCGCCGCCACGGTGCGCGCGACGGTGCCGACGCGGCGCCCCGCGCCGGGCCTCGCGCCGGCGCTCGCCGAAGCGCATCGACGCTAGCGCTCGCTCAGGTAGAGGTGCCAGAGCAGCCGTGCCGCGCTCGCGCGGTGCGGGCGCCAGGCCTCCCCGATCACGTCGAGCTCCTCGGCCGACGGTCGCGTGTCGAGCCCCCGCGCGCGTCGCGCCCCCTCCTGCAGCGCGATGTCGCCGATCGGCCAGGTGTCCGGGCGCCGGAGCGCTGACAGCAGGTACACCTCGGCCGTCCACGGCCCGATCCCCGGCAATGCCACGAGCGCCGTCCGCGCGCCATCGTCGTCGAGCGCCGCGACCGCTTCGAGGTCGAGCGAGCCGTCGTCGAGCGCCGCAGCGAGCGCCCGCACGTAGCGGGCCTTCTGGCGGCTGAACCCGTCCGCGCGCAGCTCCTCGTCGCTCGACCGGAGGATGCCCGCGGTGGTCAGCTCGCCGAGCCGGCCGGTGAGACGGCCGTACGCCGCCCGCGCCGACGCGAGCGACACCTGCTGCTCGAGAATGAGGAGGACGAGCGTGCCGAGGCCCGGCTCCCGTGCCCAGAACGGCGGCAGCCCGTGGCGCTCCACGATCGCCGCGAGGTCGCGATCGGCGGCGCAGAGCTCGGCGACCGCCGCCGCGAACGTCCTCTCGTCGAGCATGGCCTGACGGTACAGCCGCAACGTCCAGCGGATGTCCAGCCGTCGTCCAGCACGCTCCCTCACCTTCTGACGCACGCGCGGCGTGGGGCCGCGCGACGAAGGGAGACGACATGACCCCTCGGAAGTTCTGGCTCGCGTTCGTCGTCCTGGCGGCCGTCTCGGCACTCGCGGCGACAGGTGGATTCGCAGCCCCCGGCACTACGCAAGTGGACGGCGTCCAGACAACCATCACGCTCGGAAACCCGGACGACCCGACCGATGACGTGTTCTGGATGGACGGCAGGGGCGGCGGCGCGCCCGCGCTGATCGGTTACTGGTACACCCGCTCGATCGAGTACGGCGTCTTCACGCCGTCCGGCGTCCTGACCTTCACGGGAACGGAGGAGTTCGTCGGCTGCCTCGACGCGAACGGCGACCGGAGCTGCGGCGTCGCAGAACCGGACGGCACGCTGCAGATGTCCTTCCAGGCGACGATCAAGCTGGACCCGCTGACGTTCGTGCAGATCCAGGGACGCTGCCATCATCCGATCACGGGCGGCACGGGTGACTTCGAGGGGGCGACCGGCGTGATCCGCTTCAAGGACGACCCGGCGGCCGGCTGCTCGTACTACTCCGGTCACGTCGCGCTCGGACGGTGATCGCCGTGCTCGACGGACGACGAGCGATCGAGTGCGGCGCCGAAGGCTTGCCACGACGCGACTCATTCGGACGCGGGGGGCGGCGTCACGCAGCGGTTTGATGGCGTCGCTCGCAGGCAGAGCGGTGGCCAGGACGCCGACGTCCCGGCCACCGCGTTGCGCGTGACGGACGGATCGTGCAGTCTGCAACGAGCGCGGGAGGAGCGGTGGCGGTAGGAAGGCGGATCGCGGCAGGTGACGTCGTCGCCGGGTACGAGCTCGGCGAGCTCGTCGGCCGCGGCGGGATGGGTGAGGTCTACCGTGCGCTGGACACGCGCCTCGAGCGACCGGTCGCCCTGAAGCTGCTCGTGGAGCAGTTCACGGACGACGAGGGCTTCCGCGAGCGGCTCCTGCGCGAGTCACGCCTCGCCGCGAGCCTCGACCACCCGAACGTCGTGCCGATCTACGAGGCGGGCGAGGCCGACGGCCACCTGTTCATCGCGATGCGCTTCGTCGACGGCACGGACATGAAGGCGCTGCTGCGGAACGACGCGAGGATCGCGCCGGCGCGCGCGGTCGCGATTGCGGCACAGGTCGCCGATGCGCTCGACGCGGCGCACGTCAAGGGCCTCGTCCACCGCGACGTGAAGCCGTCGAACGTCCTGCTCGACCAGCAGGGCGGGCGCGAGCACGCGTACCTCGCCGATTTCGGCCTCACGCAGAGCGTCTCGGATCGGAGCCCGACGGACGGCCAGCTGCTCGGGACGGTCGACTACGTCGCCCCGGAGCAGATCCGCGGCGACGAGGTCGACGGTCGGGCCGACGTCTATGCGCTCGGCTGCCTGCTCTTCGAGACCCTCACCGGAACGCTCCCCTTCATGGGCGCCTCGGACGTCGCGGTGGTGTACGCGCATCTCGAGGAGCGGCCGCCCCGCGCGAGCGAGCGGAACCCCGAGCTGCCCGCTGCGCTCGACGACGTCCTCGCACGCGCGATGGCGAAGGAGCCCGGCGACCGCTACCCGACCTGTGGCGAGCTGGTCGTGGCGACGCGCGCCGCACTCGGCCTCGTCCACCGCGAGCCCGCGACGCTGCGCCGGCTCGTCATCGTGGCACTCGCAGCGGCTCTGGCCGCCGCGAGCCTGGCCACCCTCGCGGTCGTGGCGACCAGCGACGGCACCCCGGGGCCGACGGGCAGCGGAGGCTCGCTCGTCCGGATCGACCCGGCGACGAATCGCGTCACGGCGTCCTTCGGCGTGTCTGCGCACCCCACGGTCGTCACGACGGCGCGAAACCGGGTCTGGCTCGGCGACTTCCGCGACGGCTCGCTGTGGCGTCTCGATCCCGCGCGTGGCGACCTCCAGCGCTTCACGACGACCGGGGAGCCACGTGACATCGCCACCGTCGGTGACTACGTCTACGTCGCCGGCGACGCCGAGAACTTCATCGACGGCACGGTGACGCGGTACGACGCGTTGACCGGGGCCCGGGACGACGCCGTCAAGGTCCTCGCGTGCTCGATCGCCGGTGGCCACGGCGTGCTTTGGGCGGCCGGCTGTCCGCTCATCGACCGCATCTCGACGGGGCCCGGACCGTTGCGCGTGCTGCGGGCGGTGCCCGTGCCGTTCCAGTCCCCGACCACGGCGGAGAACGTTCGGATGGCGATGCGTGACATGGCGATCGGCGAGGGCGCGTTGTGGGTGCTCGGCGACTCCGTCGACCGCAGGGTGTTCCGCTCCGACATGCAGACAGGGAAGCTGCTCGGTACGACGCTCCTTCCTTTTGCTCCGCACTCGATCGCGGTGGGGGAGGGAGCGGTGTGGGTCACCGGCCCGATCGACGACGTCGTCGCGCGACTCGACCCGCGCACCGGACGGCGCGAGCGGACGACCCGTGTCGGTAGCGGCGCCGGCGGCGTGGCGGTGGGAGCGGGCGCCGTCTGGGTCGCGAGCGCGATCGCGCGCGAGGTGACGCGCATCGACCCCTCGACGGGCGCGGTCATCGCGCGCATAGCGGTCGACGGCTCTCCCCGGCAGATCGCTGTCGGCGCCGGCGGCGTCTGGGTCACGGCTGATGACGGTTAGGTGGCGCGCGGCCGCAGCCAGCGTGGCGATCGCGGCGATCGTTTCCGGCTGCAGCTCGAGCGGCGAGGTCGTGAAGATCGGGTTGCTCACCGACTGCCAGGGGCCGTTCCACGCCTTCGAGGACGCGCAGCTCTCCGGAGCCGAGCTGCCGTTCCTCCGTCGTGGCGCTCGCTTCGCCGGCGCCGGCCCCAGCGGCGGCGTGACGGCGATCGAGGTCGCCGGACGGCGCGTCGAGCTCGTCCACGGCTGTCAGGAGTCTGGCGAGCACACGCAGTTCATCGAGGACGCGCGCAGGCTCGTCGAGACGGAGGACGTCGATGCCGTCGTGGGCGGCGCCTCCGTCGTCGCCCGGGATCTCGCGCGCCGCTACCCCGACGTGCCCTTCGTCAGCGCCTTCTCGAGCGAGCAGGAGGTGACGCTTCGCTCGCCGGCGCGGAACCTGTTCCGCTTCTCGCCGGACTACGCGCAGGATGCGGCGGGCCTCGGCGCGTATGCGTACCGGACGCTCGGATGGCGTCGGGCCGCGATCGTCGCGGCCGACTGGTCGCCGGCCTGGGACGGCGCTGCCGCGTTCACGGCCGAGTTCTGCGCACTCGGCGGCAAGGTCGTCGAGGCGACCTACCGCTCTCCCTTCACGGGGGAGCCGGACGTCGTCGCGCGCGCTCTCGCGGCCCGGCCGGACGGCGTGGCAGCGTTCCTGACCGGGTTCGACGACCAGACGCGGATCCTCGCAGCCTTGACCGGGAGGCTCCGTGATCCCCGTCGGCTCGTGACCTGGAATCAGAGCGCCGAGGACCCGTCCCTCCTCGAGTCCATCGGTCCGAAGCTCGACGGCGTCGTCGTCACGACATGGGTGCCGCCGACGCCTCCGTCGCCGATCCTTCGCGCGCATCGGGCTCTCTACCGGAAGTCGTTTCCGGGGCTTCCTGCGTGGTACGCGGATCAGTCCTGGGTGCTCGGCTACTACGACGCCGTCGAAGGGATCCTCACCGCCCTCGCCCAGGCGTCTGGCGGGGATGTGCGCCGCGCGCTTCTCGAGGAGCTGGGTCGCGTGACCGTCGATCTGCCGGCGGGCCGAGTCACGCTCGACCGGAATCGCCAGGCTGTCAGGGACGG
>DATBIQ010000101.1:0-1750 GCA_036556865.1 Gaiella sp.
CCGCGCGAGCGGTAGCGCGTCGCCTTGTCCACGATGATCGCGTTCTGCTCCGGCGTGAACGTGCGGTCCATCATCAGGATCAGCCCGGCGCGCACCTGCGGGTACTCGAGGCTCGCGCGGTCGAGGCCGCGGATGGCGGCCATGATGATGTGGTCGAGGTCGCGCTCGCCGCCGCGGTTTCGCTTCATCGGGTTGAAGCGGAGCTCGAGCGTCGTGATGTTCTGCTTGCGGTAGGCGCCGCCGATCGCTCCGTGCACCGAGCGCTCGACCGCGATGGGGCTCGACTGGATGAGCTCCGTCCACTTGTAGATCGCGTCGAGCTGGGGGAGCCCCTCGACGCCGCGCGGGTCGACGCAGACGAGGCCGACGAAGTCCCAGTAGTCCTTCACGGGGAGCGCGATGCCCTGCTCGTGGGCGAGCGTCCAGAGGACTGAGGGGTCGACAGACCCGCCCAGATGCGTGTGGAGCTCGGCGAGCCCGCGGGCTCCGAGCGCGTCGGCGACGTGCGCTGCCTTCGGACGCGTCTCCGTCGTCGCCATGGGCCGAGTGTACGCGGCCGAGTGGGTGCCCGGCCCGGCGGCGAGAGGTCCCTGCCGCGGAACCCCCCGCGCCCGGGCAGGGCGACGGCGCGCGGCGAAGCGCTACGCCGCCTGGCGCCCGCTTGCGAGCCGCGCGATCGCCGCCGTGATGGTCGTCCCCTTCGGGGACGTGTGCGACGAGGGCCGCGGCGCGGCTGTGGCCAGAGGTCGTGTGTGCGAGAGCAATGCCGCCATTGGTGTCATTGTCGGCACGGTGATGCCTTGTGGAAGCACCCAAAAGGGTGACCTGTCAGCGAGGCCGCGAATCGGGTTCCGGCGGCCAGGGCCCTGCGGGTCGCGGCGAGATGAGGGGGTAGGGTTGCCGCGATGAAGGTCGGCATCGTCGTCCCCTTCTCGTGGTCCTTCTGGGGCGGCGTTCCCGAGCACGCCGATCACCAGGCGCGGACGCTCCGGGAGCTCGGCCACGAGGCGAAGATCCTTATGGGCCACGACCCGCCCGGGCGGCTGACGAAGGCGCTCCACCCCCGCGTCGGCCGGCACGAGCGTCCGCCCGACTACGTCATCCCCGTCGGCCGCTCGATCATCGTCCCGGCCAACGGGTCGCTCTCGAACATCGTGCTCACGCCGCGGTCGATGCGCCGGATCTCGCGCGCGCTCGCTGAGGAGCAGTTCGACGTGCTGCACGTCCATGAGCCGTTCACGCCGATCATCGCGGCGTACGCGATCGCGGTCGCGGAGTGCCCGGTCGTCTCGACCTCGCACAGCTCGGGGGAGACGCTGCGCTGGTACCCGCTCGCGAAGAAGCTTTGGGGGATCCTCGACGACCGCATCGACCACCGGCTCGCCGTGTCCGACCGCGCGGCCGAGGCGGCGGAGAAGTACCTGACCGGCGGGCCGGTCGAGATCCTGCCGAACGGCGTCGTCATGCCGGACGAGGCCTCCGCGCACGCACGCGAGCGCCACGTGGTCTTCATCGGCCGAAACGAGCCGCGGAAGGGGCTCCCGGTGCTGCTCGCCGCGTGGGCGACCGTCGCCGAGCGGACCGGGGCTCGGCTCCGCGTCGTCGGGGCCGACCCGCTCTCCGTCCGCTGGCTCATGCGCCGGCAGGGGCTCTCGGGCCGGAACGTCGACCTGCTCGGCTCGATCCCCGAGGACGCGCTCACGGAGGAGCTGCTCTCCGCGAGCATCCTCGCGGCGCCCTCGATCGGGCG
>DATBIQ010000102.1:0-6610 GCA_036556865.1 Gaiella sp.
GAGGCCGCGGTGACCCGCTTCCAGGAGTCGCGCGCGTGATCGACTCGCCGGTCGGCTGCACGATCGACTTCTCGCGGCCGGGTAAGCAGGTCGGGCACCTCTCGCTCCCGAAGATCACGAACACGGCCGGCTGGGCGAGCACGTTCGTCCACGTCGGCCAGGTGGCGAACGGCGACGGCCCGACGGTGCTCGTGCTCGCGGGGAACCACGGCGACGAGTACGAGGGCCAGGTCGCCGCGCTGCGACTCCTCCAGGAGCTCCGGCCGGAGCAGGTGTCCGGGCGTGTGATCGTGATTCCGGTGCTCTCGCCGGCGGCCTCGAAGGCGAACACGCGCAACTGGCCCTCCGGCGCGAACTTCAACCGGTCGTTCCCCGGGCGCCCCGACGGCCCGCCGAACGAGCAGCTCGCCGACTACCTGACGCGCGTGCTCTTCCCGATCGCGGACGTCGTGATCGACATGCACTCCGGCGGCCGGAGCGCCTGGTTCCTCCCCTGCTCGCACATGCACGTCGTCGACCACCCCGTGCAGCGGCGCGCGATGCTCGAGGGGATGGAGGCCTGGAACTCGGACTGGCACTACCTCTACATCGACGTCAACGGCCACGGCCTGCTCCCCGTGGAGGCCGAGAACCAGGGAAAGCTCGTGATCACGACAGAGCTGGGCGGCGGCGGTCGCGTCCCCGCGCCGGTCCACCGCCTCGCCTGGAGCGGTCTGCAGAACGTGCTGCGGCACGTCGGGGTGCTCGAGGGCGAGGTGCAGACGCGCGCGTCGCTCGGGCTGCCGCCGGCGGTGATCCTGGACGGGCGGAACCCGGCGAACATCGTCGTCGCGCCCGAGGACGGCCTCTTCGAGGCGCTCCTCGAGCCGGGCGACCCGGTCTCGGCCGGGCAGCCGGTGGGGCGCCTGTGGTTCGTCGACCGGCCTGAGCGCCCTCCGGTGGAGGTCGAGGCGCCGCTCGACGGCTACGTCGCGGTGACGAAGGCGATCCCGGTCACGGAGCAGGGCGACTGCGTGTTCGTGCTCGGCCAGCCGATCGACCGCTCCGCCCTCCTCTGAGCACGTCGCGATGAGGATGGCGCGGCTCGGCGGACGGACGTTCGCGAGCCTGCGCCACCGCGACTACCGGCTGTACTTCGCGGGCAGCGCCGTGTCGTTCATCGGCACGTGGATGCAGCAGATCGCCGCGTTCTGGCTCGTCCTCGACCTGACGCACTCGCCGGTCGCGGTCGGCGCGCTCGCGCTCGTGCAGACCCTGCCGGTCACCGTCTTCAGCCTCGTCGGCGGCTCCCTCGCCGATCGGATCGACGTGCGCCGCATGCTCATTGCCAGCGACTGCGTGCTCACGGTCCTCGCCGCAGCCCTCGCCGTGCTCGCCCTGACGGACACGATCGAGGTATGGCACTTCTACGCGCTCGGGCTCGTCTACGGGATCGTCGTCGCTCTCGGCTCGCCCTCGCGCCATACGCTCGTGTTCCGCATCGTCGGGCGCGACGACCTCCCGAACGCGGTCGCGCTCAGCTCGGGTCTCGGGACGACGGCGCGGATCGTCGGCCCCGCGCTCGGTGGGCTCGTCGTCGCCGCAGCCGGTCCCGGGATCGCGTTCGCGACGAATGCGCTCAGCTACCTCGTCTCGGTCGCGGCGCTGCTCGCGATGCGGCTGCCGAGGCGCTCGCGTCTCGCCGGTGGCGGGCAGGTCCTCACGGGCATCGCCGAGACGTTCCGCTTCGCCTTCGGCGAGCGGCGGGTGACGGTGACGTTCCTCGCGGTGCTGCTCGTGAGCACCTTCTCGTTCAACTTCGACGTCCTCCTGCCGCTCCTGGCAAGGCGGACGCTCGACGAGGGAGCAGCCGTGTTCGGCCTGATCGCCTCGGTCTTCGGGATGGGCGCACTGTGCGGGGCTCTGATCCTCGCCACCGTCGGGCGCGCGCGGCTCCTGCTCGTACTCGGCGGCGCGGCGGGATTCGGCGGCTTCCAGCTGGTGCTGGCGCCGCAGGACACGCTGCCCGTCGTCTGCGTCCTGCTGTTCGTGATCGGGATCTTCTACATCCTCTGGGGCTCGTCGGCCCTCGCCGTGCTGCAGCTCGCCGCGCCGGAGCACCTCCGAGGCCGGGCAGCGAGCCTGTACTTCTTCGCCTTCATGGGCGGCGCGCCGCTGGGCGGCCTGATCGCCGGGTCGCTCACCTCGCTCGGAGGCACGCGCCTCGCGTTCGCGACCGCCGGCGTCGTCGCGGTCACCGTCGCGGCCGGCGGCGCGCTCGCGCTCGTCCGCGCCTCACCGCGGCGCGTCGAGGCGCACCCGTCCTAGGACGGCTGTCGGTCAGCCGAGCGACTCGACCGCGGCGCCGCCGTCGGAGCGAGGATCGGACGCCGCTCGCCAGCCGGACTCCGTCACGAGCACCGACTGGGGGCGTGCGAACGAGGCGTGGTAGGCGTGGAGGCTCTGCTGGACGGGCACGCCGCGGTCGCGGAGGGCGTCGACCGTCCGCTGCGGCACACGGGACTCGCAGAACACGGGCGTCCCCTCGCTGTGCAGCCTCGGCGCGACGACCGCCTCGACAGGGCTCATCCCGAAGTCGACGACGTTCGAGATCTGCTGGAGCACCCCGGACGTGATCGACCAGCCGCCCGGCGCGCCGAGCACGAACCAGGGGCTGCCGTCGCGGAACACGATCGTCGGGGCGAGCGCGCTCGCCCGCGCACGGCCCGGAACGTACGAGTTCGGCCGGCCCGGGACGGGATCCATGAGCGCGACGCAGTCGTTCCACGTGAAGCCGGTCCCGGGGACGACGACGCCGCTGCAGCTCGTCAGCGTGTGCGTGAGCGAGACGCAGCTCCCCTCCTCGTCCACAGCGACGAGGTGGGTCGTGCCGCCGGGCTTGCCGAGCGCGACCGCGTCCGGCAGGACGCCCGCCCGGATCCGCGCCTCGACCTCGTCGGCGTGGGCATCGGAGAGGAGCTCGTCCACCGGGATCTCGTTCTGCTCCGGGTCGCTCAGGAAGCGGAAGCGCGTGACACCCGCCCACGCGAGCGTCGCGGAGAGCACGAACGCATGCTCCGGGCCGTTGTGGTCGAGCTCGCCCAGCTCGAAGCGCTCGAGCACCTTGAGCATCTGCAGCAGGATGATCCCACCGGCGGGCAGGTTGGACGTCGCGACCCTCAGGCCGCGATAGGAGCCTTCCAGCGGCGGCGACCATCGCTCCCGGTACGACGCGAGGTCGTCCCGGGTGACGAAGGCGCCGTTCTGCTCGAAATCGGCGACGACGGTCTCCGCGAGGGCGCCCGTGGCGAGCTCGGAGGCCCCGTTTCGGGCGATCGCGCGGAGCGACTCCGCACCATCGGGGTTCCGATACGGGTCCCCGCGCTCGAGCATCCGGCCGTCGGGCCGCATCCAGAGCCGGCGGGCCTCGGCGGTCGCGCAGTACTTGTCCTGCGGGTGCGGCAGCCCCGGCATGTACGGCATGCGGCAGTACATGGCGACGTACTCGGGCCAGTCGAAGCCGCGGTCGCTGAGCTCGATCGCGGGGGCGAGCAGCTCTGCCCACGGCACCGTCGCGAAGCGCTCGTGGAGCGCGCCGAGCCCGGTCACCGTGCCGGGCGTCATCACGGCCGTGTACCCCACCATGTTGCGGCTGTCCTCGAAGAGCGGGTAGCTCCAGACATCCGTGTAGCCCTTGACGTCGTCCGCCCACATCTCGGGCCACATCCGCGAGCCGATTCGGGCGGGAAAGGCGAGATCGGCGAGCGCGCCGGTGCGTGCGTCGTACAGGAGCGCCCCGCCCCAGCCGCCGAGCCCGCACTGGAACGGGTTGAGCACCGTCTGCGCGAACGCCGTCGCGACCGCCGCGTCGAAGGCGTTGCCGCCGTCGCGCAGGATCTCCGCGCCGACCTCCGCGGCGCGCGGCTCGGGCGCGACGACGACGCCCCTCATCCGGCCGCGTCGCGCCGCGCGGCGCGCTCCGCGACCTCGAACGCGGCGAAGCCCTCGACCTCCGGAAGCGCGTCGGGCAGGACGCCGTGCCGCTGGACGACCTCCGAGACGATCCGGGCAGCGTTCTCGACGTCGTCGTCGCCGACGAGCCGGTGCGTGACGAGCCTGACGCGAGCCGCGTCGCGCTCCATCACCCGCACGCCTGCCTCGGCGAGGAGCGCCACCAGCTCCTCGGCCGTGAGCCCCGTGCCCGACACGTCGGCGAGCACGATGTTGGTCTCGACCGTCTCGGGGTCGAGCAGCAGGCCGGGCGTCGCCGCCAGGCGGCTCCCGAGCTCGCGGGCCCGCCGGTGGTCGTCGGCGATCCGGTCGACCATCCCGTCGAGGGCGACGAGAGCGGCTGCGGCGGCGATCCCCGCACGGTGCACCGTCGCACCGCCGAGGCGGTGGAGCATCGTCTGCGCGCGTGCGACGACCGTGCCGCTCCCCGCGAGCACCGTCCCGATGGGAGCGGAGAGCCCCTTGTTGAGCGAGAGCGCGACGGAGTCGACTCCGGCGACCAGCTCGGCGAGAGGGACGCCCAGCGCGACGGCGGCGTTCACGAGCCGGGCGCCGTCGACGTGGACGCGGCACTCGTGGCGCCGAGCCACGTCGACGAGGGCGCGCGTCGCCTCGACCGAGAGGACGGTGCCGCCGGCCCGCGTGTGGGTGTTCTCGAGCACGAGGAGCGACGCGCCTGTCTCGGCGAGCAGCTCGTCGACCGCGCCGGGGGCGAGGCGCCCGTCCGGGGCGTACAGCGAGCGCGGCTCGAGGCGCGCGATGTCGACGATCCCCATGCCCTCCGACGTGAGGACGTGCGAGCTCGATTCCAGGACGACCGCGTCGCCCGGCTCGCAGAACGTCAGGAGGGCGACGAGGTTCGCCATCCCGCAGGTCGGCAGCCAGACCGCGTCCTGCTGCCCGAGGAGCTCCGCCGCGCGCTCGCAGAGCTCGTTCACGGAGCCGTCCTCGCCGACCGTCGCCCAGCCGAGCTCGGCCGCGCGCATCGCCTCCCACATCTCCTCGGTCGGGACCGTGCACAGGTCCGAACGGAGGTCGATCACGTGCGCCGGAGGTGCCGCCCGGGCCGCGCGCCGGTGTGCTGCCCGCCGTCGACGACGGCGACGCCGTTGACGAAGACGTGCTCGACGCCACGTGCGTAGTGGTGCGGATCGTCGACTGTCGAGACCTCGTCGAGGCCCTCGTAGTCGAACACGACGACATCGGCCGCATAGCCCTGGCGCAGCAGCCCGCGGTCCCAGAGGCCGAAGTGCGCCGCGGGCATGCTCGTCATCTTCCGGATCGCCTCGTCGAGCCGAAGCGTCCCGTTCCGGCGGACGTGGTGAGTGAGGTAGTGGATGTGCCCGGAGAAGCCGAGCGGATGGCGAAGGACGTCCGCGAGCGGGCCGTGGTCGGTCACGGTGAAGGTGTCGACGCCCAGCGCGAACAGCGGGTGCGAGATCATCTCGGCCATGTGCTCGTCGGTGAAGAGCCGGCCGACGACGAGGATGGACTCGTAGGCGTCGCCCGCGTCGGCGAGCACGTCGAAGAAGCAGTCCCACGGATCCAACCGGGTCAGCTCGGAGATCTCGGCGAACGTGAGCCCGTCCCAGTCGGGATGCTGGGCGCTCGTCTGCAGGCGCACGCGATCCCACTCACCCTTGTGGATGAACCGCCAGTACCGGTCGCACTCGCCCCTGAGCCGCGCGCGCGTGACGGGGTCGCGGAGCCGCGCGACCGCGGCCTCCGTCCCGTCCGCCCCGACCCACGGCGGCAGGATGCCCGCGAGCTGGCCGAGGCCGTCGACGAAGGGCGTCGTGTCCGCGAGGACGTCCATCCCCTCTTCGCGCGCGGCCGCCATCATCTCCACGGCGCGCTCCCAGCCCCGGTCCGGGGCGTTCGTGTTGTGGCGGACGTTCAGATGCGAGATCTCGGCTCGGATCCCTCCGGCGCGGGCGACCTCGAGGAACTCGGCGATCGCGTCCAGGATTCCCGAGTCCCGGTTGCGGACGTGGCTCGTGTAGACGCCGTCGTACTCCCCGGCGATCGCGTTCAGGCGCTTCAGCTCGTCCGTCGTCGCCTCGCGCCCCGGGTTGAACTCCAGGCCGGTGGACATGCCGAGCGCGCCCGCCTCCATCGCCTCGCGCATGAAGCGGTCCATCGTCGCCGCCTGCTCGTCCGTGGGCTGCGGTCCGGAGACGCCGGCGGCCAGGCGGAGCGCGTTGTGGCCGACGAACCACGCGAGATTGGGCGAGTGGCCGACGGCGCTGATGAAGTCGAGGTGCTCGCCGAACGTGCTCCACGGGATCACCGGGCCGTCGAAGCCGAACGTGAAGAGACGCTCGGTCTGGTACACCCGCGAGTGGTCGGTGACCGGCGCGTAGCTCGAGCCGCAGTTGCCGACGACCTCCGTCGTGACACCCTGCCGGATCGTGCTCTCGGCGTTCGGGTTCGCGAGCAGCGAGAAGTCGGAGTGGCTGTGCGGATCGACGAACCCGGGACAGACGACCTTGCCGGTCGCGTCGATCACCCGGGCGGCGGTCTCCTCCGGTGCGAGACGGCCGACGTCGACGATGCGGCCGTCCTCGATCGCGACGTCGCCGAGGAACGGCGGGCTGCCCGTGCCGTCGGCGACCCAGCC
>DATBIQ010000103.1:0-21834 GCA_036556865.1 Gaiella sp.
GGCGCTCGTCGCGGAGCTGCGCCGTCACGGGATGGAGCTCGCGCTCGACCTCGCGCTCCAGATGTCGCCCGACCATCCCTGGCTCCGGGAGCATCCCGAATGGTTCCAGCACCGCCCCGACGGGACGTTGAAGTACGCCGAGAACCCGCCGAAGCGCTACCAGGACATCCACAACCTCGACTGGGACACGCGCGACCGGAAGCGCCTCTGGGAGGCGATCCGCGACGTGGTCGAGCACTGGTGCGGGCTCGGCGTCACGGTCTTCCGCGTCGACAACCCGCACACGAAGCCGATCCCGTTCTGGGAGTGGCTGATCCGCGGGGTGCGAAGCCGCTATCCGGACACGGTGTTCCTCTCCGAGGCCTTCACGCGCCCGGCGCCGATGACGCTGCTCGCGAAGGCCGGGTTCTCGCAGTCGTACACGTACTTCACGTGGAAGAACACCAAGGCGGAGCTCGTGGAGCTCGTCGAGCAGCTCCGCTCGTGGTCCGACTTCCTGCGGCCGAATCTCTGGCCGAACACGCCGGACATCCTTCACGCGACGCTCCAGACCGGCGGTCGCCCGGCGTTCGAGCTCCGGCTCGTGCTCGCGGCGACGCTCTCGCCGAGCTACGGGATCTACTCGGGCTACGAGGCGTGCGAGAACGTCCCCGTCCGCGCCGGAAGCGAGGAGTACCTCGACTCCGAGAAGTACGAGCTGCGGGAGCGCCGGCTCGACGGGCAGCTCCTGCCGCTCGTGAAGCGCCTCAACGAGCTCCGCCGTGCCCACCCGGCGCTGACCGGGGCAGGGGTCGAGCGGCTGACGTGGCTCGAGACCGAGACGGATCACCTGCTCGGCTTCGCACGCTCGCTCGGCGACGACACCGTCCTCGTCGTCGTCAACCTCGACCCGTTCGCCGTCCACGACGGGGTCTGCGTCGTTCCCCCCGAGCTCGGCCTCCCGGAGCGGTTCGACGTCGTGGATGGCCTGACGGGCGAGACGTACGACTGGGGCGGCAGGAACTACGTCCGCCTCGGCCCCGGCAAGGCCCACGTGCTCGAGGTCGCTCGCACGTGACGATCCATGGCAACGAGGCAGTTGCGACCGCGAAGCGGGCGCCTTCAGGGATCTGCCCCCGCCGTAGGCGGGGGATCGAGCCGCAGGATCCGGCTCGTGCCGGATCCTGCTTGGCGGACAAGGCATGAGCGGCAAGGAGGCAGTTGCGACCGCGACAGCGGGCGCCTTCAGGGATCTGCCCCGCCGGAGGCGGGGATCGAGCGGCGGGAATCCGCTTCTGCGGATTCCCGCTTCGCGGACAAGGTAATGGCGGAGCACTGGTTCGAGACCCAGCCGGACTGGTTCAAGACGGCCGTCTTCTACGAGCTGCACACGCGGGCGTTCTTCGACTCCTCGGACGACGGGAACGGCGACTTCCGCGGCCTGCGGCAGAAGCTCGACTACCTGCAGTGGCTCGGGATCGACTGCATCTGGGTCCTGCCGTTCTATCCGTCGCCGCTCCGGGACGGGGGCTACGACATCTCCGACTTCCTCGCCGTGTCGCCGGAGTTCGGGACGCTCGACGAGTTCGCCTCGTTCGTCGAGTCGGCGCACGAGCGGGGGATGCGCGTGATCACGGACTTCGTGATGAACCACACCTCGAGCGAGCACCCGTGGTTCCAGGAGTCGCGGCTCGGGCCCGACAACCCGAAGTCCGACTGGTACGTCTGGTCGGACACCGTGCACCGCTACGAGGACGCGCGGATCATCTTCGTCGACAGCGAGCAGTCGAACTGGACGTACGACCCGGAGCGTGGTGCCTACTTCTGGCATCGCTTCTACCACCATCAGCCCGACCTCAACTACGAGAACCCCGAGGTGGGCGACGCGATGATCGACGCCCTCCGCTTCTGGCTCGACCTGGGGCTCGACGGCTTCCGCCTCGATGCCGTCCCGTACCTCTACGAGGAGGAGGGGACGAACTGCGAGAACCTCCCGGCGACGCACGCGTTCCTCAAGCGGGTGCGGGCCGCTGTCGACGCCGAGTACCCGGACCGCGTGCTGCTCGCGGAGGCGAACCAGTGGCCCGAGGACGTCGTCGACTACTTCGGGGACGGCGACGAGTGCCACATGGCGTTCCACTTCCCCGTGATGCCGCGGATGTTCATGGCGCTCCGGCGCGAGGAGGCGCGTCCCATGGTGGAGATCCTCGACCGCACGCCGCCGATCCCCGAGCACTGCCAGTGGGGGCTGTTCCTCCGCAACCACGACGAGCTGACGCTCGAGATGGTCACCGACGAGGAGCGGGACTACATGTACGCCGAGTACGCGATGGACCCGCGGATGAAGATCAACCTCGGGATCCGACGCCGCCTCGCGCCGCTCCTCGACGGCGGCCGCGACGAGATCGAGCTGATGCACGCGATCCTCTTCTCGCTGCCCGGGACGCCCGTCCTCTACTACGGCGACGAGATCGGGATGGGTGACAACGTCTACCTCGGTGACCGCGACGGGGTGCGCACGCCGATGCAGTGGACGGGCGACCGGAACGGCGGCTTCTCGCGCGCGGACTTCGCGCAGCTCTACCTGCCGCCGCTGATGGACCCGGTGTTCGGCTTCCAGGCCGTCAACGTGGAGGCGCAGCTGCGCTCCCCGACCTCGCTCCTGCGCTGGCTGCAGCGCTTCGTGGCGCTTCGCAAGGAGCACCCGGTCTTCGGGCTCGGGACGTACGAGGCGCTCGAGACGTCGAACCCGCGCATCTTCGCGCACGTGCGGCAACACGACCGGGACACGGTGCTCTGCGTCCACAACCTCGCGCGGTCCGCGCAGGCGGTCGAGCTCGACCTCGCCCGCTTCCAGGGACGGACGCCGATCGAGATGACGGGGAGGACCCCGTTCCCGTCGATCGGCGACCTGCCGTACCTGCTCACGTTCGGGCCGCGTGGCTTCTTCTGGTTCCTGCTGCCGGAGGAGGAGCCGGATGCGTGACCCCAGCACCCTGTCGAGTGACGAGCTCGTCGGGCTGATCGCCGACGCGCGCTGGTTCGCGGCGAAGGGCCGGACGCTGGAGAGCGCCGAGGTCGTCGGGGTCCCGGTCGCGGACGGCCTGTTCGCGCTCGCGATCGTCGAGGTTCGCTTCGCCGCCGGGACGCACGAGCACTACCTCGTCGCCCTCGGGGAGGACGACGGGCCCGTGGAGGTGTTCGAGCGGCCCGAGGTCGCGACGCGGCTCGCCGCCCTCGCGGGCGTCGGGGCCGAGGGGGCGCGGGTGCGATCCCTCGGGGTCGAGCAGTCGAACAGCTCGGTCGTCCTCGACGAGCTGCACGTCCTCAAGCTCTACCGCCGGCTGGAAGCCGGGCCGAACCCCGAGCTCGAGCTGCTCCGCGCGCTCGCAGCCCGCCGGTTCCCGAACGCGCCACGGCTGGAAGGGGCGCTCGAGACCGAAGGCCCGCCGCTCGAGACCGCGCTCGCGTCGGTCACCGCGCTCGTGCCCTCGCTGGGCGGAGGGTGGGAGCTGACGCTCGACTCGCTCGGAGACGACTCGAGCTGGCTTCCCGACCGTGCGTGGCGGCTCGGCGAGGTGACGGCGGCGTTGCACTCCGCGCTCGCGAACGACGCGGACCCCGCGTTCGCGCCGGAGGAGCCGAGCGCCGAGTCGCTCGGGCTGCTCGCGGCGGCAATCGACGAGGAGATCGCCTCGACCTTCGCGTCGCTGCCCGAGGACGACGCGCTCGGCGCGGTCGCACACCGGGCGGAGGATCTCCGCGACCTCGTCCAGGAGCTCGCCGCGGCCGGCGCCGCGGGGCTCTCGATCCGGACCCACGGCGACTACCACCTCGGGCAGGTGCTCTGGACGGCGGCCGGCGACTGGGTCGTGATCGACTTCGAAGGGGAGCCCGCCCGGTCGCTCCCGGAGCGGCGGCGCAGGCGCTCGCCCCTCCGCGACCTCGCGGGGATGACCCGATCCTTCGCGTACGCCGCGGACGCCTCGGTGCTCATGAACGCCGTCGAGCCGCCCGAGGGCTGGCTGGAGCGGTGCCGCGGATCGTTCATCGACGGCTATCTCTCCGCCGCGGACGAGCGGTTCCTGCCGCCGAGCCGGAGCGGGTTCGACCGGCTCCTCGGGCTGTTCGAGCTCGAGAAGCTCGTCTACGAGCTCCGCTACGAGGCGCGCAACCGGCCGGCGTGGGCGTCGATTCCCGTTGTCGGGTTGCTCCGGCTCCTGGAGCCGACCGGATGACGCACCTCGGCGAGCTCGACCTCCACCTGCTCGGCGAGGGCCGGCACGAGCGCCTGTGGGAGCGGCTCGGCGCCCACCTCCTGGAGGGCGACGGCGCGGGTGCGCGCTTCGCCGTCTGGGCCCCGAACGCGCGGGCCGTCTCGGTCGTCGGCGACTGGAACGACTGGAACGAGGGCGCGGAGCCGCTCGAGCCGCAGGGCTCCTCGGGCGTCTGGTCCGGCGTCGCGGCGAAGGCGCGGGAGGGGCAGGCATACAAGCTGGCGGTGCGCGGCGCGGACGGGCAGACGCGCCTGAAAGCCGATCCGCTCGCCTTCCGCGCGGAGGAGCCGCCGCGCACGGCCTCCGTGCTCTACCGCTCGCGCTACGTGTGGAACGACGGCGAGTGGCTCGCGCGCAGAGCGGCGACGAACCCCTTGACCGCGCCGTTCTCGGTCTACGAGGTGCATGCGGGCTCGTGGCGGCAGGGGCTCGGCTGGCGCGATCTCGCGGACGAGCTCGCCGAGCACGTCGTCGAGACCGGCTTCACGCACGTCGAGCTGATGCCCGTGATGCAGCACCCCTTCGGCCCGTCGTGGGGGTACCAGGTGACGGGCTACTTCGCACCGCAGGCGACGCTCGGCGAGCCCGACGACCTGCGCGCCTTCGTCGACGCGCTCCACGGCCGTGGGATCGGCGTGGTGCTCGACTGGGTCCCCGCGCACTTCCCGCGGGACGACTGGGCGCTCCAGCGGTTCGACGGCACGGCGCTGTACGAGCACGCCGACCCGCGGCGCGGCTCGCATCCCGACTGGGGGACGCTCGTGTTCAACTTCGGCCGTCACGAGGTGCGGAACTTCCTGCTCGCGAACGCGCTCTTCTGGCTCGAGGAGTTCCACGCGGACGGGCTTCGCGTCGACGCCGTCGCGTCGATGCTGTACCTCGACTACTCGCGGGAGCCGGGCGAGTGGCTGCCGAACCGCTTCGGCGGGCGCGAGGACCTCGAGGCCGTCGCGTTCCTGAAGGAGCTGAACGCCGTCGTGCACGCCGCCGAGCCCGGCGTCGCGATGATCGCCGAGGAGTCGACCGCCTGGCCCGGCGTCTCGCGGCCGACGGACGGCGGCGGGCTCGGCTTCACGTTCAAGTGGAACATGGGCTGGATGCACGACACGCTCGACTACGTCGCCAAGGAGCCGGTGCACCGCCGCTGGCACCACGACGAGCTGACGTTCTCGATGGTGTACGCGTGGGACGAGAACTTCGTCCTGCCGCTCTCGCACGACGAGGTCGTCCACGGCAAAGGGTCGCTGCTGCGGAAGATGCCGGGCGACGAGTGGCAGCAGTTCGCGACGCTCCGGGCGCTCTACGGTCACATGTGGGCGCACCCCGGCAAGCAGCTCCTCTTCATGGGCGGCGAGCTCGGGCAGGGCACGGAGTGGTCGGAGGCCGGCTCGCTCGACTGGTACGTCCTCGACTACCCACTCCACGAGGGCGTCCGCCGCTGCGTGAGCGACCTCAACCGCGCGTACCGCGCCGAGCCTGCGCTCTGGGAGGTCGACTTCGCGCCCGGCGGATTCGAGTGGCTCGTCGGCGACGCACGCGAGGACAACGTCCTCGCCTACGCCCGCTTCTCGGCGGACGGATCGCGCGTCCTCGTCTCCCTCGTCAACTTCTCGCCCGTTGTGCGCCATCACTGGCGCGTGCCGCTCCCGGTCGGCGGCCGCTGGCGCGAGGTCGTGAACACCGACGCGATCGACTACGGCGGCTCGGGCGTCGGCAACCTCGGGGGCGTCGAGGCGCTCGCCGAGGCGCTGCACGGGCGGCCGTTCTCGGCGGGCGTGACGCTTCCGCCGCTCGCCACCGTCTGGCTCGCGCCGGAGGGGCAGACGCCGCTCGCCTAACCGGCGCGGACGTTCGCCTCGAGCGCGGCGAGCCCCGTGCGCATCGCGTCCAGGTCCGTCTCGCTCAGGCCCGCGGTCAGGCGTCGGTTGAAGGCGATCACCACGTCGAGCAGCTCGGTGTGGAGCGCCACTCCCGCGGCGGTCGGCTCGACGTGGACGGCACGGCGATCGTCGGGGTGAGGCGTCCGGCGCACGAGCCCCGCCGCCTCGAGACCGTCGAGATGCCGCGTCAGCGTCGGCCCTTCGATGCCGACGGCCGCCGCCAGCCGCTGCTGCGAGGCCGGTGGCGCGCCGCGCAGGGCGGAGAGGATCAGCCACACGGGGAGCGAGCCGCCTGCGCCGACGAGCGCGTCGTTGAAGGCGCGCGACACGAGCTTCGACGTCCGTGCCAGCTGGAGCCCGATCGGGACGCCCTGCGGTCGCATGCGGCACCACCTTATCCCGGTTGCTTCGAAGACTAATCGTTAGTACACTAATCATTAGTCTACGAACAAAGGAGTGGTGATGGGACCGGACATCCTCCTTCACGCCGAAGGATGGCACTGGTGGTTCGCCCCTTTCTGGATCCTCTTCTGGATCGCGGCGATCGTCGTCGTCTGGCGGTTCGTGCCGTGGCGCGGTCGCCGCGACCGGCGCGTCGACGCGCGGTCGATCCTGGCCGAGCGATTCGCGCGCGGCGAGATCGACGCGGCCGAGTACTCCGCCAGGCTCGAGGTGCTCGGCCGTTAGCGTGCGGGGGTGACGGCCGACAACAGCATCGTCGTCGAGAGGCTCGTCCGCGAGTTCCGGAAGGGGCCGCGCGCGGTCGACGGGATCGACCTCCGGGTCGAGCCGGGCGAGATCTACGGCTTCCTCGGCCCGAACGGGGCGGGGAAGTCGACGACGGTGCTCGTGCTGACGACGCTGTTGCCCCCGACGAGCGGCACGGCGCGGGTCGCGGGCTTCGACGTCGTCCGCCACGGACCCAAGGTGAGGGGCGTGATCGGGGCCGCGCTCCAGGAGGCGGCGCTCGACGCGCTCCTCACCGGCCGCGACCACCTCAGGCTGCAGACGATGCTCCAGGGCCTGCCCCGCAACGAGCGGACGGCGCGAACGGACGAGCTGCTCGAGCGCGTCGGCCTCACGGAGGCTGCCGACCGCAAGGTCGGGGGGTACTCGGGCGGGATGAAGCGCCGGCTCGACCTCGCGCTCGCGCTCGTTCACCGCCCGCGCGTCCTGTTCCTCGACGAGCCGACCACCGGGCTCGACCCGCAGAGCCGCTCGGCGATGTGGGACGAGGTGTCGCGCCTCGCGCGCGACGACGGCGTCACCGTCTTCCTCACCACCCAGTACCTGGAGGAGGCCGACGTCCTGGCCGACCGGGTCGGGATCATCGACCACGGCCGCATCGTCGCGGAGGGGACTCCCACGGCGCTGAAGGCGGAGATCGGCCGACCGAGCGTCCACGCGATCCCGGTCGCTGCGGCCGACCGGCCGCGGATCGCGGCGCTCCTCGGCCGGTTCGGCGAGCCGCTCGGGAACGGCGAGCTCGCGATCCGCCTCCACGACGGGATCGGGCTCGCCGACGTCGTGCGGGGCGTCGACGCGGAGGGTCTCGCGCTCGACGACATCGAGCTCCGGGCGCCGAGCCTCGACGACGTGTTCCTCGCGAAGACCGGGCGGACGCTCGAGGGGGCGGCGGAGGCGGAGGAGGAGCGATGAGCGTCCTCGCCGCCCAGGTCGGCGCCGTCGCCGGCCGCTCCGTCCGCCGGACGCTCCGCCAGCCCGCGATGGCGGTTCCGCCGCTGGTCTTCCCGGTCGCCCTGATGCTCGTCAACTCGGCGGGGCTCGAGCCGTCGACGATGCTGCCCGGCTTCCCGACGGACTCGTTCCTCGCCTTCGCGCTCGCCGTGCCGTTCATCCAGGGCGCGCTGTTCTCGACGATGAACGCGGGGACCGACCTCGCGCGCGACATCCAGACGGGGTTCCTGAACCGGCTCTCGCTCACCTCGCTGCGCGGCTCGTCGCTGCTGGCGGGACTTCTCTCGGGGATCGTCGTGCTGGGGCTGATCCAGGCCGTCTTCTACGTCGTCGTCGGCCTCGCCTGCGGTGTCCGCTTCGCCTCCGGGCCCGGCGGGATCCTCGTGCTCCTGCTCTTCTCGGTCGTGGTCTGCCTCGGCTTCGGCGCGCTCGGCTCGTTCCTCGCCCTCCGCACCGGCTCCGGCGAGGCCGTCCAGGGGATGTTCCCGCTGCTCTTCGTGTTCCTCTTCATCTCGTCGATGAACACGCCGCGCGACCTGATCGCGGTCGACTGGTTCCGCTTCCTGGCCTCGATCAACCCCGTCTCGTACCTGATCGAGTGCGTGCGGAGCCTGATCATCACCGGCTGGGACGCGAAGGCGCTCGCGCTCGGGTTCGGCGTCGCGATCGTGATCGCCGTGGTCTCGCTCTTCCTCGCCTCCTGGGCGCTCCGGGGGAGGATGACCCGGACATGAGGGTGTGGCACGTCGCCCGCGGCGTCGCGTGGAGGACGCTCCACAACATCCTCACGAATCCCTCGCTGCTCGTTCCGGGGCTCCTCTTCCCGCTCTTCTTCTTCATCGCGTTCGCGGGCGGGCTCTCCCAGGTGTCCGAGGTGCCCGGATTCGACTACGAGGGGGACTACACCTCCTTCCAGTTCGTCTTCGTGCTGCTCCAGTCGGCCGCGTTCGGGGGCGTGTTCACCGGGTTCGGGATCGCGCGCGACTTCGAGGGCGGCTTCGGGCGGCGGCTGCTGCTCGCCTCGCCGAACCGGCTCGGAATCCTCGTCGGGTACGGGCTCGCGGCGCTCGGGCGGTGGGGCATCACCGTGACGATGCTCACGATCGTCGCACTCCTCACCGGGATGGAGGTGGGCGGGGGGCCCGTCGACGTCGTCGGCCTCTACACGCTCGCCGCGCTCGTCAACGTCGCCGCGCTCTGCTGGGCGGCCGGGATCGCGCTTCGCTTCCGCACGATCCAGGTCGGCCCGGTGATGCAGATGCCGGTCTTCCTCCTGCTCTTCTTCGCCCCCGTCTACGTGCCGCTCGATCTCCTCACCGGGTGGATCGCGGCCGTGGCGCGGTTCAACCCGGTGACGTATCTCCTCGAGGCCGGCCGCAGCCTCATCACGGGCGTCCCGACGGAGGTGGCGCTGGCCTTCGGGCTCGGCCTCGCCCTCGTCACCGTCTTCTTCGTCTGGGCCGTGCGGGGCCTGCGGCGCGCCGAGACCGCGGGTTAGCGTCCGCCGACCGCCCGGGTAGGGTGCGCCGGTGAGTCGCGCGGTCTGGCCCGGTGTGCCGTTTCCGCTGGGCCCGAGCTGGGACGGCACCGGAACGAACTTCTCGCTCTACAGCGAGAACGCCGAGCAGGTCGAGCTCTGCCTGTTCGACGACGCGGACACCGAGGAGCGCGTCGAGGTGCGCCAGCAGACGGCGCACAACTGGCACGTCTACCTCCCGGGCGTCGGGCCGGGGCAGCGGTACGGCTACCGGGTGCACGGGCCGTGGCAGCCGGACGGGGGCCATCGCTTCAACCCCGCGAAGCTCCTGATCGACCCCTACGCGAAGTCGATCGACGGGCCGATCGGGTTCGGGACGGCGTCGTTGCTTGCGTACGTCCCGGGGCAGGAGGACGTCCGAGACGACGAGGACTCGGCCCCCGCGATCCCGCGCTCGGTCGTGATCGACGACGCCTTCGACTGGGAGGGGGACGTCCGGCTCGAGCGGCCCTGGGCGGAGACGGTGATCTACGAGCTGCACGTCAAGGGCTTCACGAAGCTGATGCCGGGTGTCCGCGAGGATCTGCGCGGCACGTACGCCGGTCTCGCGTCGGACGCCGCGATCGGCTACCTCCGAGACCTCGGCGTCACCGCCGTCGAGCTGCTGCCGGTCCACCACATCGCGGACGAGGACTTCCTCGTCGCCCGCGGCCTCTCCAACTACTGGGGCTATTCGACGATCGGCTTCTTCGCCCCTCACTCGGGCTACGCGGCGACGGGGTCGCGTGGCGAGCAGGTGCGCGAGTTCAAGGGAATGGTGAAGGCGCTGCACCGCGCAGGGATCGAGGTGATCCTCGACGTCGTCTACAACCACACCGCCGAGGGGAGCCACCTCGGGCCGACCCTCTCGTTCAAGGGCGTCGACAACGCCGCGTACTACCGGCTGATGCCGGACGACCCGCGTCACTACATGGACTTCACGGGCACGGGGAACTCCCTGAACCCCGTCAACCCGTCGGTGCTACGGCTGATCATGGACTCGCTGCGGTACTTCGTCACGGAGTGCCACGTCGACGGCTTCCGCTTCGACCTCGCGTCGGCGCTGGCGCGCGAGCTGTACGACGTCGACCGGCTGTCGGCCTTCTTCGACGTCATCCACCAGGACCCGGTGCTCTCGCAGGTCAAGCTGATCGCCGAGCCGTGGGACGTCGGCCCGGGCGGCTACCAGGTGGGGAACTTCCCGATCCTGTGGTCGGAGTGGAACGGGATGTACCGCGACACGATGCGCGACTTCTGGCGCGGGCACACCGCCGTCGCGGAGTTCGCCCGCAGGTTCACCGGCTCGAGCGACCTCTACCAGTCGGACGGGAGGCACCCTTCGGCGTCGATCAACTTCGTCACGTGCCACGACGGCTTCACCCTGCGCGACCTCGTGACGTACGACCACAAGCACAACGAGGCGAACCTCGAGGAGAACCGCGACGGCTCCGACGACAACCGCTCGTGGAACTGCGGCGTCGAGGGCGAGACCGACGACCCGGAGATCAACGAGCTCCGCGACCGGCAGACGCGCAACGTGCTCGCGACGCTGCTGCTCTCGCAGGGGACGCCGATGCTCCTCGCGGGCGACGAGCTCCGGCGGACGCAGGGGGGGAACAACAACGCGTACTGCCAGGACAACGAGCTGTCGTGGGTCGACTGGGAGCTGGACGAGCGCACGCGCGGGGTGCTCGAGTTCACGAAGCGGCTGCTGCGCCTGCGCGCGGAGCACCCGGTCTTCCGGAGGTCGGCGTTCCTCACCGGGGAGGCACGGCAGGGCTCCGGCGCTCCCGACGTGTGGTGGTTCCGGCCGGACGGCCGGCGGATGACGCAGGGTGACTGGTCACGCGGGGACGCGTTCACGCTCGGCGCGTTCCTCAACGGCTCGGAGATCCCGACGCTGTCCTCCGACGGGGAGCCGATCGCCGACGACTCGTTCATCGTCCTCTTCAACGCGTGGCGTGACCCGGTCACGTTCGTCCTGCCGCCGACGCGCTTCGGCCGCCGCTGGGCGCACGAGCTCTGCACCGGCGAGCCGGAGCTCCCGCCGAACGGCTCGACGCTGCCCGCGCGGGCGCAGGTGCCGCTCCGCGGGCGCGCGCTCAGGGTGCTGCGGCGGGTCGGCTGAGGGAGCGGCTCAGCCCTCGGTGCGCGGCGGCTGCTTCAGCACCCGCAGGCAGACCTTCACCACCTCGGGGTCGAACTGCGTCCCCGCTGCGCTGACGAGGCGGCGGAACGCCTCCTCGACCGGAATCGCCTCGCGGTACGGGCGGTCGGTCGTCATCGCGTGGAAGGCGTCGCAGGCGAAGATGATGCGCGCCTCGAGCGGGATCTCCTCGCCCTTCAGGCCGTCGGGGTAGCCGAGGCCGTCGAAGCGCTCGTGGCAGGCGCGCACGATCGGCCGCACGGCTTCGAGCTGGTCGATCGGCGCGAGGATGCGCTCGCCGAGCTCCGGGTGCCGCTCGATCATCGACCGCTCCTCGGTCGTCAGCGGCCCGGGCTTCATGAGGATCGAGGCCGGGATCCCGATCTTCCCGATGTCGTGGAAGAGGGCCCCCAGCTCGACCCGCTTCAGGCGCACGGTGTCGAGGCCGAGCTCCCGCCCCACGTCGATGGCCGTATCGCAGATCCAGCGCGCGTGCGAGGAGGTGTACGAGTCCTTCGCCTCGAGCGCGTTCGCGAGCGCCTCGACCGTCGAGAGGAACGTGCGCTCGAGCGTCGCGAAGCTGCCGGCGTTCGTGATCGCGAGTCGGGCCTGACTCGCGATCCCCGCGAGCAGCTCGAGCTCCCGCGACCGCACGGCCGACTCGGCGACCACGGCGAGCATCGCGAGGCCCTGGTCGAGCGGGATGAAGACGATTGCATGGGTCGCGGCGGCCGCCTCGAGAGAGACGGCCCGGCCGATCAACGCCGACTCCTCCGGGCTCGTCACGAACGGCGCGCTCCGCGCCGAGAACCGCGCCACGAGATCGGGCGGCAGCACGCGGCCCTGCACCGCCGTGTACCCGGTGTCGCCCGCGGCCGCGGTGCAGAGCAGGCCGCCGTCGTGCGTCGGCAGCCAGATCGAGCAGCGCGCGGAGCCCATGATCCGCGAAGCGCCGCGGACGACCTGCTTGAGCACGCCGTCGAGGTTCGTGACCGCCGAGAGCTCGTGCGTGAGCTCGAGCAGCGCCTTCGCGCTCTCGGCCTCACGGCGCTGCGACTCGTACAGCCGCGCGTTGACGAGCGCCACCGAGACGTGGCCCGCAAGCACCTCGAGCAGGCGGAGGTCGTCGGAGTCGAACTGGTCGAGGCCGAGCTTGGACACGACGATCACGCCGACGACGGTCGCGCCGTAGCGGAGCGGGACGGCGAGCAGCGACTCCTCGATGTGCGGCGTGCCGCGGATCTGGACTCCGATCCCGCAGTTCGCCGCGTCACCCGTCAGAAACGGCTCACCGGTCAGCGCGACGTGGCCCGTCACGCCCTCCCCGACGCGCGTCTGCAGCACCTCCATCGCCGAGCCGGACGCGGCGAGGTCGCCCCGGAAGGCGATCGGCCGCAGGTCCTCGCCGTCGCGGACGAAGACGCGGCAGTTGTGGTAGTCGATCAGGAGCCGGAGCTCGTCGGCGATCGTCGCGCCGATCTCGGCGACGTCGTTCAGCCGGCTCAGCTTCGTCGAGACGCCGTGGAGCATCTTCAGATGCGCGATCGAGCGGAACTCGGCGCGGCGTGCGTCGATCGTCTCCGCTGGCCGCTCGCGTCCGCCCTCCTGGAAGACGACGATCTGCCCCTTGCGGCGTGCCTTCGCGGTCATCATCGCCACCTCGGCACAGGCGACGAGCTCCCGCGGGTTGGCCGCGTGCTCCGGGCCCGAGGCGATCCCGATCGAGAGGCTCACCGGCCCGACCGGCCCGAAGTCCGCCATCGCCACCTGCTCCTGGACGCGCTCGGCGAGCCGGAACGCGTCGGCCAGGCCGCTCGTCGGCGCGATGATCGCGAACTCCTCGCCGCCGATCCTGCAGACGCAGTCGCTCGAGCGCACTGCGCCGAGCAGGATCGCCGCAACCTCGGAGAGGACGTGATCGCCGGTCGCGTGGCTGTAGACGTCGTTCACGCGCTTGAAGTCGTCGAGGTCGAGCATCACGAGCGCGACCGAGGACTGGTCGGTGGACGCCTCGACGAGCTCCTGGCGCAGCCGCTCGTGGAAGGCGCGGTGATTCCAGAGACCGGTGAGGGGATCGGTCTGCGCCTGGCGCTCGAGCGACGCCCTGATGTCGGCGTTGTCGATCGCGAGCGCCGCGGCGTCCCCGAAGCGGACCGCCAGGAGGAACTCGTCCTCCGTGAACTCCTGGAACCCGGAGCGATAGATGTTGACCGTGCCCTTGAGGCGTCCGCGTGCGACGAGCGGCACGACGATCAGCGACTCGGGGTCGGGCGGCGTGTCCGTGACGAAGCGGACGCGCGGGTCGAGCTCCGCGCGGTTCGCGAGGACGGGCTCGCGGTGCTCGACGGCCCAGCCGGTGATCCCGACGCCGTAGGAGAACGGCTCGTCGGCGAGCACCTTCTCGGCGTCGCGTCCGGACGCGAACACGGCCCGGAGCTCCCGCTTCGACTCGTCCGCCTCGTAGAACGTGATGTCGTCGTACGGGATCAGCTCGCCGACGGTGCCCGCGATCCGCTGCAGGAGGTCGTCGAGCGACTGCTCGGAGAGCAGCTCGTGGAAGACGTCCGCGAGCTTGCGGTACGACTCGACGAGCGGGTCGAGCGCAGGCTCGGCGTCGGGGCGCGCCTCCGGGCTCGCCGCAGTGATGTCCGTCGGAGGGTTCACCGGTGCTCTCCCAGGAGAATCGGCGCGCAGAAGCCGCAGCTTGAGCGTCCGCGGCGATGTTCTCGGCCCCGTCCCCGGCCGGATCCGCAATGATCTGGGCGATGGCGGGCAGAATCGTGGTCGGGATCGACGGCAGCGAGCACTCGGCAGCGGCGCTCCGCTGGGCGGTCGAGGAGGCGAAGCTGCGCAAGGCGACGGTCGAGGCCGTCCATGCCTGGACGTACGTGCCGGTGACGGCGCCGGCGGACGCGGGCCTCGTGCCGATCCCCTGGACGGACAGCGTCGAGGCGCTCCAGGCGACGCAGGAGGCAGCCGAGCGGATCGCGTCCGACCACGTACGCGACGTCCTCGGCGACGACCACGACGTCACGGTCTCGCTCGTCCAGAACGATGCGGCGGAGGCTCTGATCCAGGCGGCCGCCGATGCGGACCTCGTCGTCGTCGGCAACCGCGGTCGCGGGGCGCTGAAGGAGGCGCTCCTCGGCTCGACGTCCGGTCGCGTGGCCGACCACGCCCCGTGTCCCGTGGTCATCGTCCGCGCTCCCACGACGGACTGAGCCGCCGCGCCGCCACGCCGTCCTGCTGTCAAGTGTTGCCGCGGCGAGGCCGAAGACACGGTATGGCGGGAGGACTCGACGGCCGGAGGCTGAACTCACGGCGCGTGGCGCGCGCGTCGTTCCTCGTCACCGTGCTCGCGGCGCTCGCGTTCGGCCCGTCGGCGGGCGCGAGCAGCGGTGCGCTCTCGAGCGACGTGTGGTTCCTGCAGGAGGGCCGGCCGACCGCCGTCGCGCGCTCGGCCCCGGGAATCCCCGGGATCGTCCGCGCGCTCCTCGCCGGGCCGACCCGCAAGGAACGGGCGCAGGGCCTTCGCACCGCGATCCCGACGGGCACGGCCGTGCGCGACCTCCGTATCGCGCGGCAGGTCGTGACGGTCGACCTCGCGGCGCGGTTCACTGCCGGCCGGGACGCGGCGTCGCTCCAGGCTCGCGTCGGCCAGCTCGTGCGGACGCTCCGCGACGTCCGGGGCGTGCGCGGCGTCCGCGTGCGGATCGAGGGCGGCGTCCCGATCGGTCTCTTCCCCGGCTACGACCTCCGCCGCACGGTGCGAGAAGCGGTGCCCGACGAGGCCGCGCCGGGCCTCCGAGACGTGCAGGAGCTGCTCGCAGCGCTCGGCTTCATGGCGCCGACGGGCGTCACCGGGCAGCCCGGCGACGAGACGTCCGTCGCGGTGCTCGCCTTCCAGAAGTGGTCGGGCTTGCCGCGCACCGGCGCGCTCGACGCGCAGGTGACGTCGGCGCTGCTCCGCGCCACGCGCCCCGTGCCGATGCTCGACCGGCCCGGAAAGCGCGTGGAGATCCTGCTCGCACGGCAGGTCGCGCTCGAGATCGTCGACAACCGCGTCGACCGGGTCTTTCACATCTCCTCCGGCGCGGGGGGACGGACGCCGAGCGGCGCGTTCCGCGTCTACCGCAAGGAGCGCATGTCGTGGTCGGTGCCGTTCTCGACCTGGATGCCGTGGGCGAGCTACTTCACGGGCGGGATCGCGATGCACGCCTACTCCTCGGTGCCGGCGTACCCCGCCTCACACGGGTGCGTGCGGATGATGGCGCGCGACGCGCCGCTCATGTACGCGTTCGCGACGTACGGGACGCCCGTCGACGTCGTCCGGGAGTACGCATGATCCGTGTCGGCGCAGTCCTCGCGGTGCTCGCGGCGCTTCTGCTCCCGGCCGCCGCAGCCGCCGACGACACGACCCCCGTCGCCCCTGCGCCGCCGCCCACGTCGCTCGTCGTCGCGCTCGGTCTCGACGACCCCGCGCTGCAGGCAGGCGTCCTGCGCGGCCGCGAGGTGATCCTCGCGCGCGGCTTCGAGGTCGAGCTCGCACGGACGCTTTCCCGGCGGCTGGGGGGCCGCGTCGCGCGCTTCGTCCACGTCGCCGCACCCGGACGGCTGCTCGCCGCCGGCGCACGCGAGTGGCAGCTCGCCTTCGCCGGGATCACGGCGTCGGGCCGCACGCCCGGCGCCGACCTGAGCGTCCCCTACCTGACCACCGACGCCGTCGTGGTCGCGCGCCGTGGGCTCGAACGGCCGCACCGCCTCGCCGACCTGCGCCGGATCCTCCTCTGCGCGGTTCGCGGCGGCGACGGGGCGCAGGCAGCGAGATCGCTGCGTCCGAAGCGCGCACCGTCCCTCGTCCCGAGCACGGAGCGGCTGCTGACCGCCGTCCGCACGGGCGCGTGCGATGCGGCGCTGGTCCCCGCCGGCGAGGCGGGCCGCTTCGTCGCCGGGCACACGCGGGCGCTCGGGCCGGTGGTCGGCCGGATCCGGCACGGAAAGGGGCTCGTCGTCGCCGTCGCGCGGGGCGGCGGCGTCGCGGTCGCGGACGTCGATCGCGAGCTCGCACGCCTCCGTCGCGACGGCACCCTCGGCCGGCTTGCGCGCACCTGGCTCGGGCTCGACCCGGCCGCCCTGCCCGTCCTCCGCTGAGCGGCGTCACTCCGGCCGGTCCTCCGGCCGCTCCCGACCGAGCCAGAGGATGACGCCCAGCGTGGCGAGGGGGAGCACGATCGCGGCGGCGATCCAGCCGACGGGGCCGACGAGCGCCAGGCCGACGATCGCGAGCGGCACGCCGACGAGCAGCACCGTCACGGCCGCCAGTGCCCGCGCGAAGGCCACGTCTCAAGCGTACGCCGGCCGAAGCCCGCTTCTCGGTCGCGGGCCGCCGTCGGGCGAACCTCCGCCGTAGACTCGTCGCTGGATGTCGATCCTCGTCGGCGCATGAGCCACGGCCGGAATGCCACGCGGCTCGTCGCGGGCGGTGCCCTCGCGCTCCTGCTCCTCGGCTTCGGCTATGCCGTCCAGCAGGGCCTCCGGGAAGACGACACGCCCGTCGCGGCCGCGCCGCCGCCGATCACGACCGTTCCCACGAAGAAGCCGCCGCCGGCGCGCCCACGGCTCGCGCCGTTCGTGAAGCTCGCCGCGGCGGGCGCGTTCGACCCCGAGGGCGACGGTCGCGAGCGCGACGAGGAGGCATCGCTCGCCGTCGACGGGCGCCCCGCGACGTTCTGGCGTACCGAGCGCTACTCGCGGTTCTTCAAGACGGGCGTCGGGCTCGTGCTCGACGCCGGGCGGCGCGTCCGCGTCGAGCAGGTGGTCGTCACCACGCCGACGCCCGGGATCAAGGCTGCGATCCAGCTCGGCAACTCACGACAAGGGCCGTTCACCACCGTCGCGAAAGCCAGGACGCTGACCGCGCAGACGCGATTTCCGGTGGCGAAGCGCCCCGGCCGCTACGTCGTCGTCTGGGTCACGTCGCTGCCGCCCGGGAGCGCGGGCGAGATCTCGGAGGTTCGCCTGCGCGCACGCGGCTGACGCGGCTGGCGCCACCCCGCGCATAGGGTTGCGGCGTGGAGGTGACCCGGCTCGGAAGCTCCGACCTGCGCGTCTCGCGCGTCGGGCTCGGGTGCAACAACTTCGGCCGCCGCCTCGACGCCGCCGCCACGCGGGCCGTGATCGACGCGGCGCTCGACGTGGGCGTCACGTTCCTCGACACGGCGGACGTCTACGGCACCGGGGACAGCGAGCGGTTCATCGGCGAGGCGCTCGCCCGCCGGCGCGACGAGGTCGTGCTGGCGACGAAGTTCGGGCAGGATGCCTCGGTGCCCGGGCCCGGGGGCTCGCGCGAGCACGTCCGGGCCGCGCTCGACGCCTCCCTCGGGCGCCTCGGCTTCGACGTGATCGACCTCTACTACTACCACCGCCCCGACGGCGTCACGCCGCTCGAGGAGACGCTCGGCGCGATGCGGGAGCTCGTCGACGAGGGTCGCGTGCGCTGGCTCGGTCTGTCGAACGTCGACGCCGAGCTCGTCCGACGGGCGGCGGCGAGCGGCGTCACGGTCGTCGCGGTGCAGAACCACTACAGCCTGCTCCGGCGCGACGACGACGCCGAGGTGCTGCCGCTCTGCCGCGAGCTCGGGATCGGCTACGTCCCGTACTTCCCGCTCGCGAGCGGCCGGCTCACCGGCAAGTACCGCCGCGGCGAGCCTCACCCCGCGGGCACCCGTCTCGCCGCCGGCGACGTCGCCGACGCGGACCTCGAGCGCGTCGAGGCGCTCGAGCGCGAGGCCGGGCGTCGGCGCCGTTCGCTCCTCGACGCCGCGATCGGCGGGCTCGCCTCGATCCCGGGGATCGCGTCGGTCATCGCGGGCGCCACGAGCGCCGAGCAGGTCCGCGCCAACGCCGCCGCCGGGGCGTGGCACGCCTCGGCCGACGAGCTCGACAGCCTCGCCCGCGCCGCCGCCTGAGGTAGCGGGTGAGGGCGCTGCTCGTGCGGGTCGGCGCCGACTGCACGGAGGCGGGCGGCCGCTGGAACGGGCCGGTCGACCCGGGCTCGGGGGCCTTCGCGTACGTCCCGATCCCCGAGCAGGAGCCGGTCAGGCCGGGGCTCGAGACGCCGTACGTGCGCTGGGCGCCTGCCGTCCGCCGTCTGGGCATCGAGCTTCCGGCGGCGCTCCGCGACCGGCCGGCGCACCACGACCCCGACTTCGGTCACCTCACGTACGGCGACCGGCGGGAGCGCGGCCGGCAGATCCGCGAGAAGCTCGCCGCCGGCGATCTGCTCGTCTTCTACGCCGGCCTGCGCGATGTCCACGGCGGCGGGCTCGTCTACGGGCTGATCGGGCTCCTCACCGTCGAGGAGATCGTTCGCGCGCGCGACGTCCCTCCCGAGCGCTGGCCCGAGAACGCGCACACGCGCCGGGCCGAGATCGGGGAGACCGACGTCGTCGTCCACGGCGAACGGTCGGCCTCGGGACGCTTCGGCCGCTGCCTTCCGTTCGCTGGCTTCCGCTCGGGCGCCTACCGCGTCCACGCGGAGCTGCTCGACCGCTGGGGCGGGCTCGGCGTCCGCGACGGCTACGTGCAGCGAAGCGCCCGGCTGCCCGAGCTGCACGACCCGGCGCGCTTCCTCGGGTGGCTCGACGCGCAGGGGGTCGCGCTCGTGGCGCGCGACAACTGACGCTAGGCGTGCTGCTCGCCGGGAACCGCGCCCTGCGCGAGGCGGTCGCGCAGCGACGTCGCGAGCGACTGGGACGAGCGTTGCTCGCCGGACGCCTGGACCACGGCGGCCCGTTCGTTCCAGATGTCCGCCTCGAGCCGGTCGATCTCCTCGATCAGCATCAGGATCGCCCGCCCCGCCGCACGGAGCTCGTCCCGATCGCTGCTCGAGAGCCCCGTCCCCCAGCTTCGGAGCATCTCGATCCGCTCCTCGTCGAGCCGCTCGACCACCGCTGGAGCCTATAACCGAATCGGGCCGAGATGGACCCGACGAAGGGTCTGGACCACCTGCCGCTAGGTCGGGACCCGTCGCCGATCCGTGCCGGCTACGGAATCGCGATGCGTGGTTTCGGGGACTCGCCGCGGCGCCGGGATCGGCATGCTCGTGGGGATGGCTCACACCGCTGTGCCCGTGCCGGCTGCCGCGGCCGCTCCCCCGGCCGGGCTGACGGCGGACGAGGCGGCGCGCCGGCTCGCCGCGCGCGGGCCCCTGGCGCCGGCGCGCTCGAGCCGCTCGTACGCGAGCATCGTCCGTGCCAACGTCCTCACGGTCTTCAACCTGATCCTCGCGGTGTTCGGGGGGCTGATGCTCGCGTTCGGCTCCTGGCAGGACGCCCTCTTCCTCGGCGTCCTCGTCTCGAACTCGGCGATCGGGATCATCCAGGAGGTGCGTGCCAAGCGTGCGCTCGACCGGCTGTCGGCGCTCGTGCTCCCGACTGCGACCGTGCTGCGGGACGGCGAGCCGAGTCGCCTCCCGCGCGAGGACGTCGTCGAGGGCGACCTCGTGCTCCTGCAGCCCGGCGACCAGCTCGTCGCGGACGGCACGCTGGAGACGGGCGAGGGGCTCCTGCTCGACGAGTCGATCCTGAGCGGCGAGTCCGACGCCGTCGGGCACGGGCCGGGTGACGAGCTGCGGTCGGGCTCGTTCGTGTCCGAGGGGACGGGGCGCTACACCGTCACGGCGGTCGGCGACGAGAGCTATGCGGCGCGGGTGACGGGCGAGGCGCGCACGTTCAGGCATCCGCGCTCGCCGCTCGAGCGGTCGATGAACCGGCTGCTCTACGTCCTCGTCGGGGCGATGATCCCGCTCGGAACGCTCCTCGGCTATGCGCTCTGGGAGCGCGAGGAGCCAATCTCCGACGCGGTGACCACGGCGGTCGCCGCCGTCGTCACGCTCGTGCCGGAGGGCCTGATCCTCCTCGTCAGCCTCACGTTCGCCCTCGCGGCGGTGCGCATGGCCCGGCGGGGCGCGCTGACACAGCAGCTGAACGCCCTCGAGTCGCTCGCGTCGGTCGACGTCATCTGCCTCGACAAGACGGGGACGCTGACGGAGGCCGAGCTCCGCGTGACCGAGGTCGTGCCCACCGTCGGGAGCGACGCTCTCGGGCGCGCGCTCGGGGCGTTTGCCGCGAGCGCGGGGGTGCGGAACACCACCCTCCGCGCCGTCGCCGGCCGGTTTCCGGCCGATGCCCGCGTGCTCGAGCAGGAGGTGCCCTTCTCGTCGCGGCGCCGCTGGAGCGGGGCGCGGATCGACGGTGTCTCGTACGTGCTCGGCGCGCCCGAGCTGTTCGCCCTCGGTGAGCTCACCGCCCGCGCGGACGAGGAGGCTCGGGCGGGGCGCCGCGTCCTCGCCTTCGGACGTGCCCGTGCGCCGTTCCCGTCCGGCGACGAGGTCGTGCAGCCGCCCGCGGGGCTGGAGCTCCTCGGCCTCGTCGTCCTGGCCGAGCGGATCCGGGCCCACGCCGCCGAGACCGTCGCCTTCTTCCGCTCACAGGGCGTCCGGCCGATCGTCCTCTCCGGCGACCGCCCCGAGACGGTCGCCGCGATCGCGCGCGACGTCGGCATCCCCGTCGACGGAGGCCCCGTCGACGGCCGCGAGCTCCCGGACGAGCGCACGGCGCTCCAGCGCCTCCTCCGTGAGCGGAGCGTGATCGGTCGGATCGCTCCGGAGGACAAGCGCCGGGTGATCGAGGCGCTCCGCGACGACGGTCGCTACGTCGCGATGATCGGCGACGGCGTGAACGACGTCCCGGGCCTCAAGGCGGCGCGCCTCGCGATCGCCCAGGGAAGCGGCGTCCAGATGGCCCGGAGCGTCGCCGACCTCGTGCTCGTACGCAGTGACTTCGAGGTCGTGCCCGCCCTCGTCGCGGAGGGCCGGCGGATTCTGCGCAACCTGCAGCGCGTCACGAAGCTCTTCGTCGCGAAGGCCGCGTTCGCGGCGTTCCTGATCCTCTCGATCGGCATCACGCCGATCGCCTACCCGCTCCTCCCCCGCCACCTGACGCTCGGTGCGTCGCTCGCGGTCGGGATACCGGGGTTCTTCCTCGCGCTGGCGCCGAGCACGGGGGCGTACACGCTGAAGGGCTTCCTGCGCGGGGTGTTCCAGTTCGCCGTCCCGGCGGGCGCGGCGCTCGGCTTCGGCGTGCTCTCGAGCTACCTGGCGGCCCTCGAGGTCTTCAACCTCGACCTCGTCGAGGCGCGAACGGTGGCGACGACGGTGATGGTCGTCGTCGGGTGGTACCTGATCGTCGCGCTCGAGGGCTCGGGGCGGCTTCGCGGGGCTGCGGTGGTGACGATGTGCCTCGTGCTGGCGGCGGTCTACGTCGCCGTGCTCCTCGT
>DATBIQ010000104.1:0-44105 GCA_036556865.1 Gaiella sp.
CAGCGCACGCTGCGACGCCTGCTCGTCATGGCGCGCCAGGGCCTGGCGGTGCTCCGCGCGCCCGGCGCCGCCTTCCTCGCGATCCTGCTCCAGACGGTCGGGTGGACGTTCCAGCTGCTCGCGGTGTGGGCAGTGACGGCCGCGTTCTCCCTCGACGTGCCGTTGCCCGCGGCGGCCCTCGTCCTGCTGCTCATGAACATCGCGACGGTGTTCCCGCTCTGGCCCGGGAACGTGGGGCTGCTCCAGGCGGCGGTCGCGCTGCCGCTGGTGCAGTACGGCGTCGCCTACGGCACCGGGTTCGCGTACGGCCTCGTGCTCCAGGCGGTCGAGATGTCCGTCGGCGTCGGCGTCGGGCTGGTGATGCTCGCCCGCGAGGGTCTGTCGTTCGCGGCCCTCAAGCGGATGGAGGACGAGGAGGAGGCCTCCGCCGAGGATGCGCTCGAGGAGCTCGCGGACGAGGACGAGGAGGCGTTCGAGGACGAGGACGCCGACCGGTACGTCACACCGGCGCGGTCCCGGCGCTGAGCGCGCCGAGGCGCGCCGCCACGACCGTGTCCGCCGCCGCCGCGCTCGGGGCATGCCCCGTGACCGCCGCCACGAACGGCTCGCGCTCGAGCGCGACGAGCTCGACGTCCGTCACGGCGGACGCCGTCGCCGTGCGGGGCACGTCGCGGAGGAGCGCGATCTCTCCGAAGCCCGCGCCGGGGCCGAACGTCCGTCCGAGGATCGAGACCGTCCCCGACCGGATGACGTAGAACCGGTCGCCGACCTCGCCCTCCCGCACGATCGGCGCCCCTGCAGCGACCCGGACGGGCGTCGCCTCGCGGGCGAGGCGCTCGAGGACGGGTTCGGGGAGCGACCCGAGCAGCGACACGCGGCGGAGCAGCTCCGTCGCCTCCGGGGCGGACGCCTCACGGTCGATCGCCCGCAGGCGAGGCCTCGTGAGGAGCGCGAGCGTGGGGAGGACGGCGCCGGTCACGACGAGCGCCCACTCGGGCCCGACGAGCGCCACCAACCCCGGCGCGACGAGCGCCCCGATCCCGAGCGTGGCGCGAAGCAGGCCCTGGAGCGCGCCGAGGGCCCGCCCGAGCACCGCGTCGGGGACGACGCGCTGCATGATCGTCAAGGCGCTCACGTCCACGATCGAGTTGCCGATGCCGAGCACCCCGAGCGCGACCACGGCGACGAACGCGACGGGAACGCCGCCGACGAGGACGAGCGGGATGCCGAACAGCACGAGTCCGAGCGCGAAGTCGCGCGCGAGGCGGCCGCGCGCGGACAGGATCAGCGCGACGAAGCCGCCGACGAGGCCGCCGACGCCGACGGCGGCGTAGAGCAGGCCGACGCCCGCGTCGTCGAGGTCGAGCAGCTCGAACGCCGTGACGACGACGAGCACGTTGAGCGCGCCCGCGACGAGTGTCTGCGCCGCGTAGAGGCCGACGAGCGTACGGAGATTCGGCTCGCGGACGATCGTCACGATGCCGGCCATGACGCCGCTCGAGACGTCCCGTGCATCGGCGCCCGCGGACGGGCGCTCCCGTGGAGGATCGTGGCTCCGCAGCCCGAGAACGAGAACCGCCGACCAGAGAAAGGTCACGCCGTTCGCCGCGAACACGATCGCCGGGCTCGTCACCGCGAGCAGCAAGCCGCCGAGCGCGGGCCCCAGGAACGTGCCGACGCTCTCGAGCGTGCTCGACGCGACGTTCGCGGCCGTCAGCTCCGCGGGAGACGCGACCAGCGACGGCAGCAGCGCCGCCTGGGCAGGGCGGAACACGGTGCCCGTCGCGCTCGTCACCGCGACGAGCCCGTAGACGACGGGGGCCGGCCCGTCGCTCGCGATCACGGCGGCGGCCGCGGCCATGAGGGCGAACCGGACGACGTCGGAGACGACCATCACCGCGACGCGCCGGAAGCGGTCGACGAACGACGCCGAGAACGGTGCGATGAGGGCGCCGGGGATCAGCCGGATCAGGCCGACGAGCCCGACGGCCGAGGCGCCTCCCTGGTCGTAGGCGTAGACGCCGAGCGCGACGAGATAGGCCCAGTCGCCGACGATCGACCCGGCCCAGGCGAGCTGCAGCCGGCGGAGCGGCGGGCTGGAGAGGACTGCGCCGAGCGCACGGAACGACGCACGCGCACGGCTCTCGGGCCGGCCGCCCTCCGCGTCTGCTCCGGACTCCGCCACGGTCTTGCGCACCCCACCAGAAATGCGGGAAGATTTCAGCCTCCACCTCCGTCGGGTGGAGTGAGGAAGTCCACCAGGGGCTCTTCGTCGAAAGGAGAGGCACGATGTCGGACGAGCGCGAGAAGCTGCAGATCGAGGACGAGCAGGTAGCCGACGAGGTCGAGGACGCCGACTTCGAGGGTCATCAGCTGCAGGTCGAGGCGGCGGACCTCGGCGCTGCGGACGTGGGCTCCGTGGACGTCGGCTCGGTCGACGTGGGGGCTGCGGACGTCGGCTCGGTCGACGTCGGCTGAGGTTCGGGGGTCGACCGGCCTTCCCGCGGGAGGCCGGGCACGGATGGATCGGGCGGCGCCCACGCGGCGCCGCTCGCGTCTCGTGTCCGTCGAGCGTCAGCGCGTGGTGAGGATGCGCTCGAGCGCCTCGAGCAGGCGCTGCCCCGCGTCGTCGTCCGCGTCGTCGACGAGGGCCGCGACGCGCGAGACGAGCGCCGCGCTCCCGTCGCCGACGAGCGACTCGCGCGCACGCCGCGCGCGGAGCAGCAGATCGAGGCCGATCGCCGCCTGGGTGGAGAAGCGCGAGAGAAGCTCGAGCTCCGCGAGGCCGAACGGCCGATCCGGTGCACGGTCGAGCACCGAGAGGACGCCGAGGGCCCGCTCGTCGTGCAGGAGCGGCGACGCGACGATGCTCGACGGCACGTAGCCCGTGGCACGCGCGCGATCCTGCGAGAAGCGCGGGTCCGACTCGAGATCGTCGACGACGAGCGGCTGGCGCGTGACGAGCGCGAAGCCGGCGATGCCCGTGCTCGACGGGAAGCGCGACCCGATCAGCTCGCCCTCCCCGCGTCCCGAGACGGCCTCGAAGACGAGCTCGTCCCGCTCCTCGTCGAGCAGGAAGATCGACGACGCCTGCGCACCGAAGATGGAGCGCGCCACGTCGACGATCGACTGGAGGAGCTCCCGGTAGGTCTCCTCGTCGCCGCCGAGCATCCCCGCGGCGGCCCGTGCGTCCGTCATGCGGCTCCTTCGGTGTTCGTCGCGGTCAGGTGGAGGATGCTCTTCAGCTGGTACGGCGTCAGCTCCGGGTGCTTCGCGAGCACGAGCGCCGCGACGCCCGCGATGTGCGGCGCCGCGAAGCTGTTCCCGGTGCAGCGGAGGGTGCCGCCGCCGGGCCACGCGACCTCGATGTCGACGCCGCGCGCGAAGAGCTCCACGGGAGGCGTGGGATTCGCGTACCAGACGAGCGGGTCGCGCTCCTCGTGGCTGCCGACGGAGATGACCGACGAGAACCGCCACGGATAGCTGTCGACGGGCAGGTTGTGCGCCGATGCGACGAGGATCGTCCGGTTGAAGTAGGCGAGGTCGGCGAGCTCGTGGAGCTCCTCCGCAAAGCGGCGCTTCGTCGTCGAGAGGCTCAGGCTGATGACGCGGTGCCCCGCCTCGATCGCGTGCCGAAGGCCCGCGAGGATCAGGTCTGCCGCGCCCGTCGCGCCCGCACCGAGGACACGGACGCTGTGCAGCCTGCATCCCGGCGCGACGGCCCGGATGATCCCGGCGCACGCGGTGCCGTGGCCGCAGACGTCGCCGGACTCGTCCTCGACCACCTCGACCCCGTCGTCCGTGCGAAGGACCGCGTGCGCGCTCTCGACCGGCCCTACGAGCGGATGGCCGTGCTCCACGCCGCTGTCGACGACGCAGACGTCCACGTCGCCGGTCGACCCGCCGAACGCCCACTCGCGCGTCACGGCCGCCCGCCACGCCGAGTCGGCCGGCACGGCCGGGGCGTCACCCGGAGGCAGGCTCCAGGCAGGCACGGGCCTCGTGCTCATGTGCTGGCGAGCGCGACCTCGCGGGCCGCCGTCGCCGCGCGTGCGGCCATGTCGGCGCGCGTCGAGAGCTCGTCGTCGGGCCTGGTCGCGAGATTGATCTGCACGAGACGCGCCGCGGCCACGCTCGCCGCCTCGGAGAGCGTCGCGGCCGCCCAGGCGTCCCCACGCACCGAGTCGGCGCCGTCGCGGGCGGCGAGAGCGGCCAGGGCCGCGACGTCCGCCGCTGCCTCGGCGATCGAGAGCGGGACCTCGGCGGCCCGGCGGAGCGCCCTGCCGAGCGCTGCGTCCCGCTCGGGCGCACGCAGTTGCTCCATGGCGGCGGCGTAGGCGCGGTGGTCGTCGTCGGCGAGCACGAGCGCACGGTCGCCGAGCGCGGCGGCCTGGGCCGCGATCCCGGGCGCCTCCTCCCAGTCGCGCGACACCCGTGCGACGAGGCGGACGAGCCCTGAGGCCATCGTCGTCGCCAGCGCGGCGGCGGACCCGCCGGCGGGGCCGGCACCGACCTCGGCGAGGGTGTCGTGGAGCCGCCCGGCAGGGAGGCTGGCGAGCGTCCACCGAGTCGTGGGGAGGCTCACGGCGCGATGCGGCGGCGCAGGTGGGCGACGACGACAGGGGTCGGCTCCACGCCTTCTGCGCGGAGCGTCGCCTCGAGGTCTGCGACGGCGAGCTCGCGGAACCGCTCGTCTCGCTCGATCCGCTCGAGCACGCCGTCGAGCTCGCGGCGGACCGCGGGCAGCTCCTTCGCTGCCTCGATCCAGCCGGCCGGCGGCGCGGGAAGCTCGCGCATGAGCTCCGCGATCTGCTCCTCGGGCGTCATCGTCGTTCCTCCACCTTCTCACCCGACGTGGCGGCCTGCGGTTTTCTTCCCGGCTCGAGGACGTCGCGGAGCCGCGTCAGGCACCGTGCGATGCGGCTCGCAATCGTCCCCGCGGGGAGCTCGAGCTCCGAGCCGATCGTCCGGTAGCTCTCGTCGCGGCAGAAGAACCGGTCGAGGATGTCGTGGCACTCCGGCGACAGCCGGTCGAGTGCCGCGTGCACCGTCATCGCCTCGTCGAGCCGCGCGAGCCCGTCGTCCGCTCCCTCGGGCAGCTCGTCGACCGGGACCTCGCGGCCCGAGCGCCGCAGCGCGTCGACGGCGCAGTTGCGAGCGGTCTGCGCGATCCACGGGCGGAGCGCGTCGGCGTCCCGGAGCGTGTCGAGCCGCTCGAAGACGCGCGTGAAGACGTCCTGGAAGGCATCTTCGGCGTCGTGTGACTCGAGGCGGTAGACGCGCGTGACGATGGCGTGGACGTACTTCGCGTAGCGATCGACCAGCGCCTCCCAGGCCGCCCCTTCGCCGGCCCGGCAACGAGCGACGAGCTCGGCGTCCGACGCGGCGTCCACCGCGTCCGTCTACCGGTGCTCGGCGGCGCGGAGCCGCTCGGCGAGCAGCTCGAGCAGCTTCCAGGTCACGCTCGGCCGGGACTCGGCGAAGCTCCGGAAGCTCCACACCGGCAGCGCGAACGCCCGCAGGTGGGACGTCGCCGTGACCGTCGCCGAGCGGGCGGACTTGTCGACGAGCGCGATCTCGCCGAACGAGGCGCCCGGACCGAGTGTCCCGACGGTGTTCCCGCCCACCGTGACGTCTGCCGTGCCGCTGTCGACGACGAAGAAGTTGAGGCCGCCCTCGCCCTCCGTGGCGATCTCCTGCCCCGCCTCGAAGTCGCGCTCGATGAAGTCGGTCGCGAGCTGCGCGACGGAGGCGTCGTCGAGGTCGGAGAAGATCTGGATGCCGCGGATCAGTTCGGCGCTCGGCTGTGCCATGGCGGCGACCTTACCCTGCCGGCGAGGCGCTGTCATCCCCACCGGTGGTGCCGACCCGAAGCTCCTCGATCTGGAGCTCGGCGCGGTCGAGCCGCGCCACGCAGGCGCGGTAGAGCACCTCGCCGCGCTCCCACAGCGCGAGCGCCTCGTCGAGCGGCACATCGCCGCGTTCGAGCCGCGCGACGAGGTCGTCGAGCTCGCGCTGCAGGTCTTCGAAGGAGCGCTCCTCGCTCACGGCCGGGTCTCCTCGACGCGGGCTCCGAGGCCGCCGCGGGCGAGCTGGATGTCGAGACGACTGCCGCGGGCGACCGCCGCGGCGTCGCGAACCACGGCGCCGTCCGTCCGGACGACGGCATACCCGCGCGCGAGCGTCGCGAGGGGCGAGAGCGCCTGCAGGCGCGCGCCCGAGCGGTCGAGCCCGGCGCGACGTCGCTCGAGGAGCAGGAGCGGGGCCGCCGTGAGGCGCTCGCGGCTCCGGGCAAGCCGCCCGCGGTCGCGATCGAGGATGCGCGCGGAACCGGCGCCGAGGCGCTGTCGCGCGCGGTCGAGCGCCGCGCGAAGCTCGTCGAGATCGGGCACGACGAGGCGTGCAGCCGCAGTCGGCGTCGGCGCGCGCACGTCCGCCACGAGGTCGCAGAGCGGCTCGTCCTGCTCGTGCCCGACGGCCGACACGACCGGCACCGGGCATGCCGCGACGGCGCGGACGACTCGCTCGTCGCTGAAGGGCAGGAGGTCCTCGAAGCTGCCACCCCCGCGGGCGAGGATCACGACGTCGACGCCGTCGCAGGCGCCGAGGCGCGACAGGGCGGCGACGATCGCGGCGGGCGCCGCCGGGCCCTGCACGCGCGTCTCGGCGACGACGAGGCGGACGGCGGGGTACCGGGTCGCGATCGCCGCGACGACGTCGCCCCGCGCCGCGGCGTCGACGCCCGTGAGCAGGCCGACGGCGCGGGGGAAGCGAGGGAGCCGCCGCTTTCGCCCGGAGGCGAAGAGGCCCTCGGCCTCGAGCGCGCGGCGCAGCCGGGCGAGCGCGACAGCGTGGTCGCCCTCCCCGACCCGCTCCACGGTCACGACGCGGAAGCCGAGCTCTCCGCGCGCCTCGTAGAGCTGGAGGCCCCCGTTCACCTGGACGCGCTCGCCCTCGAGAAGCGGCGGATCGATCAGGTCGAAGCGCCGCCGCAGCATCGTCGCCGGCAGGCACGCGCCGGTGCGCGCGTCCTTCAGGGTCAGGAAGACGGTCCCCCAGGCGGGGCTACGCCGCAGCTCGCTGACCTCGCCCTCGACCCAGACATCCCGCACCCGCCCGACGTAGCCGGCGAGCCGCCGGTTGAAGGCGGCGACGGTGTAGACCTTCCGCTCCGCTGTCGCGCCGGCCTCCATCCCCGCGGAGGGTAGTGCAGTGGCGGGGAGCGCCGGCTAGAGCAGGATTTCCGCTGCGGTCACCGGGCTGCAGCCACGGCGCACGAGCTGGACGCAGGCGTGGAGGTCGGCCTCACTCGCCGCCAGCCGCTCGGCGAGCGGCAGCGGGAAACCGGCCTCGATGAGGACGTGCAGGCGCCAGCTCTCGACCTTGGACTGCTCGTCCTCGCGCCACACGGTTGTCTCGATCGCCTCGGCCATGAATGCACGGTGTTTCGTGCTGCTTTTGACGATCCCTCCCGCCAGATGTTGGTGAAGAAATTGTCAGCGCGCGTCGAGCCGCTGCGCGAGCTCCTCCCGGGCGAGGAGCTCGACGGCGCGCTCCAGCTCCCGCTGCAGGCGCGTCGCGGCCTCCTCTCGCGCCTCGCGGAAACGCTCGTCGAGTGCCTGCATGGCGATCTGCGCGTGCCGCTCGACCTCACGCTCGGTCACCCGTTCGAGCCGCTCCGTCTGGCGCCGCTCCCACTCCACGAGCACGACGTCGAGGCGAGCTCGGACGTCGACCTCGGCGCGCTCGATCGACTCGGCGACGGCGGCCTCGCGGGCCCGAAGCCGCTCGGTGATCTCGTCGATCGCGCGCCGCCGCTCCAGCGTGTGCGACTCGAGCTCGTCGAGCGCCTCCGTCACGGCCTGGCTCGCAACCCGCTCGAGCTCCTCGCGCAGTCGAAGCACGGCCTTGCGCTGCTCGTCCGCGGTCGAGCCGAGCTCCGCCGCCTCCGCCTCCAGCCTGGACTCGACCTCGGCGATCGACTGGCGGTACCGCTGGCCGAGCTGGTTGAGCTGCGCCTCGAGGTGCCGTTGCGCGCGCTCGAGGTCCTCGGCGAAGCCGCGGAGCCGCTCCTCGAGCCGTCGCTCCATCCGGGTGAGCTCCTCGGCGAGCGCGAGGCCGGCACGGCGCTCGCGCTCGGCGAACGCGATCCGCCGCTCCTCGGCCACCCGGCGCTCCTCCGCCGCCAACACCGAGGCGGTCTCGGCGCGCTCGCGCGCGAGCACGCGTCGGATCTCGTCGGTGTGCGCGGCCGTCTCGGCGGACACCGCGTCGCGCACCGCGCCGCGCGCCTCGGTGACGAGCTCGGCCGTGGCCGTCGCGCTCGCTCGCGCGCTCCGCAGCGCCGCCCACAGCAGCGCCGCGAGCACGAGCGCCGCGACGAGAAGCGCGGCGAGGATCCAGACGGCCACGCGTGCAGGGTAGATCGTCCTCAGGCGCGCAGCGCGACGAGCGCCGCGGCGAGGACGATCGTCGCGGCCGTGAGGAGGCGCAGCGCATCCTCCAGCGGGCCGAGATCGCCGGACGGCGGCTCCGGGGAGCGGCGCAGCCGGCGGGCGGGCGTCGAGAGCCGGCGCTGGGCGAGGGAGAGGAGCGTGGCCCACAGCGCGGCCAGCAGGGCCTCGGCGCGAAGCGTCTCCGTCTGCGCGACGTAGGCCGTCACCACGGGGAACGCTCCCCAGGCGAGCGCGAACCCGAGGTCGGTGTGCGCCCGCCCTCCGAGCAGCTCGAGGTTGTAGACCGGCACGAGCGCCGCGCCGAGCGCGACGAGCGGCAGGAGCCAGAGCGTGCGGTCGACCGAGACGGCGATCCCGATCGCCGCCGCTGCCGCGACGGACGCGACGGCGAGCCCCACGAGGGCCCACACGGGAATCGACGTGCCGAGCGGCCGCCCGTTGAGCTCGTCGAGCGCGTGCGCGCCGACGCCCATCGCGAGCCCGAAGGCGAGCACCGTGAGCCCGAGCACGGTCCAGTCGACGGTCTCTGCGAGGCAGCCGCCGACCACGACATACGAGAGGTGCCAGCCGGTGTAGGGAAGGTGCAGCAGCGTGACGTAGTCCCGCCAGCCGCCGGGGCGAAGCGCATAGAACGCAGGTGCCGTCAGCGGACGTCCCCCTGCCCCGAGCCGGGGAGAGGCGCACGTGACACTCTGTCACTCGGCGTCGCCACGCACTCCCCAGAGCACGACTCCGCCGCCCAGGCTCAGGTGGCGACGGCGGACGTCCTCGACGCCGGCTGCGCGCCACAACGCGAGCAGCACGGGCTCGGGGTACGTCTCGTGGAACGAGCTGATCGACGGCCCCAGGAACCGACCGACCTCGTGCCATCCGGGGGAGATGAGTCGCCCTGCGACCGGAAGCCCGACGCCGACCCAGACGTTCCATGCCGGCCGCCAGATGCCGCGCGGCACGCCGAACTCGAGCATGGCGATCGTCCCGCCCGGCCGGACGACGCGTGCGAGCTCGACGAGCGTCGCCGCCGGGTCGTCGACGTAGCGCAGGAGGTAGGTGAAGGTGAGGTGGTCGAACGACGCGTCTGCGAAGGGCAGCTCGTCGGCCGAGCCCTCGACGAGCACGACCCGATCGCCGAACCGCTCGCGCGCCCGGTCGAGCATCTCGGTGCTCTGGTCGAGCCCCGTGACCCTGAACCCGCGTCCGAGCAGCGCCTGCGCCACCAGCCCCGTGCCGGTGGCGACGTCGAGGACATGGCCGCCGTCGCGGGGGAGCCGGTCGACCAGGAACCGCCGCCAGCGCGGGTCCTGGCCGAACGAGAGCACCGCTCCGACCCTGTCGTACGTCGGGCCGAGCGGCGCGAACAGGGCACGGGCGTGGCGGCGTCGCTCGGAGAGCATGCGGGCCTATCCTGGCACGGTGGGCCTCCCGGACGACCTCGAGCGTGTCGCCGCGGCCGCGGCGGCGCACGGCGACGGCGATCGCGTGAGCGGCGTTCTGCCCACCGAGGCCGCCGGCGGGCGCCGCGTCTACGTCTGCGCGTTCGAGACCCGCGAGGGCGAGCGCACCTGGCTCGCGCTCGACGGCGACGGGCGGCCGGTCGTCGACCGGCGCGACGTCCGCGACGCCGTCTCGATCGCCGCGTTGTGCGAGGTCGCCGAGGAGGCGGCCTTCCCGGGCGACCTCGACGAGCTGCGCGCGCAACTCGTCGCGCTGCGGATCACCGAGGCGCCCGAGGGCATCGACGAGGCCGAGGCTGCCGCGCGCGACCTGCAGCACGTGCTCGGCACGCCGCCGCACCTCGCGACGGCCGAACGGCTCGACGTGATCGGGCAGGCCGCGCGCCGGCTCGAGCTGGCGCTCGACCCGACGTCGGCATCGCCGTTCACGGCGGCGATGCGAGGCGCCGCCGACGTCGCGGACGCCCTCTGGGCCGACGTCGAGCGCGCATACCGGGGCGAGCTCCAGTAGCCTGGGACGGCATGGAGGGCGGAGGCTTCTTCCCGTTCGGGGGCGACCCGGAAGAGATCCTCCGCGGCCTCCGCGACTTCGCCGAGCAGCAGGCCGAGGGCGTCAAGGAAACGCAGCGTGAGCAGTTCGCGACGCTGACCCTGTCCACCGCGGTCGAGCTGACCCAGGCCGCGCTCGCGCAGGTGACGCCGTCCGGGACGCCCGACGAGCAGGCGCTCCAGCTCCGCGATGCGATGCGCGTGCTGTTCCCCGAGGCGGTGGCGCTGGTCTCGGCTGCCCGCCAGGGCTTCATGCGCGAGTAGTCCTGCCCGCAGATGCGTGGGGCGGGCGTGGGTCCGACTACGATCCGCGCCCGTGAGGCTGTTCGACCACGCCGTCGCACGCGTTCTCCCCGTGGTGCCGCGGTCGGTCGTCGGCAGGGTCGCCGCGCCGTACATCGCGGGCCCGACGCTCGACGACGCCCGGCGCGTCGTCGGAGAGCTCAACGCCGCGGGGATGAGCGCAACGGTCGACGTGCTCGGGGAGGAGATCACTCGCCCCGAGTCCGCGGAGGCGATCGCAGCCGCGTACCACGACGCGCTCGCGGCGATCTCGGCCGACGGGCTCGACGCCAACGTCTCGGTGAAGCTGACGGCGCTCGGCCTCCACCTCGACGCGGAGCTCTGTCGCTCGCTGCTCGGCGAGGTCCTCCGCGATGCCTCGACGCGGCAGATCTTCGTCCGCATCGACATGGAGGACTCGAGCGCGACGGACGCGACGCTCGAGCTCTACCGGTCGCTCCGAGAGGACGGGCACGACGGCGTCGGGATCGTCCTGCAGGCCGCGCTCCGCCGCACGCTCTCCGACATCCATGCCCTCTCCGACCTGCGGCCGAGCGTCCGCCTCTGCAAGGGGATCTACGTCGAGCCGTCCGCGATCGCCTTCCAGGAGCGGGAGGTGATCCGCAAGAGCTTCGTCGCGTGCCTCGACGCACTCCTCGACGCCGGCTGCCGCGTCGCGGTTGCGACGCACGACGAGTGGCTGCTCGGCCAGACGCTCGAGCGGATCCCGCGGCTCGAAACGGCAGGCTACGAGCTGCAGATGCTGCTCGGCGTCCGCGCCCGGCGGGGCCGCGAGCTCGTGGCCGCCGGGCATCCGCTGCGGATCTACGTGCCCTACGGGCAGCAGTGGTACGAGTACTCGCTCCGCCGGCTCCAGGAGAACCCGAGCGTCGCGGGGAAGGTCGCGAAGGACGTGCTCGGGCGGGTCCTTCCCGGCGGGCGCCCGAAAGGCGGGATGTGACATCCGTGCGCGCTCGGAGGTGACGAGGGACCCGCTCCCTCACCCCCTGCTCGTCGCCATGACCGGCGCCACGGGCGCCGTCTACGGCGTGCGGCTCCTGGAGACGCTCCACGAGCTCGGCATCCCGGCACACCTGATCGTGAGCCGGTGGGCGGAGACGACGATCGCGACCGAGACCGACCGGCGGCCGGACGACCTGCGTCGGCTCGCCACGGCGGTCTACGACGAGCACGACCTCGACGCGCCGCCGGGGTCGAGCGCGTTCGAGACGGCCGGGATGGTCGTCGCTCCGTGCAGCATGCGCACGCTCGCGGCGGTCGCGAACGGGATCTCCGGCAACCTGATCCAGCGGGCGGCAGAGGTGCATCTCGCAGAGCGGCGGAAGCTCGTGCTGCTCGTGCGCGAGTCGCCGCTCTCCGTGATCCACCTGGAGAACATGCTGCGGGTTGCGAAGGCCGGCGCGGTCGTCGCGCCGCCCGTTCCCGCCTTCTACGCGAGGCTGCGGTCGCTCGACGACATGGTCGACCACACTGTCGGCCGCGTCCTCGACCAGGTCGGCGTCGAGCACGAGCGGATCCGTCGCTGGGGCGAGCGGCGCGGCGCGTTGCGCCCGGTCGACGGCGCCCGAGGCGACTAGGTCGCCGCGCGCAACGCGGCCAGCTGTTGCTCCCACGCCTCGACGACCGTGGCCGGATCGGCCCGCTCGACGGCGAACGTGATCCCCGTCGTGACCGGCATTCCCGCGTGCTCGTCCGTCTCCACCGAGTCGACGGCGAGCTCGAAGCAGTCGAGGCCGAACGAGGGGTCGGCCTCCAGTGCCCGAGCCGCGCCGCGGACGTAGACGACCGAGCTCGGCGCCACGTGGCAGAAGAGCGCCCTGCTGCCGCGGGCGAGGTTCGCACCCGTGCGGCTTCCGCGCCAGAGGGCCACTCGGAGACGGCGGCCGTCGACCGCGAGCGTCTCACCGGCGCTCAACATGCACGGCCGCGGCGTCCCGTCCACGTCCGAGGTGACGAGGAGGTAGGCCGGCCCGATCTTCCCCGCAAGATCGGTGCCGTCGAGCGCCGCGAGGAGCTCACGGGGCAGCGTGTCGCCGAGGGGCTTCGACATCCAGCGATTAGATCAGCACGCGCGCGACGCGACCGCTCCCGGGCGAACCCCCTTACAGCGGATCGAGCAGCCCTTCGACGGCCTCGTCGGGAGATCCCTCGAGCACGACCGCGACGACCCCGGGAACCTCCGCCAGGCGCGCGAGATGCTCGCGCTCCAGCGCGCTCGGGCTGGCCGTCGTCAGGCCGAGCACGAGAGGACGCTGTTCCTTGAGCGTCACGTCCGCGGCGCGGAACACGAGGTTCGTCGCGAGGCCGAGCGAGATCGCTGCGAGCGCCGCGCCGTCGCAGGGGGCGACGATCATCCCGCGCGTGAGGAACGACCCGCTCGAGATGCGCGCGGCCTGATTGCCCGTCGCGTACACCTGGCTCGCCAGCGACCGCATCCGCTCGAGGTCGGGCCCGAGCGCCAGCTCGGCCGCCCGTGTCATGACGAGATGGATCTCGTCGCCCGCGTCGTGCAGCGCCTCGACGAGGGAGCAGCCGTAGGCGAGGGCCTCGCCCGCAGCCATTCCGACGACGATGGGGGACGCCTTCACGTCTCGACCTCGGACCACGTCAGGGCTCGGTGTGGACGACGACGTCCGCGACGCCGGGCAGGGCGGCGCGGATCCGCTCGGAAACCACGGTCGCCTCGTCATGGGCGGCGGAGAGGGTCGTCGCGCCGTCGAGGGCGAGCGTGAGGAGGACGACGAGCCCGTCGTCGGTCTCGAGCGTGCGCAGCTCGCGCGGAGGGCCGCCCGTCAGCTCGGCGACCGCCTCCTCGATCCGGGCGAGCTCGGCCGTCCGCTCGCGGCCGGGCGCTCGCTCGCTGAGCGGCTCGAGGTGGGTCTGAACGGAGCGCACCTCGGGCACGTCGAGCCGGATCGCCTCCTCGACCTGCTCGGCCAGCCCGTGCGCCGCGGCGAGCTCGAGGTCGCCCGGGAGCTTCAGGTGGAGCGAGGCCTCGGGCCCGTCGCCGGTGTCGATGAGCGTCAGGTCGTGCAGCTCGCGGACGTGTGAGACGGTCATCGCCGCGGCGCGCACGCGCTCGCGGAGCTCGGCGTCGTGTCCCGCGGGCTCGACGTGGACGACGACGTCGCTCGACGGCAGCACACGGTGCACGGCCGCCTCGACGCGGTCGGCGGCGGCGTGCCCCTGGCCGACCGCCGCACCCGGCGAGACGCCGATCACGACGTCGGCGAACACCCGCCCGCCCGCCTGGCGAAGGCGCAGGCGGCGCAGGACGACGGGCGGCTCGAGCCGGTCGATCGCCGCGCGGGCCGCGTCGAGGGCATCCGCGGGCGCGCGGTCCATCAGGACGTCGACGTTGCGGCGGATGAGCCGCGCCGCTGCGACGACGACGAGGAAGGCGACGAAGAGCGCCGCGATCGAGTCGCCCTCCGGGAAGCCGGCCCGCGCGGCGAGCAGGCCGCCGACGACCGCGAGCGTGCCGAGCAGGTCGGCGCCGAAGTGGACGGCGTTCGAGAGCAGCGCCGCGCTGCCGTAGCGCCGGGCGGTCCTGTACGAGACGAGCGCCCGCGAGACGTCGATCGCGATCACGACGCCCGCGACGGCGAACGCCCACCACGCGGGCTCGACGTCGAGCTCGAGCCAGCCCGCGAGCCGTGCGACGGCGAGACCCGCAACCACGATCGAGACGAGGATCAGGAAGGCGGCCTCGGCGAGCGCCGCGAGGTGCTCGGCCTTGCCGTGCCCGTAGAGGTGGCCCTCGTCGGCCGGCTTCACCGCGATGCCGACGGCGAAGAACGTCAGCAGTGCGGCGACAAGGTCGGTTCCCGAGTGGGCGGCCTCGGCGACGAACGCGAGGCTGCCCGCGGCGAGCCCCGTCACGAGCTTGAGCGCGATGAGCACGACGGCCGCGGCGACGGACGCGAGCGCGGTGCGGCGGAGCGGCGACACGTGCCGGAACGCTACTCGGAGGGTGGTGCGGTGACCCTTCGCCGGCGCGCGACCAGGATCCCCGCGGCGATGAGCGCGCCGCCCGCCAGCTCGAGCGCGTCGAGCGTCTCCGAGAGCAGCACGACGGCGATCGCGGCCGCGACGAACGGCTGGAGATTGGCCGCGAGCGTCGCCCGGGCAGGCCCGATCCGGTCGAGCGAGCGGAACCAGAGCTCGTTCGTCACGACGAGCGGCCCGAGCGTCGCGAAGACGAAGAGCGCCCACACCTCCGGGCCGAGGCGCCAGTCCTGGTCGGAGAGCTGCGGCAGCCCGGTCAGCGCGATCGGGACCCACGCGGCGCCCAGCACGACGGCGCTGATGCGCGTGGCCGAGTAGCGCCGCATGAGCGGCGTGACGAGGATCGAGTAGCCGGCCCATGTCGCGGCCGTGAGGACGCCGAGCAGGACGCCGCCGAGGTCGCCCGAGAGCGCGCCGCCCGACGCGAGCGCGACGAGTGCGACGCCTGCGAACGAGCAGAGCGCCCCGGCCCAGAACCGCGACGGGAGGGACTCGGTGCCGAGCAACAGCCCCGCGAGCGCCGCGAAGATCGGCGTCGCGCCGAGGATCAGCCCGAGCACCGACGCGGACGAGCGGTCGAGCGCGTAGACGAAGCCGATCTGGTTCAGGTAGACGAACGCCGCGGCGGCCGCGACGACCCCGAGGTCGGCGCGTCGGATGCGGAGCGACCGCTCGAGCACGAGCGTCAGCGCGACGAAGACGACGACCGCGAAGCCGTACCTGACCGTCGCGTACGCGAGCGGCAGGAAGCCGTGCGTGAGGATGTAGCGGCTGACCGTGAGATTGAGCGACCAGAGGCCGATCGTCACGAGCAGCATCACCTCGACGGTCGACGGGCGGCGCATCGGGGCGACGCTAGCTGCGCGTCCGCCGTTAGGCTTCGCGCCCATGGCCGAGCCGACGCGCGACGACATCGACGCCCTCGTCGGCCCCGCGACGCCCCATTTCGCCTACCAGATCCGCGCGCGGGTCCGCGAGGCGATCGCCGGGCTGCCGGCGGACGACCCGGTGCGCCGCTACGGCGAGGAGAAGATCGAGCTGCTCGACCGGCTCGGTCACGCCTCCACGAAGGCCGAGAACTCGGAGCCCGAGTCGCGCGAGCGGATCGGCTGGGAGGAGATGCCCTCCTCGGCGACCGCGTCGCACCCGCTCCCCCGCGGCGAGCGGTGAGCCGGCCGGGACGCCGCGTCCTCGTCACCGGCGGGTCGCGCGGGATCGGGCGGGCGATCGCGCTGCGTCTCGCGCGCGATGGAGCCTCGACGGTGGCGATCGGCTACTTCCGCTCGGACGCGGCTGCCGAGGAGACCGCCGACGAGCTCCGCGCTCTCGGCGCCGAGCCGGTGCTCGTGCGCGGCAACGTCACGTCGTCGCGCGTCGCGGAGCAGGTCGCGGCGCTCGGGCCGCTCGACGTGCTCGTCCACAACGCGGCGACCGGCGTCATCCGGCCGGCGCTCGAGACCGAGGACAAGCATTGGGACTGGACGCTGAACGCGAACGCGCGGGCGCTCCTCGCTCTCACTCGCGTGGCTGCGCCGGCGATGCCGTCCGGGGCGTCGATCGTCGCGATCTCGAGCCTCGGCTCCGTGCGGGTGCTGGAGAACTACTCCCTCGTCGGGACGTCGAAGGCGGCCCTCGAGGCGCTCGTCCGCTACCTCGCCGTCGAGCTCGCGCCGCGGGGCATCCGGGTCAACGCCGTCTCCGCAGGCGTCGTCGACACCGGCGCGCTCGACCACTTCCCGAACCGCGACGAGATGCTCGCCTCGGGCGCCGAGAACCCCGCGGGCCGGCTCGTGACGCCCGACGACGTGGCGGGCCTCGTCTCGTTCCTCTGCTCGCCCGACGCCGAGATGATCCGCGGGCAGACGGTCGTGGTGGACGGCGGCTGGTCGCTGCCCGCCGACTGATGCCGGACGATTCCCGTCGAGAGCGGCCCGGCAGTCGCGACCACGACAGTGGGCGCCTGCAGGGATCTGCCCCGCCGCAGGCGGGGATTCAGCCGCGGGGTTCGGCTCCTGCCGAATCCCGCTCGGCGAAGCTGGTCCTCGACTGGGACGGCACGGTGACGGAGCGGGACGGGTTGCACATGGTGCTCGAGCGGTTCGGCGACCTCGGCGTGTTCGCCGCGCTCGAGGACGAGCTCGGACGGAGGCTCACGCTCGAGGAGGTGATCGCCGCCGAGATGGCCACCATCACGGCGCCGCTCGACGAGGTGGTGGCCTGGCTCGTGAACCACGTCCGTGTTCGTCGGGGATTTCGGGAGCTCGTGGCCGCGCACGATCCGCTGATCGTCTCGTCGGGCTTCCACGAGCTGATCGAGCCGGTGCTCGAGCGGGTGGGAGTCGCCGCACGGGTGGCAGCGCACCACGTCGTCGCCGAGCCGGCCGGCTGGCGGACAGAGTTCACCGAGCTCCCGGTGTGCGTCGTCTGCGGGGAGCGGTGCAAGCGCGGCGTCGTCGCCGGGCTGGGGCCGTTCGCCTACGCGGGCGACGGCTACTCCGACCGCTGCGTCGCGCTCGCAGCCGAACGCCGTTTCGCGCGTGCCGAGCTCGCCGACTGGCTCGACGAGCAGGGCGTCGAGTACGAGCTCTTCGGCGACCTGTGCGACGTGCTCGAGGCGCTGGAGACGAGCCCCTAGCGCCGGCCCGGGGCGGCGGTCGTGCCGCCGAGCCGCAGCTGCGGCCGGAAGACGTACGTCGGCAGCGTCTGCCCGGGATCCTCGACGAGCGCCCGCAGAGCTTCGACCGCCGTCTCCGCGATCTCGTCGATCGGCTGCTCGACGGTGGTCAGCGCGGGTTGCGTCCACGTGGCCGCCTCGATGCCGTCGAAGCCCACGATCGAGAGGTCCTCGGGCACGCGCAGCCCGCGGGTGAGCGCTTCCTGCATCGCCCCGATCGCCATCAGGTCGTTCGAGCAGATGACGCCCGTCGGGCGGTCGCCGTCCGTCGCCTCGAGCATGCCCGCGAGCGCCCGCCTGCCGCCCGCGACCGTGAAACCGTCGTGGAACGTCCAGGCCGGCGAGTCGACGCCTGCGGCGGCGAGGGCGTCCTCGCGGCCGCGTGCCTTCTCGCGCGTGGCGAGCGCGAAGGGGTCGCCCGCGACGAAGCCGATGCGGCGGTGGCCGAGCTCGAGCAGGTGCTCGGTCGCAATGCGCCCCGACGCACGCTCGTCGACCCCCACCGACGTCACGGGCAACGACTCGGAGCCGCCGTTCACGAACACGAGCCGAGCACCCTGCTCGAGCAGCTGCGCGTAATGGAGGTGCTCCCCGCGGACGTCGGTGATCTCGGAGCAGATGAAGACCATTCCCTCGACGCGGCGCTCGAGGAGCATGTGGACGTAGTCGACCTCGCGCATCACGGAGCCGGCCGTGTTGCAGAGGATCGTCGCGAACCCGGCTGCCGTCGCGCGCGTCTCCATCGCCTGCGCGAGCGCTGCGAAGACGGGATTGCCGAACTCGGGCACGAGGAGGCCGATCGCCCCGCTCGGCTCGATGCGGCCGGGAGAGACGTAGAGCAGGTCGCGGATCGCCCGCTCGACCCGGTCGCGGGTTGCGGGCCGCACGACCGCCGAGCCGCTGACGACGCGCGATGCCGTCGCGACGCTAACTCCGGCGCGGTCGGCGACGTCTCTTAGGGTGGCGCTCTTGGAAGGCGGAGCGCCGCTTTTCAGGTCCACGTAACGCTTTCCATCGGTCGAGCAGCGATCGTATCCAATCGGAAAGGCGGAAAACTACGTATCGAGCCGCAGTTGCGGGGAAGTACGCTTGACCGACCGGCCGGCATCCGAGTACTCTGCCGACCGGTGTTTCACCACCATGAAACGTGTTTCGCACGACGTCATGCCGCGTCGGCGAAGGTCCCCAAGGAGGAGGACATGCTGAGCACCAAGACGGCGGCGCGCATGCTCGTCGCCCTGGTCGTCGCGTCGCTCGCCGCGATCGCGCTGACCGCCACGGCGTCGGGCGCCGACGCCACGACGATCCGCATCTGGACGGACAAGGACCGCCTCGCGGCCGTGACGAAGGTCGCGACCGCATGGGCCGCGTCCAAGGGCGCGACCGTCGAGGTCGTCCAGAAGGACTTCGGTCAGATCCGCGACAACCTCAAGACCGTCCAGGCGGAGACCGCTCCGGACGTCATCGTGGGGGCGCACGACTGGATCGGCGAGCTGTCGGCGAACGGCTCGATCGTCCCGCTGTTCCCGTCCACCGCGACGAAGAAGCAGTTCCCGGCGTACGCGCTCGACGCGTTCTCCTACGGCACGGCCGTGAAGAAGCTCTACGGCGCACCTGTGGCGCTCGAGAACATCGCGCTCGTCACGAACACGAAGCTCGCGAAGGTGCCGACGACGTGGGCGCAGCTCCAGACGTCCGCCCTCGCGACGAAGAAGAAGACCAAGGCCGCGGTCGGGATCTCCGTCCAGCAGGGCTCCGGCGGCGACGCGTACCACATGTACCCGCTCTTCTCGGGGCTCGGCGGCTTCATCTTCGGCAAGAACTCGGCAGGCAACCTCGACCCGTCGAACATCGGCCTCGCGAACCCGAGGTTCATGAAGAACGCCGGGCTGATCGACCAGTGGAACAAGCTCGGCCTGATCCGCTCGAGCGTCGACTCGTCGATCGCGCAGGACCTCTTCCTGAAGGGGAAGACGGCGTTCTGGTTCACGGGCCCCTGGAACCTCGACACGCTCAAGAAGTCGGGACTCACGTTCCGGATCTCGGCCTTCCCGCAGATCGTCCCCGGGACGAAGGCCGTCCCGTTCCTCGGCGTCCAGGGCTTCATGGTCACGAAGTTCGCGGCCACGCACAACGTCGAGAGCCTCGCCAAGGACCTCGTCTCGAACTACATGATGCAGTCCGGCCCGCAGCTCGAGCTCGCCCTCGCCAACGGGCGCTTCCCGGCGAACCTCACCGCCGCGAAGCAGGTGAAGGACCCGCAGCTCAAGGCGTTCGGCGCGGCGAGCACCGGCGGCGTCCCGATGCCGAACATCCCGCAGATGAACTCCGTCTGGGGTGACCTCGGCGCGGCCTGGGTCCGCTCCACGAAGGGCAGCGGCTCCGTCCCCGCGAAGCGCTCGTTCCTCGGTGCCGCGAGGAGCATCGCGCAGAAGATCGGCTAAGGGTCGATGTGAGAAGGTGCGGGCGCCGTGAGGCGCCCGCACCTCTCTCCGCCCGACCGCGCGCCGACCCGGCCGTGAGCTCCGGTCAAGCGACAGCGTCCCGCACCGCCGTCGGGGTGACGGTCCCGAAGCCGTCGCTCCTCGCCCGCGCGCTGCCCGCCTTCTCGGGGACGGTCGGCCTCGTCGTCAAGCTCGTCCTCCTCGCGATCTCGAACGCGATCGGGCTGTGGGGCGGCATCGGCTTCCTGACGAATGGGAACCCGATCGTCGGCACCTGCATCCTGGGCGCGACGGTCGCGATCGACCTTCTCTACCTCCTCCCGAGCGGGCGCCTGGTCCCCGTCAAGTTCCTCGTCCCCGGGACGATCTTCCTGATCGGCTTCCAGCTGATCCCGATCTTCTACAACGCCTCGGTCGCCTTCTCCAACTGGTCGACGGGTCACAACCTCACGAAGGAGGAGGCGATCCGGACGATCCAGGAGACGTCGCTCGCGCAGCCTCCGAACGGGGCGTTCTACACGATGACGCCCGGCCGCGAGGACGGCACGCTGGTGCTGCTGCTCGTCGACCAGGCGAGCGGGAAGACGTTCGTCGGCACCGAGGACGGGCTCGAGCCGCTGGCGCCGGCCGAGGTGACGGTCGAGAACGGCGCGATCACGGCGGCGCAGGGGTACGACGTGCTGACGGGCTCCGAGCTCGCAGGCATCGACCAGGAGCTCGCCTCGCTCGTGGTGCCGGCCGGCGGTGACTCGTTCGTGCGGGCCGAGGGGCTCTCGACCGCGCTCGAGCTGAAACCGACGCTGCGGTACGACCCGAAGGCCGACACGTTCACGAACATCGAGACGGGCGCTGTCTTCTCCGACAACGGGAACGGGTCGTATGCGACGGCCGGCGGCGAGGAGATCGACCAGGGCTGGCGGACGAACATCGGCTTCACGAACTTCAAGGAGGTGTTCACCAACCCCCTGATCCGCGACCCGTTCGTCTCCACGTTCGCGTGGACGTTCACGTACGCCTTGCTCTCCGTGCTGCTCACGTTCTTCGCGGGGCTGTTCGTCGCGATCGCGCTGAACCACCCGGGCCTGCGCTTCCAGCGGTTCCAGCGGTCGATCCTCATCCTGCCCTACGCGATCCCCGCCTTTCTCTCCCTCCTCGTGTGGCGCGGCCTCCTGAACGACGACTTCGGCGTCGTCAACAGCATCCTCCCCGTCGACGTGCCGTGGCTCTTCGACCCGTTCTGGGCCCGCGTCTCGTGCCTGCTCGTGAACTTCTGGCTCGGGATCCCGTACATGTTCCTCATCTGCACCGGCGCGCTGCAGTCGATCCCCGGTGAGATGACGGAGGCCGCGCGCGTCGACGGCGCCTCGGGGCTCCAGGTCTTCCGGAAGATCACGCTACCCCTCCTGCTCGTCGCGGTCGCGCCGCTCCTGATCGCCTCGTTCGCGTTCAACTTCAACAACTTCAACGCGATCTACTTCCTCACCGAGGGCGGTCCGTACAGCGAGGAGCAGTCGGTCGCCGGGTCGACCGACCTGCTCGTGAGCTACACGTACAAGGTCGCCTTCCAGACGGGGCGCGGCGGCGACTACGGCCTCGCGGCGACGCTTTCGATCCTCATCTTCCTCATCGTGGCGGCGATCTCCGCGATCTCCTTCGCCCGCACGAAGTCCCTGGAGAACCTCGCATGACGGCCGGAGCCGAGAGCACCCCGGCACCGGTGAGCGCCGCCGAGCGCGCCGTCGCGGCCGCGCTCGAGACCGCGGCCGGGGTGGCGGCCGAGGCACCCAAGCCGGAGCGGCCGCCGTTCCGGGAGGTGTGGTGGCGGTACCTCGTCGGGCTCGTCGCGATGGCGTTCGCCCTCTTCCCCGTCGTCTACGTCGTCTCGGCCGCGTTCAACCCGGTGCCGTCGCTGAGCACCGCCTCGGTGATCCCGGAGGGCGTCACGCTGGACAACTTCCGCGCGATCCTGTCCGACCCGCAGGAGCCCTACCGCAACTGGTACCTGAACACGATGATCATCGCGACCGCGACGGCGGTCGTGACCGTCCTCCTCGGCGCGCTCGCCGCGTACGCGTTCTCGCGCTTCCGCTTCCGCGGGCGCCGGTTCGGGATGCTCTCGCTCCTCCTGATCCAGATGTTCCCGCAGTTCCTCGCGGTCGTCGCGATCTACCTGATCATGCTCGACATCTCCGACGTCTTCCCGGGCATCGGGCTCAACACGCGGACCGGGCTGATGCTCGTCTATCTGGGCGGCGCGCTCGGCGTCAACGCATGGCTGCTCGTCGGCTTCTTCAACTCGATCCCCGTGGAGCTCGACGAGTCGGCCAGGGTCGACGGCGCGAGCCCGGCACAGATCTTCTGGGGCGTCGTGCTCCCGCTCGGTGCGCCCGTCCTCGCGGTGATCGGGCTGCTCTCGTTCGTCTCGACGCTGAACGAGTACATCATCGCCTCGCAGCTCCTGCAGTCTCCGCGCAGCTACACGCTCTCGGTCGGGCTCTACGGGTTCATCTCCGACCAGTTCGGGCAGGAGTGGGGGCCGTTCTGTGCCGGTGTCGTCCTCGCGGCCCTGCCCGTCGTCCTGATCTTCATCGTGCTCCAGCGCTGGATCGTCGGCGGCCTCACGCAGGGCGCGGTCAAGGGATGAGCACCGCGCCGCTCGCCGTCCCGCACCACGACGGGTCGGAGGCTTACGTCCGCGAGGTGCCCGCGGAGCTGGGAGAGACGACGACGGTGCGCCTGCGCGTGCCGCGCGCCTCGGAGGTCGACGCGGTGGCGGTCAGGTACGTGACGGACGGCGAGCCGCACGTCGCGATCGCCGAGGTGGACGCGGAGGACGACGTCGAGACGTGGTGGCGGGCCTCGTTTCGGGTCGACAACCCGGCGACGCCGTACCGCTGGCTGCTCGCGGGCGGCGCGGTCGGTTACGGATGGGTGACGGGCGACGGGCTCGTGCGCCACGACGTGCCCGACGCGGACGACTTCGTCTGCGCGGTGGGCGACGAAGGGCCCGCCTGGCACCTCGAGGGCGTCGTCTACGAGGTCTTCCCCGACCGCTTCGCCCGCTCCGGGGTCGAGCGGACGCCGCCCGACTGGGCCGTGCCCCTCGGCTGGGACGACGATCCGAACGGCTTCGGACCGACGACGCCGCTCGAGTGGTTCGGTGGCGACCTCGGCGGCGTGGAGGCGCACCTCGACCACGTCGAGCGGCTCGGCGCCTCGATCCTCTACACGACGCCGTTCTTCCCGGGGCGCTCGAACCACCGCTACAACGCGACGTCGTTCGACGAGGTCGACCCGCTGCTCGGCGGCGACGAGGCGCTCGTCTCGCTCGTCCGCGCCGCGCACGACCGCGGGATCCGCGTGATCGGCGACCTCACGATCAACCACATCGGCGACGACCACGCGTGGTTCGCGAGCGCGCAGGACGAGGAGTCGCCCGAGCGCCGCTTCTTCTGGTTCGACGAGCGGCTGCGTCACGGGTACGAGGCGTGGGCGGGCGTGCGCACCCTTCCGAAGCTCGACCACCGAGACGCGCTGCTGCGCGAGCGGCTGCTCGGGAGCGCCGAGAGCGTCGTCCGGCGCTGGCTCCGTCCGCCGTACGACCTCGACGGCTGGCGGCTCGACGTCGCGAACATGGCCGGGCGGCGGGGCGACGTGGACGTCGCGGCCGAGCTCGCGCGCGCGACCCGGTCCGCCGCGCTCGGGGCACGTCCCGACGCGGTGCTCGTCGCCGAGCACTCGCACGACGCGCGACGCGACCTGCAGGGCGACGGCTGGCACGGGACGATGGCGTACATGGGCTTCACGCGCCCCGCGTGGGAGTGGCTGCGCGGTGACGTCCTCCCGCCCGAGCTCGAGCTCGGCTTCCTCGGCCTCCCGGTCGGGGTACCGCGTCTCGACGGCGGCGCGGTCACGGCGACGATGCGGCGCTTCCGGTCGGGGGTCCCGTGGCGCTCGGTGCTCCACAGCTGGGTCCTGCTCTCGAGCCACGACATCGCACGGTTCAAGGTCGTGAGCGGCTCGCGCGAGCGGCATCTCGTCGGCGTCGGCCTGCAGATGACGACCCCGGGCGTGCCGATGGTCTTCGCAGGTGACGAGCTCGGGCTCGAGGGCCGCTCCGGCGAGGACGCGCGGCGTCCGATGCCGTGGCACCGCCCGGAGACGTGGGACGACGAGCTCCTCGCCGGATACCGCACGCTGGTCGGGCTCCGGCGCTCGTCGGCCGCGCTCGCGCGCGGCGGGATCCGCTTCGCGCACGTCGGGCCGGACGCGATCGCGTACCTGCGCGAGACGACCCGCGAGCGGCTGCTCTGCCTTGCGACGCGCGCCCCGACGGTCGACGTGCGCCTGCCCCTCGCCGCGCTCCGTGCGGACGCGCTCGAGCCCCTCTACGGGGCGGAGGCGAGGATCGACGGCGGGACGGCGGTCCTGCCGGGCGACGGGCCCGCATTCCATGTCTGGAAGCTCGGATGAACGAGGAGACGCCCGATGGCTGAGGTCGTGCTGAAGGAGGTCGACAAGGTCTATCCCAACGGCTTCCATGCGGTGAAGGATCTGTCCCTCGAGATCGAGGACGGCGAGTTCCTCGTCCTCGTCGGCCCGTCGGGCTGCGGCAAGACGACGGCGCTCCGCATGGTCGCCGGCCTGGAGACGATCACGGACGGTGAGGTCTCGATCGGTGGCCGCGTCGTCAACGGGTTGACGCCGAAGGACCGGGACATCGCGATGGTGTTCCAGAGCTACGCCCTCTACCCGCACCTCTCGGTGGCGGACAACATCGCCTTCGGGCTCAGGCTGCGGAAGACGCCGAAGCACGTCGTGCAGGAGCGCACCGCATGGGCGGCCAAGATGCTCGACCTGACGCCGTACCTCGACCGCAAGCCGAAGCAGCTCTCGGGCGGCCAGCGCCAGCGCGTCGCAATGGGGCGCGCGATCGTGCGCGAGCCGAAGGTCTTCCTCATGGACGAGCCGCTCTCCAACCTCGACGCGAAGCTCCGCGTCCAGATGCGGGGCGAGATCGCGCGGCTCCAGCACGACCTCGGGACGACGACGATCTACGTCACGCACGACCAGGTCGAGGCGATGACCATGGGCCACCGCGTCGCCGTCATGAACCTCGGCGCGCTGCAGCAGATCGACGCGCCGCAGCACCTCTACGACGAGCCGTGGAACCTCTTCGTCGCCGGCTTCATCGGCACGCCGCCGATGAACATCCTCGCGGCGGACGTACGCGTCGAGGGCGGCAAGGTGACCGTGTCGCTCGCCGGAAACGAGCTCGAGGTCCCGGACAGCGCGCTCGAGCGCTACCGCGGCCTCGTGAGCTACAACGGCCGCTCGGTCGCGATGGGCATCCGCAGCGAGGATCTCCATCCGGCGGAGACGCACCCGCATCTTCCTCGCATCACGGCGCACCTCGAGGTGATCGAGGCGCTCGGCTCCGAGACGGTCGCCTTCCTCCGCATCGAGGCCCGCACCGTCGAGAGCGGTGCAGGGGCGACGGGAGACGCCGTCGAGGACGTCGTCGAGGGTGAGGGAATCGCCGCCGCGCGGCCCAACCTCATCGCCTCGTTCCCGCCCCGCGTGGCGCTGCGGATCGGCGACGACGTCGACGTCGCCGTCGACGTGGCGCACGCACACTTCTTCGACGAGGACACGGGAGCCGCGCTCCGTTGAGGCGCGGGACGGGCGTCTCCCCGTGGAGAGCCCGTTCGTGGCTCGTCGCGGGTGCCGCGCTCTGTGCGGCAGTCGCCGCCGGCGCCGCGGTCGGGTCGCGGGCGCCCGCGCCGGCGCCGCCTGCCGGGGCGACGCTCGCCGCCCTTTCGGCTCCGCCGGCGAGGAGCGCACTCGCGACGCAGCGCGTCTACTTCGTGCTGACCGACCGCTACGCGAACGGCGACACCGCGAACGACAGGGGCGGGACGACCGGCTCCCGCGCGGTGACGGGCTTCGACCCGACGAATGCCGGTTGGTTCCACGGGGGCGACCTCGCCGGCCTGCGCGGCTCCTGCACGGGCGAGGCGGACGGGCTCGCGCGGATCAAGGCGCTCGGGTTCACCTCGATCTGGATCACGCCGCCCTTCGGCCAGAAGACGGTGCAGGGCGACAGCGCCGGCTACCACGGCTACTGGATCACCGACTTCACGGCGCCCGACCCCCACCTCGGCACGGCCGCGGAGTTCGGTGCGATGGTCGAGTGCGCGCACACGCTCGGCCTGAAGGTGATCCTCGACGTCGTCGTCAACCACACGGCCGACGTGATCTCGCTCACCGGCGGCAGCGCCGGCTACATCGGCCCCGAGCAGGTCCCGTACCGGACGTGCCGCGGAACACCGTTCCGCCCGGCGCGCTACGTGCGCAGGCCGTTCCCGTGCACGAGCGCGCGCTTCATGCCGCGCGTGCCCGTCCTGCTTGGCGCGGACCGGACGGCGAAGAAGCCCGCCTGGCTGAACGACCCGACGCGCTACCACGACCGCGGCGACATCGACTTCTCGTCCTGCAACCAGACCTGCTTCGAGCAGGGCGACTTCTTCGGCCTCGACGATCTCTTCACCGAGCGGCAGGATGTCGTCCGCGGCCTCGCGGACGTCTACGCGAGCTGGATCGAGCGCTACCGGATCGACGGGATCCGGATCGACACCGCCCGCCACGTCAACGCCGCGTTCTTCCGCCAGTGGCTGCCGCGCGTGCGCGCGGCGGCTCGTCGCGCCGGCGTCGCCGAGTTCACCGTCTTCGGCGAGGTGTTCGATGCCGACACCCTCGCCCTCTACCCGTTCGTCCGCGACCGCGGGCTTCCGTCGCTCCTCGACTTTCCCCTCCAGGACCAGCTGGTGGGGTACGCGGCGGGCGAGCGCGGCTCGAAGGGAATCGCGTCCGTGCTCTCCGACGACGACTACTTCCAGCTCGGGAACGGCGCGGCGTACACGCCGCCGACCTTCCTCGGAAACCACGACATGGGGCGCGTCGGGCTGCTCCTCCGCCAGCGCTCGGGCGACGACGCGACGCTCCTGCAGCGCGACCTGCTCGCGCACACGCTCCTCTACCTGCTCCGCGGCGCGCCCGTCGTCTACTACGGCGACGAGGTCGGGATGATGGGCTCCGGCGGCGACAAGCTCGCGCGGCAGGACATGTTCCCGACGGGCGTCGCCGAGTGGCGCACCGAGCCGCGCGTCGGCTCGGTGCCGATCGGCTCGGGCTCCTCGTTCGCAGTCCGGGAGCACCCCCTGCGGACCCGGCTGGTCGAGCTCGCGAAGCTCCGCGACGCGCACTCCGCGCTCTCGACCGGGCCGACGGCGGTGAGGCTCGCCTCCGGGCCGCTGCTCGCGGTCAGCCGTTTCGACCTCTCGTCGCGGCACGAGTACGTGGCCGCGTTCAACGCCGGAACGCGCCGCGCGACGCTGACCGTCCGCACGTCGACGCCGGGAAGCACGTGGTCGACACTCTTCGGCGCGTCGCCCTCCGTCCGCAGCACCGAGGCCGGCGCACTCACGGTCTCGCTCGACGCGCTCTCGGCGGTCCTCGTCCGCGCCGACTCCGCATTGCCCGAACCGCAGCGCGTGCGCCCGGCGCTCCTCGTGCGGCCGGACGGGCTCACCGATCTCGTCCAGGCCCGGGCGACGCTGGCGACGACCGAGCCCGTCTCCGTTGCGTTCGCGGTCAAACGCGGCAAGGGCGCCTGGGTGCGGATCGCCGCCGACGACTCCCCGCCCTACCGGGGCTTCCTCGAGCCCCGGCGCTACCGGCGCGGGGAGCGCGTCGCCGTCGTGGCGGTGACGCGCTGGCCAGGCGGGACGGCGACGGTCTCGCCGGTCGTCACGGCCGTGCCGCGCCCGCGCTGACGGCGGCGGGCCCGGCGACTGCGCGCAGGAGAAAGGGTGCCGGCGACGGCCGAGGGGGATGACCGCCGCCGGGCTCCTCGAAGCATAGATCCCCGGTCGCGCCTCGGGAAGGTGTCTTCCTCGCCCGGCTAGCATCGGCCGCGTGACGGTTCGCGCCGCAACCTCCGCCGACGTGCCCGTCCTGGACGACCTGTGGCGCGCGTTCGCGGGTGAGGTGCCTGCGCCCGAGCACGTCGAGCTCGACCTCGCGCGCGAGCTCGCCGAGCTGCGGGAGACCGTGGACGCGGGGCTCGCGTTCGTCGCGGAGCGCGACGGCGAGCCGGTCGGCTTCGCGCTCGCGCGGCGCACCGGAGCGCGCCTCGCGCGGCTGACGGACCTCTACGTCGTGCCGGAGGCGCGTCGCGGCGGCGTCGCCGCGGCGCTCGTCCACGCGGTCGTGGAAGAGCTCGCTGCCGAGGGCTTCGCCCACCTCGACCTCGAGGTGATGGCGGCGAACGCCGGCGCGCGCGCCGTCTACCACCGGTGGGGCTTCGGCGAGGACGTGGTCACCCTCGTGGCGCCGATCACGAAGCTCCGCGAGCGTCTCGCGCCGGGGCGGCACGCCGTGTCCTTCGCGTCGATCCACATCCAGACCGACGCCGTCGGTGACGTCGCCCGCGCGGCGCGGGACTTTGCGCCCCGAATCGGCTCGTCCGGCTCGCGGGTCGAGGGGCCGCGAAACGGCTGGGTGACGATCTACGACCCGGTGATCGACGAGGACCCGACGGCGCTCGTCCGCTACGCCCGCGAGGTCTCGTCCCGGATGGGGACGATCGTGGTCGCGCTCTCGCTCGAGGTCGACGAGGTCGTGCGCATGGTCGCGGTCGAGCGCGGCGGGATCGTCGACGAGTACCTCTCGGTGCCCGAGTTCTACGGGCCGCTCGCCCCCGGCGACGTGATCGGCCTGGCGGCGAACCCGACCGTGCTCGCGCGCCTCACGGGCGCCGACCCGCAGCGCGTCCGTGCCGCAGCGCCGAACGCCTCGGCACCTGCCGACGTGCCGCCCGCCCGCGAGATCCTCGCCGAGCTGGCCGCGGCGCTCGGGCTCGAGGGCGCCGACCACGGCCACGCGCTGCGCGACGTGCAGCCCGAGGGGTAGCCTCGGGACGTGCTCACGCTCTACGACGCGCCGCGCTGCCCCTACTGCGCCCGCGTTCGGATCGTGCTCGCCGAGAAAGCCGTGCCGTACGAGACCGTCGTCGTCGATCTCTCCGACAGGCCCGACTGGCTGCTCGAGCACAACCCGCCCGACGGCCGCGTCCCGGTGCTCGAGGAAGACGGGTGGGTGCTGCCGGAGTCGGCCGTGGTGGACGAGTACCTCGAGGAGCGGTATCCCGAGCCACCGCTCCTGCCCGTCGACCCGGGGGAGCGTGCCGCGGCGCGACTCGTGGTCTTCCGCTTCGACGACCTCGGAAAGCCGTACTACGCGCTGCGGCGCGAGGAGGTCGGGGCGGCGGAGCGGGTCGACCACGCGCTCGCGGGAATCGATGCGCTGCTCCGAGCGACCCCGTTCCTCACCGGCCGTGCGTTCGGCCTCGCCGACGCCTCCTATCTTCCGTGGCTCCTGCGCCTCCGCGACCTGATGGGCGTCTCGCTCGATCGCCACGCCGCGCTCGCTCGCTGGCTCGAGACGTGCTGCGAGCGTCCCTCGGTGGGCGCGGAGGTCGAGACGGTCGCGTCGCTCGCGGCGTGACCGACGTCACGACCGACGAGCTCTCCCGACGGCTCGGCGAGCCGGGTCTCGTGCTCCTCGACGTGCGGCGTGCGGAGGAGTTCACCGGGTCGCTGGTCGCCCCGTGCGACCCCCGTCCCGGCCGGATCCCGAGCGCGCGGAGCCTCGACGTCTCGCTCCTCCTCTCGTGCCCCGACGTCGCTGCGGTGCGCGACCTCGTGGGCGAGCCCGAGGGGACGGAGGTGATCGCGTACTGCCATTCGGGGAGCCGCTCCGCCATGGCCGTGCAGGTGCTCGCCGCAGCCGGCTACGAGGCCCGGAACTATGTCGGCTCGTGGCACGAATGGTCGCGCGACGCGGCGCTCCCCGCCGAGACGGGGCCCTAGAGCCGAGCGGCCTCGGGCTGGCGCGAGGCGACCCTTCGCGCCTCGTCGAGGAAGGCCGCGGAGAGAGCACGGCCCTGCTCGTTCCAGCCTCCGAGGAGGCGGTCGGTCTCCGCCCGGATCTCCTCGACGGGCTTCGGCAGCTCGGCCGCCCCCTCGCGGAACCAGCGGTCGAGCATCCGCCGGTCGACCTCGGCGTGGAACTGGATGCCCCAGGCGCGTTCTCCGAGCCGGAACGCCTGGCGCACCGCCTCGCTGCGGGCAAGCTCGACCGCGCCCTCGGGCAGCTCGAAGGTGTAGTAGTGCCACTGGAAGGCCTCGACACGCCGTGGCAGGACGCCGATCACCGGATCCGCGGCGCCGTCGTCGTTCAGCTCCACGGAGAACCAACCGACCTCTGCCGACCCGGCCGGCCCGATCCACGCGCCGGCGGCCCGCGCGAGCAGCTGCGCGCCGAGGCAGACGCCGATCGTCGGCACGCCCGCGTCGACCGCGCGCTCGATGAACGCGACCTCGCCCTGCAGCCACGGGTGCTCCGCGTCCTGGTCGGGGTGCATCGCGCCGCCGAAGACCATCACCGCGTCCCAGTGCGACGGGTCGCCCGGTGCGGCGTCGCCCTCGGCGACGACCCAGCGGTCGAGGTGGTCGCCGCGCTGGAGGACGACCTGCTCGAAGAGCCCTCCGCCGCCGGTGACGGCCGGGTCGTGGACGACCGAGAGGACGCGCACGCCCGCGACTGTAGCGAGTGCGGTCTGTCCCCAGGGGTCTGTCCCCCTCCCGGGGGACAGACCCCAATGACCGCGAGCGAGCCCGCCTAGCGGATCCGGACGGCGCCCGACGTCGCGGTGAAGCCACTCACCGTGGCGTTCACGCACGGGATGCCGAGCGAGCCGAACTGGCCGCAGACCGCCGGCGCGTCGCGGCCGGCGACCACGGCGCGCGCCCGGAACACGGTGGCCTTCGACCTCTTCGGAACGGCGTACGTGAACGCGCCGTTCGCCCTCGCGCTGACCGTCGCGAGGCGCTTCGTGCCCGCGAGGATCGTCACCCTGGTGGCGACGCCGGCGCCCGCCTGCGTGACGCGGCCGGTGAGCCGCTTGACGCCCTTCACCTTGCGGCCGGTGAGCGTGATCCCGCCCGGCGCGATCGCCGCGGGAGACGCCACGGTCGCGGCGGCGTTGACCGTGCCGACGCCCGCGTTCCACGGCGTCCAGAACGCGACCCACGCCCCCTGCGCGATGGGGCCGATCACGCCGTTGAGCGTCAGGTCGGCGCTCAGGAACTTCGCGCCGAACGTCGCTCCGACGGGCGCAGGGAGGTCGGGCGGCGGCAGGCAGAACACCAGCTGGGCCGCGCCGAGCGCCGTCTGCGCGCCGCTCGTGGGGATGATGTACGCGGGGAGGTTGATCGTCTGGCCGGCGGCCTGGAGCACGAGCAGGAGCGTCGCCTGCGGCGGCGCGGGGCCGATGCAGGCGGTCTGCGAGGCCGCAGCGACGGCGCCCGGCGGCGCCACGACGATGTCGCCCGCGAGCGGCAGCAGCGCGCCGCCGAGCGCGAGGGCGCTCACCTGCGCCTTCGCCGTGCCGACCTTGGTGCCGGGGGCGGCGGTGGTCGTCAGCGCCGTGCCGGTCGGGATGACGATCGCGGCGCGGGCGGTCGCGTCGTTGTCGACCGAGGCCGAGGCGACGATCCGCGTCACGTTGCCCGTGGCGTACGACACCGAGAGCTTCGGCGACGTGTAGGCGGCGGTGGCCGCGGCAGCGAGCGCGAGCGCGGTGAGCGCCGCGAGCGCGACGATCGCCGTGCGTGTGCGTGTCCTCATCGTGGGTGTTCCCTCCTTGGTGGGTGAGTCAGCGGGCGGGGAAGGGCCCGGCCGTGCGGATCCACTGCCGGTTGTCGTAGCGGTACAGGTAGACGGTGTCGAGGGGGAACGCGTCCGTCGCGGACGTGCGGAGGCGCGTTCCGGGCAGCAGGAACGGGTTGGCGGTCGTGTCGAGGCTCCGCGCGGCACGGAGGACTCCGGCACGCGTGAGGTTCTTGCCGGCGCGCCTGAGCGCGTCGACCATCGTCCAGGCGACGGTCATGCCGTACCAGTTGTAGACGTCCGCCGGCTTCGCGCCCGGAGCGAACCGCTTCAGGATCGAGGTGTAGAGCGCGACGGCGGGGTCCTTGCGCCAAATGGGATCGTTCGGGTTCTTCACGAACGCGATCGCGCGCGCGCCGCGCGTGAGGTCGGGCGCGTTCGCCCGGGCGATCGCCATGATCGTCGGCTCGATCGACACGGACGCGAGATAGAGCTGGGGCTTCCACGCGAGCTTCTTGGCCGCGACGATCGCCTGGATCATGAACTTCGGCGTCGCGAACAGCATCAGCGTGTCGGCGCCGGAGCCCTTGAGCTTGGCGATCTGCGAGACGACGTCCGTCGTCGTCAGCTCGTACGGCTCGGACGCGACGATCTTCGGCCCCTTGCCGGCGACGGCGCGCGAGAGGCCGCGCGCCATATCCTTGCCGAGCTCCGTGTTCTCGAGCAGCACCGCGACCTTCGCCCGGGGCCGCGTCGCGACGACGTCGCGGCCCAGCACCGCGCCTTCGCCGCGGTAGCTCGGGAGGAACCCGACGGTCCACGGGTAGCGCGCCGACGAGCCGCCGAGTGCCTGCGAGCCGTCGCCGGAGAAGAGCTGCGGCACCTTCTGCACGTTCAGGTACTCGCGGATCGCGAGGTTGTTCGCCGTGCCGACGGCGTTGAAGATCGCGAAGACGCCGTCCTGCTCGACGAGCTTGCGCGTCAGCTGGACGGTCTGGGCGGGGTTGTAGGCGTCGTCGTAGTAGCGGTACTCGATCTTGCGCCCGTTGACGCCGCCCTTCGAGTTGACGTAGTCGAAGTAGGCCTTCGCGCCCGGGCCGACCGCGCCGAACGCGGCCGCCTCGCCCGAGAGCGGGACGGTGCCGCCGATCAGCACCGTCGTCGGCGTCACGCCCGGGTCGGCGGTGGTCGCGGCGCCGGCCACGGCGACGACCGCGAGCGCCGCGGCGGCGACGGCGAGCGCACGCCTCATCGGGAGACCGGCGTCCCGAGCTGCGGAAGCCGCAACGAGCCGCCGGTGACGGCGAGCCGCGCCGCCGACGGGAAGGGCAGGTCGAGGTAGAGCAGGTTCGCGGGGCTCTGGGCGAGCGACGACGAGCCGATCGTCACGGTCAGCCGCGAGCCCTTCGGCAGGAACGTCGCCTGGTTCCCGAGCACGATCCGGTAGGTGCGCTTTCCGGCCCTGGCCGGGACGCCGCCTCCCGCGACGACGATCTCCTTCCCCGCGGGCGTCCGCGCGGCCAGGACCGCGACGATCCGCGACCAGCCGCCCGTGGCGTTCGCCGTCACCTGGACGACGGGCGAGCCGAACACCTCCACGGGTCGCGCGAGCCGCGGCAGCGCCACCTGGAAGCGGCCGGGCTGCGCGAACGAGGCGCGCTTCGCGAAGCGGGTTGGCTTCGGCGTCACGACCTTCGGCAGGCCGGCGAACCGCACGGGCTGCCCCTTCCACCGCTCGGGCGAGATCGCGACGGGCTTCGGCAGCGGCGCGGCGGTGTCACCGCGGAGGAAGCGGTCGAACCAGCGCGCGCCCTCGGCGAGCATCGCGGGCGTGTCGGCGGCGACGCCGGACGACGGCGCGTGGCCCGAGAGGCCGAACCAGAGCTGCTTCGGGCCCACGAGCGCGCGGTAGGCGGCGAGCGCGTGCTCCATCCCGAAGGCGAAGTCGCGGCGGCCCTGCATCATGAAGACCGGCGTCTTGACGCCCTTCAGCGCAGGCAGGGACGAGCGGGCCGCGGCGAACGGGCGCACCGTCGCGAGGTTCCCGGCGAAGGCGGCGTCGCGGAGCGCGAACACCTCCGGGTCGACGCGCTTCGGGTCGAGCGAGCCGAGGAAGCCGGCGATGACGCCGCTCTTCGCGAGGCCCTGCGGGACCAGCGCGTCCGCGAGGTCGACCCAGCTCATCGAGATCTCGAGCGCCGCCCACGGGACGCCCGCTGCGAGCGAGTTCCACGCCGCGCCGCCGCCGTACGAGACGCCCCAGCCGCCGACCCGCGTGTCCGAGACGTCCGGCCGGTTGCGGAGCCACGCGAAGACGGCCTTGACGTCGGCGATCTCCTTCGGCCCGTCGATCCCGGTCAATCCGCCGGAGTCGCCGTGGCCCCGCGCATCGAAGGCGAGCACGGCGAAGCGCTCGCCGATGCCCATTCCCTGCGCCGCTGCAAGGCCGGTCGCGCGGGTCTGCCCGAGGCCGTGCATGAAGATCACGGCGGGCCAGCCACCCTGCGGGACGGCGCCGTCCGGCAGCGTGAGCGTCGCGGCGAGCGACGTTCCGTCCGCCGAGGCGATCGTCACCTCCTGACGGCTCGACGCAACGGCCGGAGCGGACGCGAGCAGCGCTGCGACCGTCGCGAGCAGGACGAGCAGAACCCCTCTGCTGAAGCCCGACACGGCGGCCAGGGTAGCCCACACATGTGAGCGATCCGGAAGGTCGCCGTATCATCCCCGCCGATGGACGGCCGGCCGATCGGCGTCTTCGACTCGGGGGTTGGCGGCCTCACGGTCCTCCACGAGCTGCTCGTGACGCTCCCGCACGAGGACGCGATCTATCTGGGCGACAATGCGCGGCTGCCGTACGGCCCGCGGCCGCTCGACGAGGTGCGCGGCTTCGCGCTCGAGATCGGCGCTCGCCTCGAGGAAGAGGGCGTGAAGCTCGTCGTCGTCGCGTGCAACTCGGCGACGGCAGCCGGGCTGCCGGACCTCCAGCGGGCGCTGCGCGTCCCCGTCGTCGGCGTGCTCCAGCCCGAGGCGCACGCGGCAGCGCTCGCGACGCGCAACCGGCGTGTCGGGCTGCTCGCCACCGAGGCGACGGTCGCGAGCCGCCGTTACGAGGAGCTCGTCCACGCCTACGACGCCGGGGTCGAGCTCATTGCCGTCCCCGCCCCGCGGCTCGTCCCGCTGATCGAGGGCCCCGACCCCTTCGGCGAGGAGACGACCGACGCCGTGCGCGAGGTCGCGGCGCCGCTCAAGGAAGCGGGCGTCGACACGGTGATCCTCGGCTGCACGCACTACCCGATCGTGCGCCCCGTCTTCCAGCGCGCATTCGGCCGCTCCGTGACGCTCGTGTTCTCGGCCGACGAGACGGCGCGCGAGGTCGCCGAGACGCTCGCGCGCAAGGGGATCGAGAACGACGAGCGTCGCGAGGGCACCGTGCGGTTCCTGACCACGGGCGACCCGGACGACTTCGCCGAGATGGGCAAGCGCTTCCTGCAGCTTCCCGTGCGTGACGTCGAGCGCGTCATGCTCGCCGGGGTCGCGCCGCAGGCGGCATGATCCCGCCCGAACGCCGCCGACACCGGAGGAGGACGCCCTGACACGCCACGACGGACGCAGGCCCGACGAGCTCCGCGAGCTCGACCTCCAGCCCGACTTCCTCGAGCAGCCGCACGGCTCGGTGCTCTACGCGCAGGGCCGCACGGTCGTGCTCTGCACCGCGACGATCGACGAGGACATCCCGCGCTGGCTCCGCGGCAAGGGACAGGGTTGGATGACCGCCGAGTACTCGCTGCTGCCGGCGTCGACCGGCGAGCGCACCCAGCGGGCCGTCTCGCGCGGGCGGCCCGACGGCAGGACGGTGGAGATCCAGCGCCTCATCGGTCGCGCGCTGCGGAGCGTCTGCGACTTCCGCGCGCTCGGCGAGCGGACGCTCTGGCTCGACTGCGACGTCCTCCAGGCCGACGGCGGCACCCGCTGCGCCGCGATCACGGGCGCCTACGTCGCCGCGTACCGCGCGCTCGACCGCTTCGGGCTGACGAAGGCGCTCCCGTCGTCGGTCGCCGCGGTCTCGGTCGGCGTCGTGGACGGGGAGCCGGTGCTCGACCTCGACTACGTCGAGGACTCGTCCGCCGAGACGGACATGAACGTCGTGATGGCGGCCGACGGGCGCCTCGTCGAGGTGCAGGCGACCGCCGAGAAGGAGCCGTTCTCCCGCGAGCTGCTCGACCGGCTGCTCGACCTCGCCGCGGGCGGGGTCGCGGAGCTCGAGGCGGCCCAGCGCGCCGCCTGCGAGACTGCGTCGATCCTCTAGGCGCGTGACACAGTGTCACACGCTCGTCCTGGCCTCGGGCAACCGCCACAAGCTCGAGGAGCTGCGGCGGGCGCTCCCGGGCGTCGAGATCGCACCCCTCGAGCGGGACGACGCGCCGGAGGAGAACGGCGCGTCCTTCGAGGACAATGCGCGGCTCAAGGCGCGGTGGGGGCGGCTCCATGCACCGCCGGGAGCATGGGTCGTGGGTGAGGACTCGGGGATCGAGGCGGCAGCGCTCGGCGGCCGGCCGGGCGTGCGAACGGCGCGGTGGGCGGCCGGCGATCCGGTCGGTCGCATGCTCGAGGCGCTCGCGAACGCGGACGAGCGTCGCGCGAGGTACGTCTGCGTGATGGTCGCGATCGACCCCGACGGGCGCGAGGCGGTCGCCGAGGGGACGCTCGAGGGCTCGATCGCGCGCGAGGCGTCGGGCGGCGAGGGCTTCGGCTTCGACCCGGTGTTCGTCCCGGACGGCGAGACCGAGACCGTCGCCGTGCTCGGGGATGCGTGGAAGGTGACCCGCTCCCACCGCGCTCGTGCGGCCCGACGGCTCGCGGCGCTTCTAGCTCCCTGACGCAGTCACGGTGCCGCTCCTCGGCTCCACGGCGCGTCCCGTGACCCCGTACGCGAGCACGTAGTTGAGCGCCGCCCCGAAGACGATCACGTTGGCCATCACGTAGAGCCAGACGAGGAGCAGGAACGTCGTCCCGAGCGCCTGCAGCGCGACCACGTCCGAGGAGAGCGAGACGAAGAGCGGGAGCGCCTGGAGCGTCCCGACGAGCACGATCGCGCCGAGGATCGCGCCGGGAAGGACCTCCCGGTGCGTCAGCCGCGCGTTCGGGAGCCGGTAGTACGCGGACTGGAGGAAGAGGAAGAGCGCCGCGCCGGAGGAGAGCACGGTCAGCGCGAGCGCGACCCACTGGTTCGAGACGACGTCCGTGGCGTAGCGCCGGAGGAGGTCGTAGCCCAGCGTGCCGACGGTGAGGCCCGCGAAGAGGACGACGAGGGCGGACGTCATGTACACGCTCGCGAGCGCCTTCCCGCGCAGGAACGGACGGTTCGGGCGGCCGTAGAGGATGTTGAACGCCGACTCGAGGGCCGAGAACAGCGACACCGAGCTCCAGAGCAGCGCGACTGCACCGACGACCGACAGCGTCGTGGCGTTTCGCTGCACCGCCTCGACGACCTGCACGATCGACTCGACCGACCGGTCCGGGAACACGTCCTCGAGGTACGACACGAGCGCGCTCGACTGGTCGGCCTGGTCGAGGAAGCCGAGCACCGAGAGCGCGAGGAAGATCAACGGCACGAACGACGCGAGCGCGAAGTACGCCACCATCGCCGCGAGGTGCGTTCCGCGCTCGGAGAAGAAGCGGTCGAAGGTCGCGCCGATGGCCCGCACGCGCTGGATGGTGCCGTACGGGCAGGCGTGCTCTGCTAGCTTCGAGCGCCGGGATGGACGCGTCCGCTGCCCTCTCGGAGCTCGTCGAGCTCTCCACGCAGGTCGTGGAGGTCGTGATCGCCGGCGCAGGGGACGAGGTCGAGGCGGCCCGCACGTCGGACGACGGCCGCGCCCGCGAGCTCGCATCGGTCGGCGAGGCGCTCCTCGCGGAGGCCGCCGCCGTCCGGCCGGGCACGGCGGTCGAGCGCGTCCACGTGGAGCTCGAGCGCGGCGCGGTCGTCGTCGTGCGCGACGGCGAGCGGTCGATCACCGCGACGACCGTCCCGGAGCCGACGGCGGGTCTCGTCGCCTTCGACCTGCGCACGGCCCTCCGCCGCGTGGCCGGAGACGACGCGTGAGGCTCCTGCTGCTCGCCGCCGCCGCGGTCACCGCCTACGTCCTCCTCCGACGCAGGCGCAAGGACCCGCGGCGCGTCGTCGTCGGCTGGGAGGACGGCTCGGAGCTCGAGCTCCGTCCCGGCACCGGTGAACGCGACCGTCTCGTGGAGGTCGCCGGAGGTGCCCTCCGGTGACGACCACGGTCGACGAGCTCGGCCAGCGTCTCCTCGACGTCGCGTTGCTCGAGGGGGATTTCACGCTCCGCTCGGGCAAGCGCTCCCGCTGGTACCTCGACAAGTACCGCTTCGAGACCGATCCCGCGCTGCTCCGCGAGCTCGGGGAGCGTCTGGCGGCCGCCGTCAAGGACGTCGAGCCGGAGGCCGTGAGGCTCGGAGGGCCGGCTCTCGGGGCGGTCGCGCTGGCCGCGTCGGCGGCCATGGCGTCCGGGCTGCCGTTCATCATCGTGCGGGGTGAAACCAAGGGATACGCCACCGGGAACCGCATCGAGGGGCCGTACGCGCCCGGCGAGCTCGTGTGCCTCGTCGAGGACGTCGTCACCTCGGGCGGCGCGCTCTGCGAAGCGGTGGAGGCCGTTCGCGCGGCCGAGCTCGTCGTTCGGCACGCCGTGTGCGTCGTCGACCGCGAGGAGGGTGGGACGGACGCCCTCGCGCGACTCGGCGTGCGGCTCGCCTCGCTCTACCGTGCCACCGAGCTGCTCGAGACGCGGGAGCAGGGAATGAACCCGCATGGTTGAGCCGAATCCGCCCGCGTTATAGGCTCGGGCGGGGTAAACGCACCAACGACCCAGGGAGGATCGAAAACGTGACCAAGCAGGAGTTCGTGGATGCCGTCGCCGACAAGGCAGGCCTGTCGAAGCGCGACGCCGGCTCGGCGGTCGACGCGGCCCTCGGCGTGATCGAGAGCACCTTGCAGAGCGGCGACTCCGTCACGTTCACCGGCTTCGGAAAGTTCCACGTGACGCGGCGCGCCGCCCGCCAGGGCGTGAACCCTCGCACCGGTGAGAAGGTGCAGATCCAGGCCGCAAACGTCCCGAAGTTCTCGGCCGGCTCACAGCTGAAGAAGGCCGTGAACTGAGCTAGCTTGCGGGACGGAAATCCGCCGAGCGGATTTCCGTCCCGCGGCCCGCCTTTTGGGCGGGCAGATCCCTGAAGGCGTCCCGCTTCGCGGGCCGCAACTGCCGTCGTGGCGTCGTTGCGAGCCTTTGGTGGGGAAACCGTCGTCGGTCGCTCACCCGAAACTTGTGATCGAACGTATGTTCGATTACGATGTCTCGCGTGCAGCTGTCGTTCGACGCGGCGGACCGGCTCGTCGAGCTCGTCGAGGCACGGCGGGGGCCCGTGCCGGCCGAGGAGGCGGCCCGGGTGCTGTTCGCGCTCGCGAGCGCTCCCGCGGCGCTCGCGCGCTCGCTCCTCGACGACGTCGTCACGGGCGACGTCCGCCTCGCCTGGCGCGGGACGTCCGTCGGCCTCGCGGCGCCGGACGGCGCCGATGTCCAGCTCGAGGAGGCCCACTTCGTCGTCGTCGACCTCGAGACCACCGGTCTGTCGCCGCGAACGTCGCGGATCTGCGAGATCGGCGCCCAGCGTGTGCGGGCGCTCGAGCTCGCGGACGCCTTCGAGACCCTCGTCGACCCTCGCGTCCGCCTTCCCCCCGCCGTCACGTCGCTCACGGGCATCCGGCAGGAGGCCCTCCGTGGAGCGCCGCGCGTCGAGCTCGCGATCCGGCGCCTGCTCGCCTTCACCGGGGACGCGGCCATCGTGGCGCACAACGCGCGCTTCGATCTCGCGTTCCTCGACCGTGAGGTCGAGCTGCTGACCGGACGACGCATCGCCTCGCCGGTCGTGGACACGGTGTGGCTCGCGCGGCGCCTGCTCGGCGAGCGGACGCGCCGGGTGGGACTCGCGTCGCTCGCCCACTTCTTCGGCGTCCCGACCGAGCCGTGCCATCGCGCGCTGCCCGACGCCCGCGCGACCGCGGAGATCCTGGTAGTCCTCGTCGGCCTCGCGCAGGAGCGCGGCGCACGGACGCTCGCCGACCTGGTCGAGCTCGCCGCGCCGCGCGCGCGCCGGCTGCACGTGAAGCGCTCGCTCGTCGCCGGCGCGCCGAGACGACCGGGCGTCTACGTCTTCCGCGGCGCGGGCGGGCTCGCCCTCTACGTCGGTCGCGCGCGCGACCTCAGGTCGCGGCTGCGGTCGTACTTCGCAGGCGGGCGGCAGCGGCCGTCCGTCGAGGCCGCCCTCCTCGCGCTCGAGCGAGTCGAGTGGCGCGAGGCCGGCTCCGAGCTCGAGGCCGCGCTCGAGGAGCTTCGCCTGCTGCGCGAGCTCCGACCGCCGGGCAACGCGCGCGGGACGCGGCCCGACCGCCATGCCTACCTCCGCCGGCGTGGCGGCCGCTGGACGGTCACCGTCGAGCCCACGGCGCTCGGCCCGCTCCCGGGCCACCGACTCGCGCGCGCGGCCGCGCGCGCGCTCGACGGCCACGAGTCGGACGACGTGGCCGCCGCGCTGCCCGTCCTCCGGGCACGGCTCCGGCGGCTCGGCGCCGAGCTCCGCTTCGAGGACGCCGCACGGCTGCGCGACCGTGTCGCGGGGCTCGAGGAGGCGATCGAGGCGCTCTGCGAGCTCGAGCGCCTGCGCGCCCTCGCGGCCTGCCTCGTCGTCCCTGCGAGGCAGCCGGGCTTCGTGCGTGCGCACGCGCTCTCGGGCGGGCGCGTCGCCGCCGTCCGTCTCGTCCCGCGCGGGCCCGGTGCGGTGAACGAGGTTGCCGCCCTCGTCTCCGAGGCGCTGCGCGCCGAGCGATCGGTCGCGCCGGAGGACGCCGACGAGTTGCGGCTCGTCGCCTCGTTCCTGCGCCGACCGCCGCCCGAGCTCCGCGTCGCGCGGCTCGACCCTCGCTCGATCTGCGCCGCCGTGGACGGGATACCCTTGGCCGCGTGACGAGCGACGCCGCAGGCGCTCCCACGCCGTTCGCCGACCGCCTCGCCGACGCTGTGGAGCGCAAGCGCTCGCAGCTCGTCGTGGGCCTCGACCCCGTCGTCGACCTCCTGCCCGTCGAGCTCAGGGGCGAGGCTGCCGCCGGTCGCACCGCGGCAGCCGGTGCGGTCGAGCGGTTCTGCAAGGGCATCGTCGACGCCGTCGCGCCGTACGTCGTCGCGATCAAGCCGCAGGCGGCGTTCTTCGAGGCGCTCGGCAGCGACGGCTGGCGCGCGCTCGAGGGGATCTCGCACTATGCCCGCGAGGCGGGCCTGCTCGTGATCGCCGACGCGAAGCGCTGCGACATCGGCTCGACGGCGCGCGCCTATGCGACCGCCTTCCTCGAGCCCTGCGACGGCGGCCCGCCGCTCGCCGACGCCCTCACCGTCGGCCCGTACCTCGGCCGCGACTCGGTCGACCCGTTCCTCGCCGCCTGCCGGCGGGACGGCGCCGGGCTGTTCCTGCTCGTGCGCACCTCGAACGCGGGCGCGGCCGAGCTCCAGGACGCCGCCCTCGCGGACGGTCGGCCGGTGTGGCGCCACCTCGCGGAGCTCGTCGACGAGTGGGGAGAGGATCTCGTCGGCGCGCGCGGCCTCTCGAGCGTCGGAGCGGTGGTCGGAGCGACGGTGCCCCGCATCGTCGGCGAGGCGCGCAGGGCGATGCCGCGCGCGATCATCCTCCTGCCGGGCGTCGGCGCGCAGGGCGCCACGCCAGCCGACGTCGCCCGGGCGTTCACGAGCGGCCCCTCGAGCGCAGTGGTCAACGCGTCGCGCTCGGTGATCTACGCCTACCGCGACGCCCCGCCGGACGACTGGCGCGCCGCGGCCGGGGCGGAGGCGGCGCGGCTCCAGGCCGCGATCTGGGCGGCGGCCGGCTGGTGATCGTGGCAGTACCCTTCCGCCCCGTGGCCAGGCTGCTCGCCGCCGCCCTCGCCGGCCTCGCCCTCTGCGGCGCGGCGGACGCCGCGGCACCCGTCGTCCAGGCGCGCGCGTACGTCGTGCAGAGCTCCGTCGACGGCCACACGCTGGCTGCGCGCGAGGCGACCACGCCGCGCGCGATGGCGAGCATCACGAAGCTGATGACCGCGCTCGTGGCGCTGCAGCACGTCTCGCTCGACGACGTCGTCACGGTGCCCGTCTCGGCGGCAGCGATCGGCGAGTCGTCGCTCGACCTCCGGGCCGGCGAGCGGGTACCGGTGCGCGACCTCGTGATCGGGACCCTCGTGCCGAGCGCCAACGACGCTGCCACTGCGCTCGCGGTCGCCGCGGCAGGGTCGGTGCCGAGATTCGTTGCGCTCATGAACCGCGAGGCACGGCGGCTCGGCCTCCGCGGGACGCACTACCGCAACCCGCACGGGCTCGACCAGCCCGGTCACGTCTCGACGGCGCGCGACATCGCGGTGCTCCTGCGGACCGCGCTTCGCGACCCCGTGATCCGCACGTACGCGGGCAAGCCGAGCGCGAGGCTCTCCGACGGGCGGGTCGTCGAGTCGACCGACAACCTCCTCGGGCACGTCGCGGGGATGGTCGGCGGCAAGACCGGCCACACGGCGGGCGCGGGATGGTCGCAGGCCGCCTACGCGCGGGTCGGCGGCGTCGGCATCACGGCCGTCGTGCTCGGCTCGCCGAGCGAGGCCCAGCGCGACGCGGACCTCGCGGCGCTGCTCCGCTTCGGCCTGGCCAGCTACCGGATGTCGAAGGTCGTCGATCCCGCCCGCACGTACGCGACGATTCCCGTCGGGTGGGGCCGCTCGCCAATCCGGGCGGTCGCGCCGCGGCCGATCGTGCGGCCCGCCTCGGCCGACAGGCCGCTCGTCGAGCGGGTCGTCGTTCCCGCCGTCGCCGAGCTGCCCGTGGTCGCCGGTCAGCGTCTCGGCACGCTCGTCGTGACCGACGGGTCGCGCGTGGTCGCGCGCTCGCCGCTCGTCGCAGCGCGCGCCCAAGCCGCTCCGGATGTCCCCGCCAAGGCCTGGTGGGTCGCCCGGAGGACGGTCCATCATCTGGGAGGGGCCCTACCGTGATCGTCACCGTCACGCTCAACGCCGCGCTCGACCGCTCGCTCACCGTGCCGACGCTGCAGCTCGGCCAGCGTCATCGCGCCAGCGAGGTGCTGACGCTCGCGGGCGGCAAGGGGATCAACGTCGCGCGGGCCCTGAAACGCCTCGAGGTGCCCGTCGTCGCGACAGGGCTGGCGGGCGGACGCACGGGCACTCGGGTCGTCGAGGAGCTGACGGGCGAGGCGATCCTCAACGACTTCGTCCGGATCCGCGACGAGTCACGCACCTCGACACTCGTCGTCGACCCGACGTCGGGGAGGCAGACCGAGATCAACGAGTGGGGCCCGAAGGTCTCCGAGGCCGAGCTCGGGATGCTGATGGACAAGCTCCGGTACCTCTCGCGCGGGGCGGATGCCGTCGTGTTCGCCGGCTCGCTGCCGCGCGGGGTCGGCGACACCTTCTACGCGGACGCGGCCCGCGAGCTCGCGCGGCGCAACGTCAGGGTCGTCCTCGACGCGGAGGGCGAGCCGCTGCGCCTCGGCGTCGACGCGGAGCCGTGGCTCGTCTCGCCGAACCAGCACGAGGCCGAGCAGCTCGTCGGCCAGGAGCTGAACGACGACGAGGACTTCCTCATGGCGCTCGACGCGATCGCCGAGCTCGGCGCCCGGAACGTCCTGGTCACGCTCGAGAGCGGCGGCTTCGCGCTCGTGCGCGAGGACCGGCAGGTCCGGCGCTATCGCGCGGTCGTGCCGCGCCTCGAGCCGGTCTCCGAGGTCGGCGCGGGTGACGCGTTCCTCGCCCAGTGGCTCACGTCGGTGCTCGACGGCGCACCCGCCGCGGACGCGCTGCGGCTCGCCGCCGCGACGGGGGCGGCGTCGGTGCTCGACGTCGGCGCCGGCCGCTTCGACCCCGCCGAGGCGAAGCGGCTCGCCGCCGCCGTCGACGTCCACGAGCTGGAGACCGTGAGTTAGCCCGCGAAGTTCGGGGCGTCCCACGCCGCTGTTACGATCGGCGGACTTGGGCGATCCGCGGGACAAGTTCGCGAAGGAAGGCCTCACCTTCGACGACGTCCTGCTCGTCCCGGCCGAGTCGGCCGTCCTCCCGAACGACGTCGTCACGGCCACGCGCCTGACGCGCACGATCGCGCTCGAGATCCCGCTCGTCTCCGCGGCGATGGACACCGTCACCGAGGCGCGGATGGCGATCGCCCTCGCGCGGCGCGGCGGCATCGGTGTGCTGCACCGCAATCTCTCGATCGCCGACCAGGTTGCGGAGGTCGACAAGGTCAAGCGCTCGGAGGCCGGCATGATCGTCGAGCCGGTGACGCTCTCGCCCGAGGCGCTCGTCGGCGATGCCCTCGAGCTGATGCAGCGCTACCGGGTCTCGGGGATCCCGATCACGGACGACGACGAG
>DATBIQ010000105.1:0-14676 GCA_036556865.1 Gaiella sp.
CGTCAGCGCACGGCGCCGACGATTGCGCCGCCGGCGACGACGAGCACCCCCGCAACGACCGTGCGCCGCCCGATCGCCTCGCTGCGGTGGAACAGGAGCGCGGCGAAGAGGATCCCCCAGAGCGACTGCGTGGCGTTGAGCGGAGCGACGATGCCGACCCTGCCCCGGTCGAAGGCGGTGACGAGCGCCGCGTACGCCGCTCCGAGCAACACGCCCGCCGGCGCGAACGCAGGGAGAGCAACGCGCAGCGACGCGGGCAGCGCGCTCCTGCGCGTCACGATCGCGAAGATCGCCATCACGAGCGCCGCCGCGAGCAGCGACACCGCCGAGGCCTCGAGCGGGGGAACGTCTGCGTCCCGTGCCACCCAGCGCACGGCGTTGTCTCGGAGGGCGAAGAGGACGGCGCAGGTGAGCGCGAAGGCGACGCCGACGACCCGAAAGTGAACCGGCCTCCTGCGCTCGGCCGCGAGGACGAAGCCGCCCGCGACGACGAGTGCGGTTGCGGCGACGAGCGCCGGCTCGAACGGCTCGTCGAGGAAGGCCAGCGCGAGGAGGACGGACAGGAGCGGCGCGGTGCCGATCAGGATCGCCGCACGGGACGGGCCGGCCGCCTCCACCCCGTAGATGAAGAGGACCTGGGACATGCCCGGCACGAGCGTGCCGATCGCGAAGAACCGCCAGAGGTCGGCGGAGGCGCCTCCGTCGACGATCGTCGGCAGCGCGAGCACGGCTCCGGCCAGGAACGCGACCGCGGTCACGATCGCGGCGCCCACCACCGGGTCGGCGCCGCGGACGAGCGCCCACTGCACCGCGACGGCCATCGCGCCGAAGAGCGCCCCCGCGAGGAGGCCCAGGAGGACGGCGTCCACGCCCGACTAGCGTGTGAGCGCGACGATCGCGTTCAGCATGATCTCCGCGGCGAGCGCGGCATCGGCCGGTTCGGCGTGCTCTGCCGGATGGTGGCTGATCCCGTCGCGGCAGGGAACGAAGATCATCGCGCTCGGCACGCGTGCCGCGACGCACATCGTGTCGTGGGCGGCGCCGGAGTGCATCGTGATCGCGGGCTCCCCGGTCGCTGCTGCGGCCTTCTCGAGCGCCCCGACCACGCCGGGGTCGAGGAGCGTCGCAGCGAGTTTCTGACGGGGTGTCACCTCGGCCGTCATCCCGCGCCGCTCGGCCGCGGCCGTCGCGAAGGCGCCGATGTCGCGCGCGACGCCCCCGAAGCGGTCGTCGTCCGGGCCGCGGATGTCGAGCGAGAGCCGCACCTCCGCTGCGATCGCGTTGATCAGGCCGGGATCTGCCTCGAGCTCCCCGACCGTTCCCACGGTGCCGCCGCCGGCCGCCCGGGCGAGGCGCTCGAGCTCGACGATCGTCTCGGCGAGGGGGAGGGTGGGGTCGAGGCGGAGGTCCATCGGCGTCGCGCCCGCGTGGTCGCCCCGTCCCCGGATCCGCACGTCGGCGTGGACGTAGCCGGCGATCGCGTTGACGATCCCGACGCGGTTCCCGGTGTCCTGGAGCACGCGCGCCTGCTCGATGTGCATCTCGATCCAGCCGGTCAGGTCGTCCAGCACGCGCCCGCACTCGCGCCACCGCACCGGCTCGTACCCCGCGTCCTCCGCGTGCTCCCAGAAGCTCCGGCCGTCGTCGACCGCGCGGAACGTCTCGCGCAGCTCCTCCTCGGTGACGCGCTCGAGCATGATCCGGCTGCCGAGGAGCATCTGTCCGAAGCCCGAGCCCTCCTCCTCGAGGAAGGAGATCAGCTGCAACGGCAGGTCGAGCCCGAGCTCGGCGTTCAGCCGGCACACCTCGAGCGCGGTGACGACGCCCATCGTCCCGTCGTAGCGCCCGCCGTTCCGGTTCGAGTCACAGTGCGAGCCGATGCCGAACACCGGCTGGCCGGCGGGGCGGTTGCGCGCGACGAGCGTCCCGACCGGATCCTCGTAGACGTCGAAGTCGAGCGCCTCGAGCGCGCCCGTGAAGTGGTCGAGCGTCCGGCGGTACGGCTCGGTGTAGGCATACCGCCGGATCGCCTCGGTCGAGAGCGTGAAGTCGGGCCCGGAGAGCGTCTCGATCTCGGCCGCGATCCGGTCGGCGCTGCGTGCGCGGTCGACCACGGGAGCGACTCTAGTATGGCCCGGACGTGGACGACGAGTGGCCGCCTCGCGAGGCCAGAATCCAGGCCGCGCTCTGGGAGGGCGAGAGGCTGCTCGAGCGACGGGCGTACCTCGCGGCCGCGAGCGCGCTCGCGGACGTGTTCGGCATGGCGGAGGAACGCGAGGAGCACGTGAAGGGGCTCCACCACCTCGCCGCCGCCGGCTACCGGGCGCAGATCGGCGAGGCCGACCGCGCGCGCCGCCAGCTCGAGTGCGGACGCCGCCGCCTCGCGGCCTTCCCGGACGCGGCGCCGCTCGTCGCGCTCGTCGAGCGGGACATAGAATCGGCCGGTGGAGAGCTGGCGCCACCGTAAGACCCTGATCCTCGGGCGCTCGGACATGATCGGCCTGCTCGCCCCGTCCGAGTACGTCGACTGCGTCGAGCACGCCTTCCGCATGCACGGCCTCGGTCGCGTCTACATGGAGCCGAAGGGCCACATCGTGCTCGACCGCTACCAGGGCGAGTGGGAGGTGATGCCGTCCTGGATCGAGGAGCCCGAGGCGGCCGCCTGCAAGTGGGTCTCCATCCGCGAGAACAACGCGGAGTACGACCTCCCCGCGGTCTTCTCGATCCTCGTGTACACCCACCCCGAGACCGGGTTCCCGCTCGCCATCTGCGACGGCTCGTACCACACGCTGATGCGCACCGGAGCGTCCGCCGCCGTCTCCGCGAAGTGGCTCGCGCGGCCCGACTCCACGGTGCTCGCGATCGCGGGCACCGGCAGCGTGGCGGAGGGGACGCTCGCGACGTGCGACACGGTGTTCGGGTGGTCGGAGGTACGTGTCTGGAGCAGGACGCAGGAGTCGCTCGACCGCTTTCTCGCCGAGCAGCGGCCCCGCTATCCGCACCTTCGCATCACCGGCTCGACCGACCTCGAGACCGTCGTCCGGGGCGCCGACGTGGTCGTGACCGGGACGCATGCGCGCGGCTGGATCGTCGACGACGCGTGGGTCTCGCCGGGCACGCATCTGGCCGCGCTCGGCGCCGACCTCGAGGGGGAGCAGGAGCTCCATCCGGCGATCCTCCAGCGCGGGCGGGTCTTCGTCGACGACATCCGCCAGTGCATCCCCGACGGCGAGATCAACGTCCCGCTCCGCGAGGGCCTCATCTCCGAGGACGACATCGCAGGCGAGATCGGCAAGGTGATCTGCGGGGAGCTCGAGGGCCGCCAGAGCGACGACCAGGTGACGGTCTTCGACTCGACCGGCATCGCGCTGCAGGACTCCGCGACGGTGCCGCTCGAGGTCGAGCGCGCCTTCGCCGCCGGGGTCGGCATCGAGAAGAAGATGATCTCGACGTGATGGTCGCCGCGGTCTTCGAGGCGGCGCTCGACGCCGGCCAGGCGGCCGACCTCGCGCGCCTGATGGACGAAGGCCGGCCGACGAGGCCGGAGGGGGTCGTCACGGCGACGCTCCTCTTCGACGGCTCCCGCGGTCGCCTCGTCGCGGTGTGGAAGAGCCGTGACGCGCTCGAGCGGTACCTCGCCACCGGGGCCGTCCCGCGCGGCGAGGAGCTGATGCGGAAGGTCGGGGCCGAGCCGACGATGACGATCGTCGACGTGCTGGAGCACGCGTGACGGACGTCGAGCAGATCCGCCTCGACCCGGATCCGTACGAGCCCTTCCGGCTCTCGCAGGGCTTCCGCGTCGGCGACCTCGTGATCGTCTCCGGCCAGGCGGCGATCGACGAGAACGGAGAGATCGTCGGCCTGGGCGATTTCGACGCGCAGGCGGAGCAGGTCTTCCGCAACCTGGCGCGCGTCCTCGAGGCGGCGGGGTCGGGGCTCGATCGCGTCGTCAAGGTGACGATCTACCTGACCGACATGGCGAACTTCCCGAAGATCGTGGAGCTCCGTGGGACGTGGTTCACGGCCCCATACCCGGCCGACACGATCGTCGAGGTCTCGTCGCTCGCGCTGCCGGGCCTCGAGATCGAGATCGAGGCGATCGCCGTCACGCGCTAGACGCCGTCAGGTCCCGTCGAACACGTCGAGCGGGATGAGCGCGGAGACGAGCGGGTACGGCACGTCCACGACCTGCGACAGGTGCAGGTCGACGCAGGCCGAGCAGAGGCAGTAGGCCGCCGGGCGCGAGAGGCCGTGCTCCGCCTCGAGCCAGTCGATCATCGCGAGGAGCGCGTTGCGCGCCGCGACCGTCAGGTCCATTGCGTGGTCCACGGGGATGCCCGTCGTGGCGAAGGACGGCCCGCGCGACTCCGCGGGCGCCCGATACGCCGGGAACTGCGGCGCCCACGGCTGCGCCGGATGGATCTCGCAGCGCAGGCGGACCGCGGCCTCGATCTCGATCCCGGTGCCGCACACCTCGCCGTCGCCCTGCGCGAAGTGGACGTCGCCGACGGAGAGCAGGGCGCCCGGCACCTGGACGGGGAGGAAGAGCGTCGACCCGGCGACGAGGCGTCGGATGTCGAGGTTCCCGCCGGTCTCGCGGGGAGGGATCGTCCGCAGACCGGACGCGGCGAGCGGCGGGAGGGCCGTCTCCGGCATCGGCTCCGCGACCGGGCCGCCGGCCGCCCGGATCCGCTCCTCACGGGCGCGCTGGAGTTCCATCAGCTCGACCGACGGGGCGACGCCGACGACGCCGGCGTGCGGACATGCGGGAACGGCCACGCCGGGAAGCTCGACGGAGCGTGCATGCGTGCCGTCGAGCTCCCACCGCACGAGGAACGGCTCGGTGAACACGTCGGCGAGGAAGCCGAAGCCCGGGATCACGCCGTTGACGCCGAAGCCCGGTGTCTCGTAGCCGAGGAGCTCGACCGCGAGCACGTCGCCGGGCTCGGCGCCCTCGACGAGCACGGGGCCCGTGAGCGGGTGGCCGAGCCCGAGATCGAGCGTGGCGCAGTCGGCGTGGGTGCTGTCGCGCGTGAGCTGTCCGTCGAGGCCGTCGCGCGTCTCCAGCACGATCTCCTGCCCCGGCTCGACGACGGCGACGGGCTCGAGCGCCGGGTGCCAGCGGTTGTGGGCCGACGACGCGGGAATCCTCAGAGCAGCTCCTCGATCCGCCGCGCCGCCGTCGTCGCGGCTTCCACGTCCTCCGGGGACCAGCGCCGCGGCGCGCCGAGCTGGTGGACGGAGACGATCGCGGCGAGCCGGTCGCCGGAGAGCACCGGCGTCACGATCTGGGCCGCGAGGCCGCCGTACGTCTCGAGCATCGCCTGGAACCGTGGGTCGTCGTAGGCCGACCGGCAGTCGTCCTGCACGACCTGTCGGCCCTGCGCGAGCTCCTGGACGACCGGCTGCCGCCGCAGGTCGACGGTCCTCTCGTCCCGCAGCGAGCCGACGCCCGGCGCGAGGGCCTCCTCGACGACGGGGAACGCGTACGCGCCCGGGTCGTCACGTCGCAGCGTGACCCGGCTCGCGCCCGTCGCGGCGAGCAGCTCGGCGAGGACCTTCGCCGCTGCCGTCGTCGACTCCGAGGCGCCCGTCGCGGCTCCTACGAGCGTGGGACGAGCGGCTCGCCGGCGAGCAGGCGCTCGAGGCCGCCCATGCCCCAGTGCGTCCGTCCGTCCTCGGCGAGGAGCGACGGCACGCCGGACACGCCGGACGCTTCGGCCACGGCGCGGATCGAGCGCAGGCTGCCCTGGAGCTCCGGGTCGTAGGCCGCCGCCACCGCACCGGCCGGGTCGAGCCCGGAACGCTCGGCCGCCCGCCCGATCTGCCGGTCGGTCGCGATGTCCTCGCCCTCGCAGAAGAACGCCTCGTAGAGGGCGTGCTTGAACTCCCGCAGGCGCCCTTCGCTCCCCGCCCACAGGCATGCCGCGAGCGGCAGCGTCGAGCGGGGCTGGTAGCGCGGAAGGTGGATCTCGATCCCACGGGCCTGCGCGCGCGCGTAGACGTACGTCGTCCAGTCGACGCGCAGGTGGTCGCCGCGCGGCTCGAGCAGCGGCTTCGGAGCCGGTCGGAGCTCGAACGGGAGCCACTCGATCTCGGCGAGCCCCTCGTCCTCCGCCCGCTCCATCGCGTGCGTCTCCATGTACGAGTAGGGGCAGACCACGTCGTAGTAGAAGCGGACGCTCTCCATGCGGTCGTCGCAGTATGCTCGACACGTGCCCGCCGACGGGGTCCGAAAGGTCGTCACGCTCGTCGAGGACGTCCACGTCGAGGGTGGTCGGTCGGTGACGCCGCCGACGAGGATGGTGGCCGTCGGCGCCGTCGTCGCGAACCCGCTCGCGGGCGACTTCGTCGAGGACCTCGCGCCGCTGATCGACGCCTATTGCGAGCCGCTCGGCGCCCTGCTCACGACGCGCGCGCTCGACCTGCTCTCCGCGCCGGCCGAGGGGTTCGGGAAGGGGGCGCTCGTCGGTCTCGACGGCGACGTCGAGCACGGCTCGGCGATCATCCACAACCTGCGCTTCGGCAACCACGTGCGCGACGCGGTCGGGGGCTCCGCACTGCTGCCCGCGGCCGAGAAGCGCGGCCCCGCGGGGGCGACGCTCGACCTGGCCGTGAAGCACATCGACGACCACACGGTGCGCTCGCACCACCAGACGTTCGAGGTGCGGATCGGCGACGCGCCGCGCGGCGACGAGATCGTCGTCTGGGTCGTGCTCGCCGGAAGCGGTCGCCCGCACGCGCGTCTCGGCGCGTTCGGCAGCGAGCTCGAGACATAGAGCCTTGACGCGCGTCGGGTTCATCGGCATCGGGACGATGGGTCGCCCGATGGCGAGCCGCCTGCTCGCCGCCGGTCACGAGGTCGTCGTGTGCGACCTCGACCCTCGACGCGCCGACGCGCTCGGCGCGCGCGTCGTCGAAACCCCGGGGGAGGCGGCCGCCGGCGCCGAGGTGGTGATCACGTCGCTCCCGTCGCCCGAGGCCGTGGAGGACGTCGTCGTCGGCCGAGGCGGCGTCGCATCGACGGCGCCGGAGGGGGCGCTGCTGCTCGAGATGTCGACGAGCCCACCCGCGCTCGCGCGCCGCCTCGCGGCGCGTCTCGCCGGCAGGCTCGACGTACTCGACGCGCCGGTGAGCGGCGGGCCGCAGGGCGCCGAGGCGGGAACGCTGACGATCATGGTGGGCGGCCCGGCGGTGACCTTCGCGCGGGCGCAGCCGCTGCTGCGGGCGCTCGGCCGGCACGTGGTACACGTCGGCGACCACGGCGCCGGCCAGGCGGCGAAGCTGTGCAACAACCTCGTCGCGGGCGTGACCATGGCGGCTCTCGGCGAGGCATGTGCGATCGCGGTGCGCGAGCGGCTCGACCCGGCAACGCTCTACGGCCTCCTCACCGCCTCCACGGGCGACTCGCGCGTGCTGCGCACGCGGTTCCCTCTCGCGGGCGCGGACTCCGCGCACCCCGCGTCGCAGGGGTACGCCCCGCTGTTCGCCGTCGACCTGATCGAGAAGGACCTCGCTCTGGCCCTGGCGCTGGCGGCCGAGCACGGCGTCGAGGCCCCCGTCGCCGGCGCCGCGCGAGGCGCGTACCGCACGGCGCAGGAGGCCGGACTCGGCAGGCTCGACTACTCGGCGGTGCATCTCGTCTCCTCTCCGGGCCGTGTTCCCGAGGAACGCCCCGCGCAGGCGGAGTAGGCTCGCCCCACCCATCCGAAGGAGGATCCCATGGCAGATCCGGAGCTCACACCTGAGGCGATCCACGAGCAGAACGGTCTGAAGGTCTCGAAGAGCCCCTGGGGGGAGGAGGACGAGATCGGGCGGCTGAACTGGGTCACGAAGGAGTCGACCGCGGCGATCCTCGACCACCTCGACGGCCGGCACGTCTTCGACCTGAACGTCGAGTACTTCATCGGAATGCCGTCGTGGGTGGCCGCGGGCGACCCGCCGTACGGCATCTGGATGACGCACACGCCGCAGGGGTCGGTCAACGACAACCTCTCGGGCGTCGGGAGCACCGTCCACGAGGCGTACTCGTACTGCGGCGACTCGATCCACATGTACACGCACTGCGGCACGCACATCGACACGCTCAACCACCTCGGCTTCCACGGGCGGTTCTGGAACGGCTGGACGGCCGACCGTGACCTCGGCAGCCGGATCTGGACGAAGGGGGGCCTCGAGAAATACCCGCCGGTCATCTCACGCGGCGTGCTGCTGGACGTCGCCGGCACGCACGGTGTCGACGCGCTCCCCGACGCGTACGCGATCACCCCGAAGGACCTGCAGGACACGGTCGCGAAGCAGGGCGTCGAGCTGCGCAAGGGCGACGTGGTGCTCGTGCGCACGGGACGGATGAACGCCTGGCCGGACTTCGACGGGTACCTCAAGAACACGCCCGGAATCGGCCTCGAGGCCGCCAAGTGGCTGTGCGAGGAGGCGGGGGCGATGTGCATCGCAGGCGACACGATCGGCCTCGAGGTCCTGCCCTCCGAGGAGGAGAACGTCTTCCTCCCCGTCCACGCCTACATGTTCGCGACAGCGGGCGCACAGATCATCGAGGTGGTCGACATGAACGAGATCGCCGCGGAGAAGCAGTACGAGTTCGCGTTCCTCGGCCTGCCGCTCAAGCTCCGCGGGGCGACCGGCGCGCCGATGCCCTCCTACGCGGTGCCGTTGCGGAGCTGACGCGGCCGCGGCGCGGCCTCGCGCTACGACGTCCCGTCCAGCGCCTCGACGAAGCGCTCGAGCGCGTGCTGCACCGCGCGGCACCGCTCGAGCTCCTCCTCGAGGCGCCGGATCTCGGTCTCCGGCCCCACGTCGTCGTCGTCCCCCGTGCCCTCGGGCTCGTCGTCCTCGAGCGGCTCGTCGTCCAGTGCCTCGCCGTCGAGCGTCCCCAACGCTTCGCGCACCCGGCTCACGTCGCCGGGCGTCAGCTGCGCGAACGCGAGCGCATCGACGTGTGCTCCTTCGGCCTCGAGCACCACCTGCCGCAGCTGGGCGTCGAGCGCCTGCTCGCGCTCGCGCTCGAAGGCCAGCGCCTCGAGCGCATGTGCGCGCCGCCCCTCGCGTGCGATCGCAGCGCGGTCCACACGCCAAGGATAATCGGGCCGTGAGCCGCGCCACGCGATCGCCCGGCGCCGTGCTCGTCGGGGCGTCCGCGGCGCAGACGTCGGTCTCGCTCGTCAACTTCGGCCTCCCCGCGATCGGCCCGCAGCTGAGCGACACGCTCGACATGAGCCTCTTCTGGCTGGGTGCCGTCGTGGCCGCGGGGCTGCTCGGGGCAGGCGTGGCGCTGATCGCGGCCGGGAGCGCGGTCGACCGACTGGGGGCGCGTCGGGCGATGCTGATCGGAACGGCGATCGGCACGACGGGCCTCGTCGCGGCGGCGTTCATGCCCTCGGCACAGACCCTCTTCGCAGCGCTCTTCGTGTTCGGCCTCGGCTCGGCGGTGATCCCCGTCGCGGGCGCCGGTGCGCTCTTCGCCGTGTACCCGCCGGCGCGGCGCGGATGGGCGCTCGGGATCCGCCAGACGGCGGTTCCCCTCGGGGGAACGATCGCCGCAGCCGCCTACCCGGGCCTCTTCGCGCTCGGAGGCATCGAGCTGGCGATGCTCGGCTCCGCCCTTGCTGTCGCGGCGACGGGCGTCGCCTTCGCCCTCGTCGCGGGCGACGACCGGAGACCCGCCGCGACCCGGATCGAGAGGCCGTTCCGCACGATCCTCGCCGCGCCCGGCCTGCGTCGGCTGCTCGCGGTGGCCGCCTGCTACATCGTGGTGCTCCAGGCGCTCCTCGCGTACATCGTCCCGGCCGTGCGCGCCTCCGGCCACTCGCAGCTGACGGCCGCCGTCGCGTACTTCGCGATCAACGTCGCGGCGATGGTGGCGCGCATCGTGTGGGGGATGGTGGCGGACCGCGACGGCGGCTCGCGGCGGGTGCGCACGCTCGTCGAGGTCGGGCTCCTCGCGTCCGGCGGGGCGCTGGCGTTCGCGGCGGCACTGCACGGCGGCGGCGCGGTCGTCGTGATCGCCGCGGTCCTGTTCGGGCTCGGCGCGCTGGGCTGGAACGCGCTCGTCTACGTCAGCGCCGGCGAGCGTGTCGACGCCTCGCTGGCGGGTCGGTCGGTTGCGGTCGCGGCGACGGTCGTGTTCGTGCTCTCGGGCATCGCGACGCCCGTGCTGGGCGCCGTCGCGGACGCGGCCGGGTGGGACGCGCTGTGGATCACGACCGCGCTCATCGCGTTGGTCGGGGCGCTGCTCGCGACGCGCCTCGGTGAGATCACGACGCTGGCGCGGGCACGTCCGGATCCGTGATCCACGCTCGCATTCGGGCAGGTTGCATATTGTATGGTCGCGCGGGTGAGCATCTTCGAGGCCCAGACGCCGCTGTCCCGCACCGCCGCCGCGGCCGCCGCCGATCTCATTCGGCAGGCGATCGTCGACGGCCGGGTGCCGCCGGGTCATCGTCTCAAGGAGGAGGAGCTCGCCCAGCAGCTCGGGATCAGCCGCACGCCGGTCCGCGAGGCGCTGCTCGTGCTCCAGTCCGAAGGCCTCGTCGAGGCGGCGCCGAATCGCGGCGCCACCGTTCGCTCGTACGACACCGCCGACCTCGAGGAGATGTACGAGCTGCGGGCGCTCCTCGAGGGCCACGCCGCCGGGCGGGCGGCCACCCGCGTGACTTCCGAGCAGCTGTCGGAGCTTCGGGAGAGCTGCACGCGGTTCGAGGGCCTGCTCGACGGCGGGGACGTCCAGGCGCTCGTGCTCGAGAACGCGGTCTTCCACGAGACGATCCTCGAGGGCGCCTCCAGCGAGCGCCTCAGCGCGATGGTGCGCCAGGTGATCGCCCTCCCGCTCGTCTACAAGTCCTACGTGTGGTACTCGCCGGCGCAGGCCTCCGCGTCGTACCACTGCCACCTGCAGCTCGTGAAGGCGCTCGAGCGCGGCGACGCGCAGCGGGCCGAGCTCGTGATGCGCGAGCACGTCTACGAAGCGCGCGACGTCCTCGTCGCCCACGTCGGCGCCTCGCCGGCGCCGGACGCCGGAGACGCGGCGTGAGCGCGGCGCAATCCGGGCCGAACGGGGGCGGGCCGCTCGCGGGCCTGCGCGTGATCGAGCTGGGCGCGCTCCTCGCGGGGCCGTTCACGGGGCGGCTGCTCGGCGACCTGGGCGCGGAGATCCTCAAGGTCGAGGCGCCCGGCAAGCCCGACCCGATCCGTGACTGGGGCAAGGCGCGCTACCAGGGACGGTCGCTCTGGTGGCCCGTCCAGTCGCGGAACAAGAAGTGCATCACGCTCGACCTGGGTGCGGCGCGGGGGCAGGAGCTGCTGCTGCGCCTGGTAGAGCACGTCGACGTGGTGACGGAGAACTTCCGGCCCGGGACGCTCGAGCGGTGGGGCCTCGGCTACGAGCGGCTGAGCGAGGTCAATCCCCGTGTGATCCTCGCCCGGGTGTCCGGCTACGGGCAGACGGGGCCGTACGCAGAGCGGGCCGGGTTCGCGTCGGTTGCCGAGGCGATGGGCGGGATGCGCTACCTGAACGGCTTTCCGGACGAGCCTCCGCCGCGGATGCACCTGTCGCTCGGCGACTCGCTCGCGGGGATGTTCGCAGCCCAGGGGATCCTCGCGGCGCTCTACTGGCGCGACGTGGCCGGCGGCGGCGTCGGCCAGGTCGTCGACGTCTCGCTGATGGAGGCGTCGTTCGCGATGCTCGAGAGCACGGTGCCCGAGTACGACCGGCTCGGGATCGTGCGGGGGCCGCAGGGGACGAACCTGAAGGGGATCGCGCCCTCGAACATCTTCAAGTCGCGGGACGACAAGTGGATCGTGATCGCGGCGAACGCCGACAACGTCTTCCGGCGGCTGTGCGCCGCGATCGACCGTCCGGAGCTCGCGGACGACGAGCGCTTCGCGACCCATCTCGCGCGCGGCGACAACCAGGAGGAGATCGAGGGGATCGTGGCCGACTGGGCGCGGCTGCACGATGCCGCCGAGATCGACCGCGTCCTCAACGAGGCGGGCGTCATCTGCGGCCCGATCTACACGATTGCGGACATCTTCGAGGATCCGCAGTTCAAGGCGCGGGAGATGCTCCTGGAGCACGTCGACCCGGAGTTCGGGCCGTACATCGGGCCGGGGATCGTCCCCAAGCTCAGCCGGACCCCCGGCGCGGTGCGCTGGTCGGCGACGTGGGAGCAGGGCAGCCACAACGACGAGGTCTACGGCGGCCTGCTCGGCCTCAGCGAGGACGAGCAGGCGGCCCTGCACGAGGAGGGCGTGATCTGAGCGCGGTCACCGTGTGCGACGTCGGGCCGCGCGACGGGCTCCAGAACGACGCGGTGATCCTCGAGCCGGCCGTCCGGGCGGAGCTCGTGGAGCAGCTCGCCGCAGCGGGTGTGCCGCGGATCGAGGCCGTCAGCTTCGTCCATCCCGGGCGCGTGCCGCAGATGGCTGGCGCGGAGGAGGTCGTCGCGGCGATCGAGCCGCGAGCGGGCGTGACGTACGCCGGCCTCGTCCTGAACGAGCGCGGCTACGAGCGGTTCGCGACCACGAGCCTGACGGAGGTCCACTACGCGTTCGCCGTCAGCGAGGAGTTCAACCGGCGGAACGCCGGGGCGTCGACGGAGGAGTCGGCCGTCGCCGGGGAGCGCGTCGCCGCGCGCGCCAGGGCGGACGGCCATCGTGTCACGGTGACGCTCGGGACGTCGTTCGGATGCCCGTTCGAGGGCGCGGTCGACCCGGGCCGCGTGCTCGCGCTGGCCGCGCGCTTCGCGGAGGTCGCGGACGAGGTCGTGTTCGCCGACACCGTCGGCGTCGGCGTCCCGCGCCAGGTCCGTCACCTCGTGTCGGAAGGCGCGAGGCTCGGCATCCCCGTCGGCGTGCACTTCCACAACACCCGGAGCACCGGCTACGCGAACGCGTTCGTCGCGCTCGAGGCAGGCGCGACGGTGTTCGACGCGTCGATCGGAGGCATCGGCGGCTGCCCGTTCGCGCCGCGCGCGACCGGGAACATCGCCACGGAGGACCTCGTCTACCTGCTCCACGGCGAGGGGGTCGAGACGGGGATCGACCTCGAGGCGCTCATCGGGGTGGCCGCGTGGCTCGAGGAGCGCCTCGGGCGGCCGCTGGAGGGGCAGGTCTACAAGGCCGGTGCGTTCGCGCCGGCCATGGCTCACTGAGGACGGAGGAGAGGATGGCATTCAGGCTCGGAGTCGACGTGGGAGGGACGTTCACCGACCTCTTCCTGGTCGGGGACAACGGCGCCGGCACGCAGTACCGCGTGAAGACGCCGTCCACCCCGGCGGACCCCTCGGAGGGCGTGCTCGTCGGCGTGCGCAGGATCTGCGAGGAGTCGGGCGTCGCGGTCGCCGACCTCCGCAACATCCTGCACGGGACGACGGTGGCGACGAACGCGGTGCTCGAGTCGAAGGGCGCCCGGGTCGGCCTGATCACGACGCAGGGCTTCGCGCAGATCCTCCACCTCGCCCGCTCGCAGACCCCGGGCCCGCTGGCGGGCTGGATCATCATGATCAAGCCCGACCCGCCGGCCTCGCTCGCCGACACCCGCGAGGCGGTGGAGCGGATGGGGCCGCGCGGAGAGACGGTCGTCGAGGTGGACGAGGCGCAGGTCGAGTCGATCGTCCGCGACCTCGTCGAGTCGGGCGTCGAGTCGCTGACGGTGGGGTTGATCAACTCGTACGTGAACCCGGCTCACGAGGAGAAGATCGGGGAGATCGTCGAGCGCCTCTATCCGGGCTTCCCGGTGACCCTGTCGTCGCATGTCCTGCCGGAGTTCCGCGAGTACGAGCGGACGCTGACCGCGTGCATGAACTCGTACGTGCGACCGAAGGTGGCGACCTACATCCGGACGCTCGAGCAGGAGCTGACCGGGATCGGCGCGACCGCCGACGTGAACATCCTCCGCTCCGACGCGGGCCTGATGACGACCGCGGAGGCGACGCGCAACCCGATCTACGGCATCCTCTCGGGGCCGTCGGGCGGGGTGGCCGGTGCGCTCTACGTGGCGCGCAAGGCGGGGTTCGACGACATCCTCGCCTTCGACATGGGCGGCACCTCGACCGACGTCGCGCTCTGCCAGAACGGCGAGCCGACGATCGGCCGCGAGACCTCGATCAGCCACTTCCGGATCAAGGTCCCGTCGGTGAACGTCCACACGGTGGGGGCGGGAGGCGGCTCGATCGCGCACGTGCCGGAGCTGACCCGCGCGCTCCGCGTCGGGCCGCAGTCCGCGGGCGCGGACCCCGGCCCCGCCTCGTACGGTCGCGGCGGCGCCGAGCCGACCGTGACGGACGCGAACGTCGTCCTCGGGCATCTCCCCCCGAGACTGCTCGGAGGCGAGATGGCGCTCGACGTCGAGGCCGCCCGGACGGCGGTGCAGACGATCGCCGACGCGATGGGGCTCGGCTCGGTCGAGGAGGCCGCGGAGGGGATCCTGGCGATCGTGAACGAGAACATGGCGGGCGCGCTGCGGCTCGTCTCCGTCCAGCGCGGACACGACCCGCGCGAGTTCGCGCTCGTCGCCTATGGCGGCGCGGGCCCGCTGCACGCGAACGCGGTCGCCGAGATCATGGGCTCGTTCCCCGTCCTCGTCCCGCCGGCCCCGGGTCTGCTCTGCGCGATCGGCGACCTCGTGGCGGACTTCCGCGACGAGTTCGCGCAGACGTACAT
>DATBIQ010000106.1:0-5512 GCA_036556865.1 Gaiella sp.
GGTGCGTCGCTCGCGGAGGTGCTGGCCGCCGTGCCGCCGCGCTACGGGACGGTCGGCGCGTTCCTCCGGGTGTTCTGCCCGCGGCCCGGGCAGGAGCACTTCGCGGAGCGGATGACCGTGCGCTTCTCTGCTCTGGCCCCGATCAACGACCCGGCCTCCCTCTACAAGCCGATCCGCAAGATCGTCCATCGCGGACACCCGGAGATCAGGGTGACGCGCGGCAACCACGCCCTCGTCGACAGCCCGTTCGACCCGCTGCGCGGGTGGTACCCGATCGAGTGCTTCCACTTCCCCCTGCGCTCCGTCGCCCAGTGTGCGCACAAGGCCGAGCTGCAAGGCGTGGCGTTCGAGAAGCACGTCGCGAGGCCCCCGACCGCGTATCACGCCGACATGTACGCCGCGCTCCGCAGCGGCCGGATCTCCGACTACTACGAGGCGCTCGTCGTCTCCGACGACGAGCTCACGCGGGGAGTCGCCCAGGGCAGGCTCGTCGTCGACACGCGGCTGCGAGACGCGCTCCGTCGCCTCGCGGAGTCGCGCGGCCCGCTCGAGTTTCCGCTGCCGACGCTCGTCGACGATGCCGAGTACGCTGTCGAGGCCGCAGTCCTGGGCGAGGCCGACGTCGTCCGGCTCCAGCGCCGGCTGGACGAGCTCGAGCGGCGGCTCGGAACCGTCGAGCAGCGGCTCCCCCGTCGGGCCTACCGCAAGCTCGCGCGCACGGCGCGGCGCGTCCTGCCCGGCTCCGCCCGCTAGCGCGCGACGCCCGCCGGCACGCGGTGGGTACCGTGGGACGCGTGGCCGTGCGGGTCGTGACCCGTCAGCCTGCAAGCCCGCGTGTCGATCGGCGGTCGTACGGCCCTCGCGCGCTTCCCGCCGCTCGCGCCGGGCGTGGGCCTCTCCTCGCCCTCGCGGCGCTCGTCGCGGTGGCCGTCGTCGGCTACGGGGCGGCCGCCCAGTTCGTCGAGATGCCGCTCGTCAATCCCGACGAGCTCCGGTACACGATCGCCGCGCGCGGCCTCGCGGACGGTCAGTGGCTGAACCTGCGGGGAGAGGCGTACGGCTACGGCGCCGTGTACCCGATCGTGCTCGCGCCCGTCCTGGCGCTGGCGCCGACCGTCGTCGCCGCCTACCCGTACGTGAAACTGCTCGACGCGCTGCTCTTCGCGCTGGCCGCCGTTCCGATCTACCTCCTCGCGCGGCGGCTCGTCTCGCAGTGGTGGAGCGTGGGCGTGGCCGCGGCGTCGTTGGCGATTCCCTCGTCGATCTACACCTCGCTGGTGTTGACGGAGAGCGTGTCGTACCTCACGGCCAGCATCGCGCTCCTCGCGGTCGTCCTCGCGCTCGAGCGCCCTTCGGTCGAGCGCCAGCTCGCGATGCTCGGGGCCATCGTCCTCGCGTACGCGACGCGTCCTCAGTTTGCGGCGCTGGTGGTCGCGTTTCTCGGGGGGTCGCTCCTGGTCTGGGCCCTCGAGCCACGACGCCTTCCGCTCCGCGACGCGGTTCTCCGCCTGTGGCCGACGCTGCTGCCCGTGTCCATCGGCGTCGCCGGCCTCGCCGTGCGCCTCCTCCTGACCCCGACGTCCACGAACGGCTCGCTCGGCGGCTACGCGGACCTCTGGCGCGAGTACGACGTCGTCACCGTGGCGCGCTTCGCCGTGTACCACCTGGCGGCGTGGGAGTTGTACGTGTTCGTCGTCCCGTTCGTCGTCGCGCCGATCGTCGTCGCCGACCTCCTGCGCGCCGCGCGACGCGGCGCGCAGCGCGAGGGCGCCTTCGTCGCCGCATTCCTCGTCGTCAACGGGGTCATGCTGCTCATCGCGGCCGGGTTCGCGAGCACGCCGTACGGCTACTCGGAGCTGCACGACCGATACCTCTTCTACGTCGTGCCCCTGTGGCTCACGACGTTCGCACTGTGGCTCTCGAGGGGGATGCCGCGTCCACTCGCGGCGACCGCGGCCGGCGCGGCGCTCGCACTCGTCCTTCCGGCCGTGTTGCCGTACGGGCTCGTCGGGGGGAACATCGTCGTCGAAGAGGTACCGACCGCGTTGTGGTCGTGGGCCTGGACGGTCGTGGAGAGCACGGCGCACCTCGACGGCAGACGGATTCTCGGCCTGACCGTCGTCGCGCTCACCCTCGCCGCCGTCGCGGTGCCGCGACGTCTGTGGCCGATCCTGCCCGCTCTCGTCATCGCGGGACTCGTGCTCACGTCCGTGCTGGCCTGGAAACGCGAGGTGGACGTGCCCGTTGCCTTCGCCCAAGCCGACACGGGAGACAGGACATGGGTCGACGACGCCCTGCCCGACGGAGCGAATGCGACGAAGCTCTACGTCTCGGCGGCGGACTGCGCCAACGAGGAGCTGACGCGGCAAGCCTTCTTCCTGACCGAGTTCTTCAACACGAGCGTCGATCGCGTCGCGGGACTCGACGGCTCGCTGCCCGACGGGCTGCCCGTGGAGCCGGTCGTGGTGGCCCGCGGCGGACGGCTGGTCCGCACCGACGGCTCGCCACTCGCCGCCCGCTACGTCGTCACGCAGCCCGAGGTCGCGCTGGCCGGCCGTCCGCTCGCACGGGGAACGGGCGCGCGCCTCGTCCTCTGGGAGACGGACGGGCCCGTCCGGTTGGCCGATCCTCGCCTGCGCACCGACGACGTCCTCGCCGCGTCCTGCCGCTAGGACGAGGGCTTCACGGCCCGCACGCCGACGATCACCTCGTAGAGGCGGTCGTGCACGGCGAGCTCCTCGGGCTCGAGGTCGGACGCGGCGAGGCCGTAGAGGAATCCCGCCGCGCTCAGCACGCTGCCGAACGAGCGCGTCTCCACATTCCCGTCGCCGAACGCCTCCTCCGCGAGCCGGTGTGCGGAGCGGGCGGTGAAGTGCCACCACTCGCCGTACTGCTCGTCCTCCGGCGGCGAGATCTTCGTCAGGCCAGGGACCGTGGCGAGCAGGACGCCGCCGGGGGCGAGGATGCGGTGGAGGGTCGCGAGCGCCGCTCGCACGTCGTAGACGAACTGGAGCGTCTGCGTGACGATCGCGCAGTCGAAGGTGTCGCTCGGGATCTGCGGCGCGTCGGTGAGGTCGCCGACGATCGTCGCCTGCGGATTGCCGTCGTTCGCCATCAGGATGTCGACCCGCTCCACGTCCCGTCCGAAGCGCGTCGTGTAGTCGGGGGCGGCGATCTCGAGGACGCGACCGCGGATATCCCCCGCGTGGGCGCCGACGAACTCCTCGACGTAGACGCGGTCGATCGGGGTGCCGCGCTCGAAGCCCCAATTCGGGTCGATCGGCGTGACGCGGCGGAGGTCGCCGAGGTTGGGTGGCCGGCGTCGTCGCCAGTCGACGACGGCCAGGCGGATGGGACGTAGCCGGCGGCGGGCGCTCTCGGGTACGAATCGTCGCCAGCCGGTCAACGCCGCGATCATAGGCTCCGTGCACAACGCGGGGCCGATCGTGGTCGTCTCGCCGCACTCCGACGACGGCGTGCTGTCGGTCGGGGCAGCGATGGCGCGCTGGGCCCGAGCCGGGATCCGGGTGGAGCTGCTCACCGTCTTCGGGCTCGATCCCGGCTCGACCACGCGGACGCGAGGCTGGGACCGGCGCGCCGGGTTCTCGACCGAAGGCGAGGCCGCGCGGGCGCGGCGCGAGGAGGACCGTCGCGCATGCGCGCTCCTGGGGGCGACCCCGCGCTGGCTCCCCTTCGGGAGCGTCGACTACGACCGCCACGGCGACGACGACGACGTCCGCAGGGCCGTTGCCGACGCGGTAGGAGACCCGGACCTCGTGCTTCTGCCCGGCTTCCCGCTCAGCCACCCCGACCACGAGTGGCTCGTCCGGCGCCTGGTGCCCGACTTCGAGTCGGACACCACACTGGCGCTGTACGCCGAGCAGCCGTACACGCGGCGCGCGGGCGCCGCGCCGGAGGTCCCGGACTGGCTCGCCGAAGCAACTGCCGCCGCGGCGTTCGAGGAGATGCACACGCGGCTCCGGGACCGCGTCGCCAAGTGGCGAGCGATCCGCGAGTACCGCTCCCAGCTCCCGCTTCTCGGGATGCGCCGAAGCCTGAGACGCGGCGCGCATCGCTCCGCGTTCGGGCCCGAATGGATCGCCCGGGCGCCGGACTAACCTCCACGACGGCATGAAGCTGGTCATGACGCTCCTCGTGCGCGACGAGGCCGACATCGTCGACGCGCAGATCGCGTATCACCTCGACGCGGGCGTCGACGTCGTCGTCGCGACCGACAACCGCTCCGTGGACGAGACGACCGAGATCCTCGAGCGCTACGCGCGAGAGGGCGTGCTCCACCTCATCCGTGAGCCCGGAGACGATCTCCGTCAGAGCGAGTGGGTGACGCGGATGGCCCGTCTCGCAGCGACCGACCTCGCGGCCGACTGGGTCCTCAACGCCGACGCCGACGAGTTCTGGAGCGCACGCGGCGCGAGCCTCAAGGAGCTGCTCGCAGCGGTTCCCGCACGGTTCGGCGCCGTTCGCGGCGCCTGGCGCAACTTCGTCTCCCGGCCCGACGACGGCCGCTTCTTCGCGGAGCGGATGACTGCGCGGCTCTGCACGCCCAGCTTCCACCCACATCCGCTCTCCACCCACTTCAAGTCTGCGCACCGGGCCCGGCCGGACATCCGCATCGGACGGGGCAACCACGAGGCGCTCGCCGACGACCTGATCGCGCTGCGCGGCTGGTACCCGATCGAGATCCTCCACTTCCCGGTCCGGTCGTACGAGCACTGCCTGCGCAAGTACGTGACGCAGTTCGTCGCGCTCGAACGGAACGCCGAGAAGGGGATCCCCGGGCACATGGCCGAGGCGTACGAGGCGTACCGCGCCGATCGCCTCGACGCCTTCTACGCCCCTCTCGTCGTCGACGACGAGGCGCTCGCGAGGGGCCTCGCGGACGGGACGTATGCGATCGACAGCCGGCTCCGTGACAGGCTGCGCGCCCTCGGCTTCGGCGTCGTCGACGCGCCGGCGGGTCTCGTCGAAGAACCGTTCGGGAAGGTGGAGGATGCGGCGCAGTTCGCGGCCGAGTACACGGCGCTCGGCGAGGCCGATCTCGGCGCCTCGTTCGGCGCCCGCGTCGACGAGCTCGAAGCCCGGCTCGCCCGCCTCGAGCGGAGCCCCGCGGCCCGCGTGCGCCGGCTCGCCGGAAGCCTTCGCACGTGAGCGGCCGCCTGGGCGGGCTGCTGGCCTTCGTCCCCACGAGACGAGCGGCGGTCGTCCTCTTCGTCGTGGCGCTCGGGATCTTCGCGTTCCAGGCGGTCGGGTGGCCCATGGCGAAGGGCCGTGATACCTGGGACTACCTCGTCTACTACCTCCAGCTGCTGGACTCCGACCCGCCGCTCTCCCAGGTGCAGCTCTTCCGGACACCGTTGACGCCCCTCGCGGTCGGGCTCCCGCTCGACCTCGGCGGCACCTTCGGCCTCGAGATCGCCCTCGGACTGCTCTTCGCGGTCTCGGTGGTCGCCTGGAGCGCGACGGCGCTCACCTTCGGGCGGGTCCCCGCGCT